>NZ_QGSZ01000105.1 GCF_003857055.1 Micromonospora inaquosa | reverse complement strand
GTGCCGTACCTGCTGGGGGTGGCGCCCGCCGCCCGTCCAGCCGCCCGTCGGCGTGCGCCACCCCCAGCAGGTACGGCACCGACCAGGCAGCCAGCACGGTGACCGGGGGCAGGTCGGTGCCGGCCGGTAGCAGGCGGACGGCCAGGTCGACCGCGGCGACCATGACCACCGCCGGTGTTCCGCAACGCGCCACCCCCCACCGGCGTACGGCGGCGCGCAGCGGGCCGGTCGCCGCGACCAGGATCACCAGCGGTAGCAGGAACCACAGCGGGCTGACCGCGAGCCGCAGCGCGACAGCGAGCGTGTCGTCGGAGGTGCCGACGACGGTGGCGGCGAGCAGCACGGCGGCGCCCACGCCGAGCAGCGCCACAGCCGGCAGCAGCAGCCGGCGCAGCCGACCGGCCAGCCAACGGCCCGTACCGTCCGGGTGGCGGGCCAGCGACCGGGCCGAGCCGAACCCGGCGGTGAAGAAGAACAACCCGAGCGTCTGCAACACCCAGGTCATCGGGGCCAGGCCGGGCAGGGCGGTCAGCGGACTGGCCTGGTGCAGCCCACCGTCGCAGGTCAGCACCAAGCCGGTGACCAGCCAGTGCCCCAGCACCACCCCGCCGATGGCGTACGCCCGTAGCGCGTCGACGGCACGGTCCCGGCTCACCGCGCGTCCCCGATCCGGTCGACGTCGACGCTGCCCAGCACGATCGCCCCCACCGCGACCAGCGCGGCGCTGCCCGGCGCGAGGTAGCCGTCGTGCCCCGCCACCCCGCCCACCGGCAGGGGGCGGGCGCCGAACGCCGGGTCGCCGGGTCGCCGGCCGAAGCCCAGGCCGGGAAGCCGCACCGGCGGGACCCGACGGATCCAGTCGGTCGGCGCCTCGGCCGCCCAGAACCGTCGCCCGCCGGGCAGGTCGTCGGCGCGCTGCACGCCAGCGCCGACCCCGCCGAGGCTGACCACGTCGGTGACCTGGGACGGGGCGTCCGCCGCCGCCAGTGCCACCACCAGCGCCCCGTAGCTGTGCCCGACCAGCGTGATCGTCGCCGCCGGACGCCGCCCGGCCAGCTCCCGCAGCAGCGTGGCCAGCCCGGCCGCGCCGCGCCGGGCGCTGACGCCACCGGCGGCGGTCAACACCCCGTCGGGCGGGTCGTAGCCGAGCCAGGCCAGCACCGCGACCCGCGCCGCCGGGTCGGTCGCCCGCAGCTCTCGGTAGAGCTGCCCAGCCTGCACCGCCGGCGCTCGCCGGGCCACCCCGCCCAACCCCCTGTCGAAGTCGGCGAGGGTGCTGCCGACCCCGGGGACCAGCACCGCGATCCGGTCCGCCGTGGCGAGGTCGCCGAGCACCTCGACCGCCCGGCCGTCACCGCGCGCGTCGAACAGCAGGAACCGGCGTCCGTCGGCCGCCCAGTCCGCGTACGGGGGGCCGGCCGCGCGCATCGCCGCCGCCATCACGGGGTACGCCTCGACGAACCCCGCCGCCGTGGCCGGACCGGGTCGGGTCGGCAGGACCAGGTTCACGCCGAGCAGCGCGGCCATCGCCAGCCGGCTGGCACCTCGTCGTCGCATCACGTTCTCCCTCCGGAATGTCGTCCGGAGGGAGAGTGCGCCCAGAGGTGGGGCCCGGTCGTCGTGCCGGAGAGCCGTTCGGAGACTGGCTCCACGGGGCTACTCGCCGGCGGACACCAGGCCCGTCTCGTACGCCAGCACCACGGCCTGGGCCCGATCGCGCAGACCCAGCTTGGCCAGGATCCGCCCGACGTGCGTCTTCACGGTCTGCTCGGCCACCACCAGGTCACCCGCGATCTCCGCGTTGTTGCGGCCCCGGGCGATCAACCGGAGCACCTCGGTTTCGCGTGGAGTGAGCCCGGCCAGGTCGGTGGGGCGGGGGCGGCGGCGGTCCGGGCGGGCCGCGAACTCGGCGATCAGCCGGCGGGTGACCGCCGGGGCGAGCAGCGCGTCCCCGGCCGCCACCACCCGAACCGCCTGCACCAGATCGGCCGCCGGGGCGTCCTTGAGCAGGAAGCCGCTGGCCCCGGCGCGCAGCGCCTCGTACACGTAGTCGTCCAGGTCGAAGGTGGTGAGGATGAGCACCCGGGGTCGCTGCGCCGACCGGTCACCGAGCAGCTTGCGGGTGGCCTCCAGCCCGTCCATCACCGGCATCCGCACGTCCATCAGCACCACGTCCGGGTCGAGGTGGCGTGCGGCGGCCACGGCCTGCGCCCCGTCCGCGGCGTCACCCACCACCAGCAGATCCGGTTGGGCGGCGAGCAGCGCGCCGAAACCCTGCCGGACCATCGCCTGGTCGTCGGCGATCAGCACCCGGATCATCGGTCCCCGCCCTCCGCGTCGTACGGCAACTCGGCCGCCACCGCGTAACCCCCGTCGGGCAGCGGCCCGGCGGTGAACGTACCGCCCAGCGAGGTGGCCCGCTCCCGCATGCCGGTCAGCCCGTGCCCGGAGCCGCCGTCGGCGGTCGGTCGGACGTCGGTAGGGGAGTTTTCGACGCGTACCCCCAGGTTGGACGGACCGACGCGGACGGTGACGCGCACCGCGGCGCCGGCCGCGTGGCGGGCCGCGTTGGCCAGGCCCTCCTGCACGATGCGGTACGCGGCCAGCCCGACCGGCGCGGGCACCCGGTCGTCCTCCACCGGCTCGGCGTCCAGGGTCACCGGCAGCCCGGCCCGGCGAGCCGCGTCCACCATCGCGCCCAGGTCGGTGAGGTCCGGCTGCGGCGCGGTCTGCGGCCCGCTCGTCTCGCTGCGCAGCACCCCCAGCAGTCGCCGCATGTCGGTGAGCGCGTCGCGGGCCGACGCGGCGATGGCGACGAACTCCGCGGCTGCCGGGGCCGGCACGTCAGTCAGCCGGTACGGGGCGGTCTCCGCCTGTACCGCGATCAGCGACATGTGGTGGGCCACCACATCGTGCAGCTCCCGGGCGATCCGGGTGCGTTCCTCCAGCACCCCGCGGCGTTCCTGCTCGCGTTCGCTCAGCTCGGCCTGCGCCGCGAGGGCGTGCCGGGACACCCGGTTGCGGCGGATCAGGTCGCCGACGATCGACAGCGCGCCGACCAGCAGGAGGACGGGGACCCGGTTGTCGGGATGGACCAGGGTGAGCACCGGCACCGTGCTGATCAGCACGACCCAGGCCAGCACCGGCCGGTCGACCCGTGCGACGACCACCGCCAGCACCGCGATCGACCCGAGTGTCAGCGGCGGGGTCCACGGCCAGGCCTGGTCGGCGGGGGCGTTGAATGTGCAGATCAGCAGGGCCAGCACCGTCAACCGCCAGGCCAGCAGCGGACGCCGGGGCAGCGCCAGCAGCGGCGCCACGGTCATCGCCGCGAACAGCACGGCGACCGGCGTCGGCAGGCCCCACTCGCTCTCCACGGTCAGCGTGATCAGGAAGAGGCCGAGGGCGGCGAGCAGGCCGACCGGGGCGGCGTAGCGGGCCGGCCCGGGCCACCGGGCCAGCAGCGGTCGTTCGACCGGGGCGTCCGGGCCCAGCAGGGTCTGCCGCAGGCCCCGCAGGGCCACGGCGATCGGTTGCCGGTTCACCACCCGGAGGCTACGGGCCGACCCCGCCACCAGGCGTGCCACCAGGGGTTGATCCCGGTGTGATACCCCAGTGTGACGCGACTCCCGTTAGCGCTTACCTGCCGGTAACGCCTAGGCTCCGACGCGTCCGTGCTGACCATTCGCAAGGGGGAACAGTGGCCCGTACCGTGCTGGTGACCGGGGGCAACCGGGGGATCGGCCTGGCCATCGCGCAGGCCTTCGCCAAGCAGGGCGACCGGGTGGCGGTCACCCACCGCAGCGGCGAGGCACCCGACGGGTTGTTCGGCGTACGCGCCGACGTCACCGACGCCGCCTCGATCGACGCCGCGTTCGCCGCCGTCGAGGCCGAGCTGGGGCCGGTCGAGGTGCTGGTCGCCAACGCCGGCATGACCGCCGACACGCTGCTGCTGCGCATGTCCGAGGAGCAGTTCACCGATGTGGTGGACACCAACCTCACCGGCGCGTTCCGGGTCGCGAAGCGTGCCTCCGGCAAGATGCTCCGCGCCAAGTGGGGCCGCATGATCTTCATCTCCTCGGTGGTCGGCCTCGCCGGAGGTGCCGGGCAGGTCAACTACGCCGCCAGCAAGGCCGGCCTCGTCGGCGTCGCCCGCTCGATCACCCGGGAGCTGGGCAGCCGCAACATCACCGCGAACGTGGTGGCGCCCGGCTTCATCGACACCGACATGACCGCCGGCCTCTCCGACGACCGCAAGGCGGAGATCCTCAAGTCCATCCCGGCCGGTCGGATGGCCAGCCCGGACGAGGTCGCCGCCGTGGTCACCTGGCTGGCCTCCGACAGCGCCGGGTACGTCTCCGGCGCCGTCATCCCGGTCGACGGCGGCCTCGGCATGGGCCACTAACCCTTTTGACTACGGAGGAAATCTGCGATGTCCGGACTGCTCGCCGGTAAGCGGCTGCTCGTCACCGGTGTCATCACCGACGCCTCGATCGCCTTCTCGGTGGCGAAGCTCGCTCAGGAGAATGGCGCGCAGGTCGTGCTCACCGGCTACGGCCGGCTCTCCCTGGTCGAGCGGATCGCCAAGCGGCTGCCCGAGCCGGCGCCGGTGATCGAGGTGGACGTCACCAACACCGAGCACCTGGCCGGCCTCGCCGACCGGGTACGCGAGCACGTCGACGGCCTCGACGGTGTGGTGCACTCGATCGGCTTCGCCCCGCAGAGCTGCCTCGGCGGCGGCTTCCTCGACGCGCCCTGGGAGGACGTGGCGACCGCCCTGCACGTCTCCACCTTCTCGTACAAGTCGCTCGCCATGGCGGCGCTGCCGTTGATGTCGCCCGGCGGCGCGGTGGTCGGCCTGACCTTCGACGCGACGAAGGCGTGGCCGGTCTACGACTGGATGGGCGTGGCCAAGGCCGGCCTGGAGTCCGCGTCCCGCTACCTGGCGTTGCACCTGGGCAAGCAGGGCATCCGCAGCAACCTGGTGGCCGCCGGGCCGCTGCGTACCATCGCCGCGAAGTCGATCCCCGGCTTCGACCAGTTCGAGGAGGCCTGGGCCGGGCGGGCCCCGCTGGGCTGGAGCCTCACCGACCAGGAGCCCGCCGCGCGGGCCTGCCTGGCGTTGCTCTCCGACTGGTTCCCGGCCACCACCGGCGAGATCGTTCACGTCGACGGCGGCTATCACGCGATCGGTTCCTGACGCCGCACCGCGACGCTCCCTGACCGCCGGACGCGTGATCTGCGCGTCCGGATCAGGGGGCGTCGCCGGGACGTCCCGGCCGAGGGGCAAGAATGACCCCATGTCGTACGACGCGGTGGTCCTGGTGTCCTTCGGCGGGCCGGAACGGCCCGAGGACGTGATGCCGTTCCTGCAGAACGTGACCCGGGGCCGGGGTGTGCCACCCGAGCGGCTGGCCGAGGTCGCCGAGCACTACCAGCACTTCGGTGGGGTGTCCCCGATCAACCAGCAGTGTCGGGACCTGCTGGCCGCGGTCCGTGCCGACTTCGCCGCGCACGGCGTCGACCTGCCCATCTACTGGGGCAACCGCAACTGGGACCCGATGCTCGCCGACACCGTCAGCCAGATGCGCGACGACGGGGTGACCCGGGCGCTGGCCTTCGTCACCAGCGCGTACGGCGGTTACTCGTCGTGCCGGCAGTACCAGGAGGACATCGCCGCCGCCCGTGCCGCCGTCGGCCCGGACGCCCCGGTGATCGAGAAGCTGCGCCAGTTCTGGGACCACCCCGGTTTCGTCGAGCCGCACGTCGACGCGGTCCGGGCGGCCCTGGACCAGCTCGACCAGGCGTTGCGGGACACCACCCGGCTGGTCTTCACCGCCCACTCCATCCCCAGCTCGATGGCGGCCAACGCCGGCCCGCACGGCGGCCGGTACGAGGCGCAGCTGCACGAGACCGCCCGGCTCGTCGCCGCGGCCGCCGCACCCGACCTGGCGTACGACCTGGTCTGGCAGAGCCGCTCCGGCCCGCCGCAGGTGCCGTGGCTGGAACCGGACATCAACGACCACCTGGCCAGCCTCGCGCGGGGCGGCACCACCGGGGTGGTGGTCAGCCCGATCGGGTTCGTCTCCGATCACCTGGAGGTCGTGTGGGACCTGGACACCGAAGCGCTGGAGACGGCGAAGCAGCTCGGCCTGGATTTCGTCCGGGCCGCCACGCCGGGCACCGACCCGCGCTTCGTGACCATGGTGCGGGAGCTGGTCACCGAGCGGACCGACCCGGACGGCGCGCAGTTGCGCCGCCGCCTGGGCGAGCTGCCGATGTGGGACACCTGCCCCACCGTCTGTTGTGTGCCGACCCGTCGCCCCTGACCTCTGAGGATCAAAATGCATGACCGCAAGCCCGTGCAGAGTTGGCTGACCGACATGGACGGCGTGCTGGTGCACGAGGGTCAGCCGGTGCCCGGCGCGCCGGAGTTCATCAACCGGTTGCGCGCCTCCGGCAAGCCGTTCCTGGTGCTGACCAACAACTCGATCTACACCCCGCGTGACCTGACGGCCCGGCTCAGCCGGATGGGGCTGGACGTTCCGGAGGAGTCGATCTGGTCCTCCGCGCTGGCCACCGGCCAGTTCCTCGCCGACCAGCGGCCGGGTGGCACCGCGTACGTCATCGGTGAGGCCGGGCTGACCACGGCCCTGCACGCCGTCGGCTACGTGCTGACCGACTTCGCCCCCGACTACGTGGTGCTCGGTGAGACCCGCACGTACAGCTTCGAGGCGATCACCAAGGCCGTCCGCCTGATCAACGACGGCGCCCGGTTCATCTGCACCAACCCGGACGTGACCGGCCCGTCCATGGAGGGCGCGCTCCCCGCCGCCGGCTCGGTCGCCGCCATGATCTCCAAGGCGACCGGGGTGGAGCCGTACTTCGTCGGCAAGCCCAACCCGATGATGATGCGTTCGGCGCTCAACACCATCAATGCGCACTCGGAGAGCACCGCGATGATCGGTGACCGGATGGACACCGACATCCTGTGTGGCCTGGAGGCCGGGTTGGAGACCATCCTGGTGCTCACCGGGATCAGCAGCCGCACCGAGGCGGAGCGCTACCCGTACCGCCCGTCCCGGATCGTCAACTCGGTCGCGGACCTGCTCGACGAGGTCTGACCAACCCGATCACCGCCGCCGTGCCGGCGGCGGTGATCGGGCCGTCGGTGCTCGGCGCTGCGGTTGTCAGGGGCGCAGGGGGGCGTTGCAGGCGGCTACCAGCGCCTGCCGGCAGGCGGCGGTGAGGGGGCGAAGTGCCGCGTCCCGTTGCTGCGCCTCGTAGTTGTTGATCGCCCCGCCGGGCGCGGAGTGCCCGGCCAGCGCGAGCACCCGGTCGAGCACCGCGGCCCGGGCGAAGAGTCGACGGGCCCGCGGGTCGAAGCCCGGCGGCAGATCGGTGGCGCCGTCGGGGCGACGCAACGCGGCCAGCGCGCCGGCCAGCTCGGGCCGCCACTGGGCCACGTCGAGGCGGGTCAGCGCGGCGGTCGTCTCGGCCAGCGCGGCGGCCAGCTCGGCCTCCGCCTCGGCGGCGCCAGGCAACGAGAGCGACGCGGCGGGCGCGTTGGCGGGCAGCGGGTACACCCGCCACAGCACCGTCTCGAAGCAGTCCCCGGAGCCGGAGGTGTGCGAGCGGACCTCCGGGATCAACCCGAGCCCGCCGGCGACCACCGCCTCACCCGCGACCAGTGCCGCGCCGGCGAAGTCGCCGGGGCCGGGCAGACCCCGGGGGTCGCCGGGCGCGGGCAGCACCAGGCGGATCTCGTCGGGGGAGAGCTTGGCCAGGGTGGGCAGCGCGGCGCCCAGCGGGACGTCGGTCCAGGTGCCTGGGGCGTCCGCAACGAGGTGTTCCTCGTCGCCGGCGATGGCGTCGGCGACCTCGTCGTACGGCACCAGCCCGGCGCGCCACGCGCGCACCCAGGCAACGAACCGGCTCGACCGGCGCGGCGCGAGTGTGGCCGCGCTCGTTGCGGGGGTGGACATGCCGAAAGGGTACGTGGTCACGACCGGCCCTGTCTCGACTGCCGCTCTGGCCGCCCTGCGTGCCCCGAACTGCCCCCTTCGCCCGATCCCGCCGCCGGCGCGGTCCGGGTGGGGATCTCCTCTGAGCGCTAACGCAGCCGCAAGCCCGCGATGACCAGTTCGACCATGCGGCGCGCGTCGTAGTCGGGGCTGTCGGCGCCGATGCAGAGATTGCCGATGCCGTGCATCAGGACGAGGGGGTCGATGCCGGGAATGATCTCGCCCGCCGTGCTGGCGGCGTCGAGCAGTTCGGCGCAGACGGGGACGAGCCGGGCGAGGAAGTAGGCGTGCAGGGTTTGGAAGGCGGCGTCGTCGGACCGCATCGCCTCGGCCAGACCGTGCTTGGTGACCAGGAAGTCGACGAAGAGGTGGATCCAGTTCGCCAGGGCGGCGTGCGGTGTGGCGCTCTCCGCCAGGAGCACGGGGCCGGCTTCGGCGCATGCCTCGACCTGGTGTCGGTACACCGCGACGATCAGATCGGCCCGGGTCGGGAAGTGGCGGTAGATCGTCCCGACGCCGACGCCGGCCCTGGTGGCGATGTCGCGCACCGGCGCATTGACTCCGGAGGCGACGAATGCCGCGGCGGCCGCCTCCAGTAGCGCCGTCTCGTTGCGCCGCGAATCAGCCCGCTGCTTGCGCGGGGCGCCCGACTCGGTGCCGGTCACCGTTACCCCCGTCACATCCCTTGGAAAAACGGAACCGTGTTCCGTATGTTTTAGCGGAACCAAGTTCCACATATGCAGCATGCCAGAGCGGCAGGCCAACACCAAGTCACGCAGGAGCGACAATGCACGCAATGCCAGCGCCCACGCCGGTGGTCTCGGTCCACCCCATCACGGTGCCGACCCCGGATCGCGGCGACGATCTGCAGGTACGGGTCTCCGCACCCACGACCGGCCACGAACTGCCCGTCATCGTCCTCTCGCACGGCTTCGGCGGTTCGGCCACCATCTACGGTCCGCTGGTCGACTTCTGGGCCTCACACGGCTTCGTCGTCATCCAGCCCACCCACCTCGACTCACGCCGACTGAACCTTCCGCCCGACGACCCCCGCACCCCGCGGATCTGGCGCATTCGGGTGGACGACCTGAAGCGCAGCCTCGACCAGCTCGACCTGCTGGAGTCGTCCGTCCCCGGCCTCGCTGGACGCCTCGACCGCACCCGGATCGCCGTGGCCGGCCACTCCTGGGGCGCCCAGACGGCGAGCACCCTGCTGGGGGCCCGAGTCCTCGACGCCGACGGCAACCCCGGAGAGGACCTGTTCGACCCACGGATCAAGGCAGGCGTCCTGCTGGCCGTGACCGGCCAAGGTGGAAGCGATCTCTCGCCCTTCGCGGCCGAGCATTTTCCCTTCATGAGCCCGAGCTTCGCGGACATGAACACCCCGACCCTCGTGGTCGCGGGCGATCGGGACGACTCCCCGTTGTCGGTCCGTGGGCCGGACTGGTTCACCGACGCGTACCACCTGAGCCCGGGCAGCAAGAGCCTGCTCACGCTCTTCGGGGCGGAGCACACGCTCGGTGGCATCTCCGACTACGAAGCCAAGGAGACGACGGACGAAAGCCCCGAGCGGGTCGCGCTGATCCAGCGCCTCACCTGGGCCTACCTCCGGGACGCCCTCGGCCTCAAGGACTCCGTCTGGCCGGCACCGGTCGAGAGCAGCCTGGGCCGCCTCGAATCCACTCCATGATCGACGCTGTGGTGGCGTGTGGCTGGGGTGGGGC
>NZ_QGSZ01000205.1 GCF_003857055.1 Micromonospora inaquosa | reverse complement strand
CCTGCTCGGCGAGCGCGGCGGCCCGGGCGCCGACCCCGGCACGGACCCGCCACGGCGCGCGGCGGACGGCGGCCGCCTCGGCGCGGACCCGGAGCAGCGCGTCGCCGAGGTCGCCGTCAACGTCGATCTCGCCGGCGACGTAAGCTCGGGCCAGGCCGAGCTCGTTCGGGTGCCACAGTAGGCGGCGCAGCAGGCCGCGCTCGCGCAGCACGACTACCGGTACGCCATGGGGTCCAGCCTCGCTGCCGTCCCAGGCGCGCAGACGCACGGCGGGCGTCCGCCCGGTCGCGGCTTGCGCCAGCTCCAGAAACCGGTTGGCAACGCCCGCGTCGGGCCGTGGTGGTGCCGTCTCGGCGGTCATGACGCCCGGTCCAGCAGGAGGTGCTCGACGTCCAGGTGACCGGCGGCGAAGCCGGCCTCGGAGTACGCCAGGTAGAGGTGCCAGGTGCGCTGGAACGCCCGGTCCAAGCCGAGGGCGGCGACGTCGTCGGCGTGGCGGTCGAACCGTTCCCGCCACAGCCGCAGCGTGGCCGCGTAGTGCGAACCGTAGGAGCCGACCCGGTGAACCCGCAGCCGGGTGTGCCGGCGGCAGGCCGCCTCAATGGCGGACACCGACGGGATGAGGCCGCCCGGGAAGATGTACCGGTGGATCCAGGTGTCCTTCGCCCGGGTCGCGAGCATGTCGTCGTGGCGCATGGTGATGGTCTGGATCGCCGCCCGGCCGCCGGGCGCCAGCAGGCGGTCGAGCGCGGTGAAGTAGTCGGGCCAGAACTCGCCGCCCACGCCCTCGAGCATCTCGGCGCTGACGATGGCGTCGTAGCCGCCGGCGCGGTGGGGGCGGATGTCGCGGTAGTCGCACAGCTCGACCCGTACGCGGTCGGCGACGCCCGCCTCGGCCGCCCGCATTCGTGCCGCCCGGCACTGGTTGACCGAGAGCGTGACGGTGTGCACGTGTGCGCCGCGGCGAGCGGCGGCGACGGCAAGGGCGCCCCAGCCGGTACCGATCTCCAGCAGTTGGATGCCAGGCCCCACGCCGGCCAGGTCGAGAAGCCGGTCGATCTTGTGGCGTTGGGCCGCCGGGAGCTGCGCCTCGTCTGCCTGCGGCCGGCCGGCGGCGTCGGTGGGGAAGATTGCCGCCGAGTAGGTCATGGTTTCGTCGAGGAACAGCGCGAACAGCTCCTCCGGCAGGTCGTAGTGGTGCCGGACGTTGCGGGCCGCCGCCCAGGGCGTGTTGCGGGTTTCCAGCGAACGGCGACCGCGGGCCTGGAATCTGGTCAGCCACAGCACCGGCTTCGGGGCGATCGACCGAAGGTGCCCGGCCACGGTGGTCAGCAGGGCGGCCAGATCGTCGGCGTCCCACTCGCCGGCCTGATACGACTCGCCGAACCCGATCGGCCCGAACGCCCCGAAGCGGCGGTAGAGAGCCTCTGGACGGTTCAGGCGCATCAGCGGGGTCTGCTGGTCCGTCCCACCGAGCACGCGCCCGTCGGGCAGCATGACTCGGATGCCGAGCCGGCGCGCCATCGGCGCGACCGCGAACCGGGTCAGTCGCCGCCGGATCGGGGCGGGCGGGAGCGTGTCCGGCGGCCGCCACCAGGCGGCGGTCGTGTCTCGCACGGCGGGCACGGAATCTCGGATGCTCACTTCTCCTCCTCGTCGGTCAGGGCGCTCGCGGCGTGCGGGTGGACCGGCAGGCCACGTAGGTAGAGCCGGATGCCGTGGAACCGAATGCCGGCGCTCACGGCCACTGTGGCCAGCGGGTGACGGGCGGCCAGGCGCAGCAGACCGCCGGGGGTGCCGGGACGGCGACGGCCGGTGAGGCCGGCGACGAACGTGGTGGTGCCGTTGCGGCGCAGGGTGACGCCGACGGCGAGCCGCTCGCCGGGTGGCGGCACGCGGATCTGGTAGGAGCCGTCGACGGGGAAGAACGGCGAGACGGGGAAGCGCTTGTTCACCTCGGCGCGGCCCCGGCCGTCCGGGCGCAGCAGGTACCGGTGCCGTCCGCCGTAGGTGTTGTGGACCTCGGCGATCACGCAGGCCGGCGAGCCGTCGGGGTAGCAGCACCAGTAGAGGGTGAGGGGGTTGAAGACGTAGCCGAGCACGCGCGCGTGGGCGAGCATTCTGATCCGTCCGCCGTGCAGGTCGATCCCATGCGCGACCAGGAACTCCTCGACGCCCGCGCGCAATGTCGTGCCGGTGGGGCCGAGATGGTCCTCGGCGTGGAAGCCGGCGAGTCCGCGTAGCCACCACGGCAGGGCCGGCAGGGCGTCGAGGTCGACCAGCCACAGGTAGGTGCGCTGCCGGAAGCCGTACCGGACCGGCGTCAGCCGCAGGTGCCGCAGCTCGCACTGATACAGGTAGGCCCCGCTCACCACACGGCCCCCCAGTACGCGGCCGCCGCGACACCGGATCGGCAGCCGTCCTCGTGGAAACCCCAGCCGTGGTACGCGCCGGCGAAGGCGACACCGCCGCTGTTGAGCTCCGGCAGCCCGCGCTGGGCCTCGACGGCCTGCCGGGTGTAGATCGGGTGCTCGTACTCCATCCGGGCCAGCACCCGCTCGGGCGCGACGGTGTCGCCGGCGTTGAGGGTCACCACCACCGGCGTGGCGGTCGGCAGCGACTGCAGCCGGTTCATGCAGTAGCTGATCCGGACGCCGCCGGTCGCCGGGCGGCAGGTCGGCTGGGTGTAGTTCCAGGCGGCCTGCACGTCCGCGCGGCCCGGCAGCACCGAGCCGTCGGTGTGCAGCACCGCCTCGTTGCGGGCGTAGGCAAAGGTGCCCAGCAGCTCGCGTTCCCGTCGGGTGGCCGGGGCCAGCAGGCGTAGCGCCTGGTCGGCGTGCGTCGCAATGACCACGCCGTCGAAGTCCCGTGCCGCGCCGGTGACGTCGCGGACGGTGGCCCCGTCGGCGTGCCGGTGCACCGCGCGGACGGCGGCGCCGGTGCGTACGGTCCGGAGCTTCGCGGCGACGGCCTCGACGTACGCGCGCGACCCGCCGCGCACCGTCCGCCAGCCGGGGGAGCGGCTCACCTGGAGCATGCTGTGATTGGCGAGGAACGCGAACAGGTACCGGGCCGGGTAGTCGGTCGCCAGCTGCGGCCCGCAACTCCACACGGCCGCCACGAGCGGGGCCACGAAGTGGTCGACGAAGTAGCGGGAGTACCGGCCCTTCGCCAGGAACTCGCCGAGGGTCGGCTCCGGCGCGCCGGGCGCCGGTGGCTCGGAGAGCAGCCGGCGAGCCTGGCGGTAGAACAGTGGCACCTGGCCGAGCAGGGTCAGGTAGCGGCCGCGGGAGGCGAGGTCCCCCCGCGGCAGCAGCCCGGCCGGGCCACGTGAGCCGGCGTAGGCCAGCCCGCAGCCGTTGCACCGCACCGACATGCTCATCGCAGCCGGCTGGGTGGCGACGCCGAGCTCGGCGAAGAGTCGGCCGAGGAGTGGGTAGGTGCGCTCGTTGTGGACGATGAAGCCGGAGTCGACGGGCAGCACGCCGTCGGCGGTGGGCACGTCGTGGGTATGGGCGTGGCCGCCCAGGCGGTCGTCGGCCTCGTAGAGCGTCACGTCTGCCACCCGCTGCAGGAGGTGGGCCGCGGTGAGCCCGGCGACGCCGGCGCCGACGACGGCGATACGGCGCGGGGAGTCGGCCATCGGGCTCACCCGGCCCTGCCGGCCGGCGCCGTCGCGAGGTCGTAGGCGTGGCGGATCTGCCGATAGGCGGCGAGCGCCGTGCGGGCGGCGCCCTCGCCGGAGTCGACGGGGTAGCTGTTGTGCAGGTAGGACCCAGCGAGGTACAAGCCCGGCACGGGCCGGGGCAGGACGGCCTCCGGCCGCAGGTAGCTGGCCGCGTACACCGCCTCGCGGGGCAACTGGTTGTCCCGCGCCCGGACCTCCCGGAACGGATGCTGCAGGCCGAGGAGGTCGCGCACCTTGCCGAGAACGAAGTCGTCGGCGGTACTCGCCGCCCGGGTCACCAACACGATGCAGCGGCGGTGACCGGACTGCAGCACGATGTTGATGCCATCGCGGCAGTACATCGCGGGCCCGGCCACGGTGAGGATCGGCTCGGCGGGGTCCAGCTCGACGGTGAAGGCCTTGCAGTGTGTGTGGTTGACGTGCCCCACCTCCGATGGCAGGCCTGAGGCGGCCAGCAGCGGGATGACGTCGGGGACGAACGCGGTCACGACGACGGCGTCGAAGAGATCCGTGCCGCCGGCGGCACGCACCGCGATCCCGCCCGGCGTCGGCGTCAACGCCATCACCTGGCACCCGGCCCGGAACGCGACGCCCCGCTCGGTCAGGTGCCGAACCCAGGGCTCCACCAGGTAGGTCCGGGTCGGCCCGTCGAACGCGTAGGCGGTCCGGGACCGCAGCAGGCTCATCGCCATGCGCAGCAGCGAGAGCCGCGAGTAGTTCCTTAGCGAGCCGTAGCGGTTGGCGTTCGCGCCGGGGTGCTGTTCCGCGACGAGAGGCGAGCGTGGCCGCCGAATCATCCGTAGCCGCTGGCCCAGTGGGATCTCCTTGGCGAACACCCGGTACAGGTGGGACACCTCGACCCAGCCGTAGCGCTGGATGTAGCTGAACCGCCGCAGCGGCCGCAGGTGGTCGTGGATGCTGCGCCCGTCGGGGCCGACGATGCGGCGCAGGATGTCGAGGAGGGTGTTGTAGTCGTCGAGGAAAATGCGCGGGCAGTGCTCCCCGTCCGCGGTGGTGTTGGCGCGTCCGCCAAACAGGTCGTCCCGCTCGTACACCACGAGCTCGACGCCAGGGTGCTCGGCGAGGTAGAAGGCACAACTCAGCCCGGAGATTCCCGATCCGACAACGGCGACGCGCACGCCTGCCTCCCGGTGGTGGGGGCCCGGCCGGTCTGGCTGGGGCCTCGACGCCCACAGGAAAGCGGCGGATGCGGGGGCGGCGACAGAGCGGCGGCCCGGTCCGGACAGAGCCCGGACGGGGGCCGTACCGGGCCGAACAGGCCGGGTGGCGCGGTCGCGGCGATCAGGTGCCCTTGCGTAGGTGGGCGCTGAGGCGGCGGCCGGCATCGGTGTCGAGGCCGACGAGGAGGCCCGGTAGCCGGGCGGCGTGCAGGTCGAACGCCGCCTCGATCAGGTCGGCCCGATAGGCGACGGCGGCCCGGCCACGTAGCCAGCCGGCAACGCCCAGGACGGCCGCGACGCAGAGCGGCGGCCACCACGCCAGCCCGAGGGCGGCGAACGCCCCGGCCCACGCCGCGAGTTGCGCGCTGCGGTCCCAACCGGCCTTGGCGGCCCGCAGCTCGGCCCGGGCCGGCTCGGGCAGGGCGAGCCACAGCCGCGGCCAGACGGTCACCAGGTCCAGGCCGTACGCCCCGGCGATCCGCTGTTCGACGGCGAACCAGCGGTCTCCCATCCAGGTGGGCCGGCGCGGCGGAGCCGGGGCGATCGCCGTCCGCCGGGCCACCGCACGCGCCTGCGACTCGGCGGACGCGCCCTCCGACGCGAGGCGGTCGACCAGCTGATCGGCCCTGCTCCAGCGCTCACGCCGTCGGGCGGTGAGCGCGCCCGCCCCGATCGGCCACTGCCCGAGCCACAGCGCCGCGATCGGCTCCGCGAGAAGCGGAACCAGCAGCCCGATCGCCGCCCACACCAGCACGAACGCGGCGGCGGCGGACGCCGCAGGCGGCCATCCGTCGGCGGCGTTTGACGCTAGGTCGAGTCGGCGCGGGTCGTGGCAGGGCGCGATGGCGAAGGCGGCGCCAGCCACCCAGACCGCGCCGAGCGGCCCGAGCGCCGGCCGCCACCGGTCCGGCCTCCTCCCGTACTCGCCGCTGTCCGTCATCGGGCTACCGCAGCGTCTGGGTCATGGTCTTGCCCTCCACCGGGCACCGCGGTGCCCCGCCGCTCGGCGGACGGCGCGCCTCCCGACCGCAGGGCCGCCGCTCCAGCGGGCAGATGAAGACCTCGCCGACCACGGGGGTACCGCCGCCGAATCCGGTGAGCCCGTGGCGTACGTCTTCGTCGTCGGCGAACAGGCGGCGGATGAGGGTGGTGTAGTCGGCGGCAATGTCGCCGTCGAGGCGGGCCCGCATCACCAGGGCGTCCACATCGCCGTGCAGCCCGCGTCGGCTGGCCGCCTCCCGAATCGCCGGCAGGTTCGCGCACAGCAGCGATACGGGGTCGGTGTCGACGTGCGCGCCGGCGTCGGTCGCCCGGTGGGTGACGGTGGTCGCTGCGGTGCCGGGTTCAGGGGCAAGGCTGGTGTCACCGACGCTGTCGAGGTAGGCGGCGGCGGCCCGGGCCGCCAGGCGCAGGTACCACTCCCGGTGCGCGGGCGCGGTGGTGGGGCGGCCGAGGAACATCAGCGCACAGGCGGACAGCGACAGCAGCGTCTGCTGCCGCCACTCGTCGATCAGGCCGTACGGGCGGATCCAGTCGAGCTGGACGTCGCGCACGCGGTCCACGAACTCAGGCAGCCACTTCGGTAGCATGTCGCGGGCGTCGGCGGTACCGCCAATCAGCAGGTCAAGCAGCAGCTCGCGCTGTTGGTCGCTGCGCTCATCCATGGTGCGGTCGAGGATCGTCAGCACGAGCTGGACCGGGTCACGGGTCAGGGGTGCGTCCGGCTCGTACCGGGAAAGGTCGATCAGGTGGTAGTCGCCGGGGTCGAACTTCGTGCGGACCAGGATGTTCTCGGGGTGCAGGTCGCCGTGCGCCCGCCCGACCACCAGCTGCACCGGCGCCAGCCGAGCGGTGAGCGCCGGGTCATGGATCAGCGCGAACGGGTTGGGCAGTGGGCGCGGCTCGTCGGGGAGGGTCAGCCAGCGCTCGGGCCACCGGGCCGCCTCCGCGTGCAGGGCCTGACCCGGCGTCAGGCGGTGCAGCAGGTGCCGGCGCAGGACCTCGGCGACGGGCACCTCGTGCAACGTGGGCTTGCCGGCCCAGTCGGCGAGCAGCCCGCGCACGACCGCCGTGCAGACGTCGGCGAAGCTGCCCCGGTCGCAGGCACTTACCAGGCGGGGGTCGACTCCTGCCACCTTCGCCTGCGGCACGCCGGCCAACAGGGCCGACAGGACCCGGTAGTCCACGAAGCTGCCGCCGACGACCTCCTGGAACGTGATCCAGGAGCCATCGCCGACCCGGATCGGCTCGCCGTCCGGGGCGGTCAGGTGCCGTTCGGCGAAGTCCGGCGCGTCAGCCCACGCGGCGTGGTGGCGGGCGAACTCGGCGAGGTGGAGTTGGGCGCTGTCGGCCACGTCGTGCTTGAGGATCAGCTTGCGGGCCGGTCGGAGCCCGACCTCGTAGACGGCCGCGACGTTCGCGGTCGAGCGGCCATTGACGAACCAGCCGGCGTAGCGGTACCGCACGCCACGCAGCGTCGCCGACTCGGCCAGCGCAGTCGCGGCCGACGCGCCCAGCTTGCCGGCCAGATTCCGGTCGATCGGGGGTTCCATGTCGTCGTACTCTCCTCGTCGGTCCGCCCGGCCGGATCAGCCGACCGGGCGCTGTCGCAGTGCGTCGAGATCGGCGCGGGTGGCGGTGGTGTCGCGGTGTCGCGGACCGAGCACCCGGCGCCGGCCCTCCAGGGTGGCGCTGAGCTCGTGGTCCGCCATCCGGTAGTCGCCGCGCCGGACCAGGATCTGGCCCAGCCGGTGGCGGGTGGCGAGGGTGGCCGGGTGGTCGTCGCCGAGGTTGTGCCGCCGCACGTCCAACAGCGACCGGGCCGCGGTCTCAGCCTCGCCGAGGGCGCCGAGGTCGTACCGGACGTCGATGAGCGCCTGCAGCGCGGTGAGCGTGCGCGGGTGCTCGGCGCCGAGCACCCGGCGGCTGACGTCAACGAGCTCGGCGAGGCCGTCGGCGGCGGCTTGCAGATCGCCCCGGTCGCGCCACAGCAACGCTCGGTGGTACCGGGTGACCAGCGCCGCCGGGTGCTCGATGCCGAGCACCCGCGCCTGCGCGGCGAGCACCGCGTCGAGCTCGGGCCCGGCCAGGTCGGGCCGGCCGCGGGCCCGCAGCACGTCGGCTGCGACGTTGCGGGTGGTCAGCGTGTCCGGGTGCTCCTCGCCGAGGACCATCCTGCGCTTCTGCAGCGTGTGGCTCAGTAGCCGCTCGGCCCGGCCGAGCTCGCCGCGATCGCGTAACACGCGGGCCAGGTAATGCTGGGTGGTCAGGGTGTCGGGGTCGTCCGGGCCGAGCACGCGCTGCCGGGCGGCGAGGACGGTCCGCAGCTCGCGCGCCGCGGTGTCGAGCCGGCCCAGGTCGTACTGCACCCGACCGTGTTCGTGGGCGACGCCGAGCATCTGCGGGTGCTCCGGGTCGAACACCCGGCGCCCGATGCGCAGCATCCGCTGCTGCGCGGCCGCGGCGCGGCGGAGCTGGCCGGTGGCCCGCAGGAACCGGGTGGCCTGGATGGCCGGGGTCAGCAAGTCCGGCGGGACGTCCCAGGCGTCGATCCGGTACTCCTCGACCAGGCCGAGCGGGCTCTGACAGTGCTCGGCGAGCGCCTGCCAGCGTTCCCAGGTGGTCAGGTCGCGCGGGTCGAGCGACGCCGTCACCCGGTTGAGCAGCCGCGCGAGAAGCTCGAGGTAGCGGTGCACGTCGACGTGCAGATCGGGCTGCTGGCGGGACGTCTCGCGGACCAGCGGATGGATCGCGATCGTGGTGGCCAGGGCGGGATCTGTCGCCTCGGTACGGGCGACCTCGACGAGCCCGAGGCCGGTCAGGGCGCGCAGCGCCTCCCACACCTGGTACCGGTCGGCGCCTAGGAACAGCGGCGAGTCGGCCAGCAGCTTCGACACCAGCACGAGGCCGTGCGGCACCGGCCCGGGCTCGAAGCAGGCGAGCAGGCGCAGCATCGGCCGGGCGTGCGCGACCCGCTGCTGGCCGAGGAGATCCAGCGCCGGCTCCCAGGCGCGGCCGATCAGGTCCCGGGCGCGGCGGTCGGCGGAACCGGTGGCCTCCGACAGGCCGGTGAAGAGCTCGTCGTGGCGGCCGTCGTCGAGCGCCTCGGCGAACGCGCGGTAGGTGTGCACCGGACGCGGGCCGGCGATGGCTGGAGGGAGGCGGCCGGCCTGGGCGAGGTACCGCCCGGCGAGCCGCAGCGCCAGCGGCAGGCCGCCGAGGCGTTCAGCGAGGTGCTCGGCGTCCTCCTGGGTGCCCGCGTCCGGGCCGGCGAGGCCGGTGAGTACCGCTCCGCCGTCGCGATGGGAAAGCGGGCCGACCGGCACCAACCGCAACCACGGCGGCGGCGGGTCGCCCCAGGTGGCGTCGCGGCCGTCACGGGTCGTCAGGAGGACCATGCCGCGCCGGCCGTTGACCGGGCGCAGCCAGCCGGTACCGTCGGTCAGCTCGCTGCCCGGAAGGGCGAGCCCGCCGCGGGGGTCGTCGACGTTGTCGATGATCAGCAGCCACGGTTCGGTCTGCGCGTCCAGCAGACGCCACAGCAGGTCGGGTGAGCTGCCGAGGCTCAACTGCTCCGCGTTCGCGCCCAGTTCGGCGGCGAGGGCCAGCATGCCCGCCCAGACGCTTTCCGCGCCGCCAGCGAAGACCCACCAGGTTCGGATCCCGCGCGCCATGGCGCGCTGCGCGACGGCCAGGGCGAGCATGGTCTTGCCGCAACCGCCGAGGCCGTGCAGCACGTACGCGGGACGCGGGCCAGGGGCGTCGTCGGGTTCTAGCCCGGCGACCAGGTCGGCGACGAACCCGTCCCGTCCGCGCAGCTCCGGCTCGACGGTGAGCCGGTCCACGGGTGGGCGGGTGGAGACGAGGGCGGTGCGCTGTAGACGGC
>NZ_QGSZ01000174.1 GCF_003857055.1 Micromonospora inaquosa | reverse complement strand
GGATCCGGGCGGCGGTCCTGACACCGATGCCGGGCATCGAGGTCAGGACCGGGGCAAGAGGGTGAGCATCAAGCATCCTCTCAACCTCGCCGGCGACCTGGTCACGTTGCCGCAGGACATCGCGGAGGCTGTCAGCCAGCCGAGGCAGGATCGTCTCCGCAGCCTGGGTGCCCGGGACGGTCACGGTCTGCTCGTCGAGGGCGGTCAGGATCTGCTCGACCAGGCGTTCGCCCATGCGTGGTGCATGGACGGCGGCGATCGAGACCAGCTTGCGGCGGCCGGCCTTGCGCAGCCCGACGGGGCCGCCGCAGCGCGACAGCAGCTCCAGGACCGCCTTGTGGTGAATCTTCGGGCCGAGGACCCGTTCCAGCGCGGGATGGATCTGCGTGAGCAGGCCACGGATCCGGTTGGACACGCGGGTGGCTTCACCCGCGAGATCGTCATCGAACCCGACCAGCACCTCCAGCTCCGCGAGGGCTTCGTCGCCGACGTCGACGCGCCGCAGCGTGTGGGGCAGGGTGCGGGCCGCGTCAGCGATGACGTAAGCGTCCCGAGCGTCGGTCTTCGCCGTGCCCGGGTGCAGGTCAGCGATGCGGCGCATCGCCAGCCCGGGCAGGTAGGCCACCTGATGCCCACACGCCCGAGCCACCGCGACCGGCAGGGCGCCGATCGAGGCGGGCTGGTCAACCACCACCAGCACCCGGCCGTGACGAGCCAGCTTGTCGAACAACTGCCGCAGCCGGACCTCGGTATTCGGCAACGCCGCGTCATGCAGCCGCTTGCCATCGGGCGCCAACCCGACCGCGTGGTGATCACCCTTGCCGACGTCCAAGCCGAGGTAGACGCCGTAACTATCGTTCACCGCACCCGCCTCCACGCATCGCATCGTGGCCTCGGCCGCTGGTCCAGGCGTCGGACTGCCGGCAGCCACGTTACGAAGAGACCTACCCCGAACACGGGTGGCCGTGTCCCTATCAGCGGTCCACCGACGCCACCCGACCCGGCGACAACACCCCCCGGATCATTCGAACGACAGGGGCAGGAAGTCATACCGGGCCGAGCGACCGAGGAGTCCCCGGCTGGGGACGATCAAAAAGGTAACGGGGCGGTTCGGGGCGTCGCTAGTCGAACAAGCCAGGCTGGTCGGCTGGCCCGGCGGGGACCGTGACGCTGGCCGCCAGACGGAGGCTGTCGAAGGTCGGGGGCTTCTTCGGCCACAGCCGGTAGATCAATTTCGGCAGTAGGTAGGCGGTGGCCACGGTGTCCCAGTACGCGCGGTGCGGCTGGCTTCCTCCGGCTGCCGCGATCATCGCCTCCCGCAGCCGCAGAGCCTCTACCAGCGTCGACAACGAGCGGTCGGGAAAGTCCATGGTCCGGGCGAGGCTGAGCGTGTCGAGCAGGCCCGCCGGGCGCAGATCGGGCAGGTGCCTGCTCAGCAGCCGCCAGTCCACCTTGACGTTGTGCCCGAGCACCCACCGCCCGTTCATCAGCTCAGCCAGTTGTGCCGCGATCGCGTTTAACGGGGGTGCCTCAGTGAGCACCGCATCGGTCAGCCCCGGAGAGATCCAGGGCCGCTGAGGTATCGGCCGTCCCGGATTGACCAGGCTTGTGAACGCCCGATCGAGGTCGGGCTGGCCGTGGACGAGCGGAACGACCGCCACCTCCAAGATCGCCTCATGGTCGCGGTCCTGGGCGCCGCTGCCCTCCAGATCGAGCGCGACGATCTCGGTGTCGTGCCACAGCTGCGAGCCCATCGCGGCCATTTTTCCGTGTTTGGGGTCAGTCGTCTTCATACCGCGCCGCCCGCTCGAACTGTTCCCGGACGTCGGCCAGGGCCGAGACCTGCTCGGGATTGGCGGTGTGACCGTTGAGCGACCGGCCGTGCGCGCCCAGGTAGTGCGGCTGGTCCAGTTCCCAGATCTGGTGGCGCAGGGTGTGCTGGATGGCGTAGCGGCGCTGTTCGCCCAGCCCGTGTGTCCACACGTGGCCGGGTTCGATCACGAAGTCGGTCTCGTAGCCGAGCTGGGAAAGGACGGCATCCATGTCTTCGGCGGTGGGTTCGCGGTAGTCGTCGGCGCACAGTTGCTGCTGTTTGACCGGGCAGATGTCGCACAGCTCGCGTATGCCCCAGTGGCCGTTGTAGTCGGCGGTGCCGTGGGCATGGGCGACGCCGCAGCTGGTCTTGCGGAACAGCGGCGTGTCGATGCCGGACGCGCGCCAGGCGGCGACTACGTGAGCGTCGAGGTCGAACGGCATGGTCTTGCGCCGGTGGAAGTCGTCGCCGTATGGAACCTCGATGCCGAGGCCGCGCATGTACTCGGCGTTCTCCTGCTTGTGGTACAGGCCGGTGAACACGATCGCGTCTACGGTCCGGCCGAGGTCGAGCACGGCTGCCATGGTCTCGGGCTGGTCGTTCCAGCCGGGCACGATGGGTCGCCAGTACAGGACCATGCCGGTGCGCTTCTTATGGGCGGCGGCGGTGCGGATGGACTTGATCGTGGTCTCACTCTTGGCGATCGGCTCGATGCGGTCGTCGGTGATGCCGGAGTACGTGAACAGAAGCGTGACCCGAACGTGTTTGAGCTGTTCCAGCTCGGCCATGTCCTGCTCGGTGACGTGGAACCGGGTGATGACTAGGACGTGGTTGGTGTAGCCGCGCTCGTCGAGCGCGCGAAGGATCTGGAATAGGTGCGGTTTGACTGCCGGCACGAAGCCGTCGGTGGCCTTGTTGAGCAGCTGAATCGGGGTGGTGTGTGGCTGGAACGCCTCGTGGTTGAGCAGCCGGTCGATCGCCTCGTCGGTGGAGCACAGCAGGTGCGGGACCTTGACCTCGAAGTTGCCCCAGAAGTGCCGGACGCAGTAGGCGCAGTCCAGGGGGCAGCCGATGATGTGGTTCAGCGACAGGCCGCTCTTGCGGTAGCCGACGATCTGGGCCATGTAGGGGTCGAGGGCGGCCTTGACGTGGTCGCTCAGCATGGGCAGTTCGCGGGGGACGCGGGCCAGCAGGGGCAGTTCGGTCACCGGGGGCTCCTTTCGGCGGTGGCAGGCGGGCGGAGAAGGTGGTGCTCGGTCGGGCCGTACCAAATGCCGAACTCGCGTTCGGCGCCTGTGGGGTCGTCGGAGGTGTGGATGACGTTGTCGATCAGCCGTCCTTCGGCCATCGCCTTGGACAGCGAGTCCATGCCGAACCGGCCGCGGATCGTGTCGAGCCCGGCGGTATTGGGGTCGAAGTCGCCGATCAGCTCGCGTAGCCGTGGCGCGGCGGCCTCGCCGTACGCGAGGGCGATGCCGACGCGCTGGCCGACGTAGGTACGGCGCAGGTCGGCCGGGACGTCGACCCAGGTGAAGTGGGCAAGGCGGGTGGTGAGCAGATCTTCGTAGTGGGCGAAGACCTGCGCTTCGGTTGGGGTGACGGTGCGCCGGTCGACGATGGTGACGTGCTCGCCGATCCAGGTCAGGACGGGCTCGACGAGACCCCGGCTGAGGCAGTCCGGTTTGAGCAGGACGACTGCCCAGCGGGTCCAGTCCACGGCGGTCACGACGCCACCGCCTGCGGCACGCGGGTCGGCCATCGCTGCTCGATCAGCCAGCGGTGGCCCGGTCGCAGCATCGCCAGCGCCTCGGGGCTGACGGGTTGGTCGGCCCGGTAGACGACCTGCCGGTAGACCTCGAACAGGGCGATGACCTGCGCCCAGTACGGCTTTAGCCCAGCCGCGTCGTCGGGGCCGAACACGGCGGCGTCCTTACGGAGTCGTTCCTCCCACGTGGCGACCTCGGCGAGGTCGGTCCAGGTCGTCGCCGGCATCTGCTCGGCCGGGAAGGCGGGGCGGGTGCGCTCGGCGAGCATCCGGTCGACCTTCGGCAGGTCGTTGACGTTGATGTGCATGGAGCCGACGTGGTGGGCGTAGCTGCCGACCTCGACGCCGAGCTGCCGCGCGGCGAACTCCTGGATGAGGGTGAACGCGAACACGTCCCCGAGCAGCCCGATCATGGCGTCGTTGCCACGCATATAGGCGCTCATGTGCAGCTGACCGCCGCGCAGCATCAGCTGTAGTCCGAGGGTGCACGCCACATCGGGGTTGTCCGGGTCGACCAGCTCGTTTGGCTGCATGATCAGCATCGTGGCCCGTTTGGCGTCTGGGTCGCGGCGCAGCAGCTCGATCACGCGGTCGAACTGGCAGCGGTCGTCGGGCTTGGTTGGCTTAAACAGCCGCGGTCCGTAGGCGGTGCCGGTCAGGGTCTCGCCATCCTCAGACAGTCGCCGCAGGTTCGGCGCGTAGTGGGCGATCATGTCGAGATCGTCGCGACCGGTCAGGTACCACAGTGCTTCGGCGTGGTTGAACACGACGTTGGCCTTGCGGGCGGCGATGTGCGGCGTACGCGCGACCGGGTTGCGGATGGTCAGCAAGACGTTGGTCGTCTCGATCGCTGTCTTGGCCCGGGTTTCAGTCTCGTATTGCGGCGCCTGGCGGATCTCGCGTAGGACGGCGAGGTAGGCGTCTTCGAAGGTTGTGTAGACCGGTCCGGTGATCATGAAACATCCTCCAGGATGGCAAGCGCCTCGCGTGCGATGGTCGAGCAGCGGAACGGCTCCAGCCGCGCCAGGCAGGCAGCGAGCAGATCGGCGTGCTGGCTCGTTCCGGCCAGGCCACGCAGCCAGGCGAGCCGGTCGATGACGTCTTGGCCGTCGGCCACGTGCAGATCGCGCGGCAGGTAGAGTTCCACGCCGCGCATCTCGACCGGCACCAGTGGGATGCAACCCGCGAGCAGGGCCTCCCACCAACGTGACGTCATGTGCCCGACACGCCAGTACCGCTCCGGAAGAAGCAGAATGGTCGCCAGGGCCTTGCGGTGCAGGCCGTCAACGTCGTGGAAGGCCGCCCGGCCGATGAACTCCACGTGCGGCCACGCCTCGATTCGGGTCCACTTGCCGGCCACCTGGTGCCGTACGAGCTTGGCGGCTGGGGCGAAGAAGCGATCGAAGTGATCGTCGCGGTCGTACTGGTTGCCGACATACACCAACGGCACCTCGCGAACCGTGCGGCTCAGCCGCTTGGCGTCGGCGGCGTCCAGCAGCTCATCTGGTACCGGACAGGGAAGATGCCGGGCACCCGGCGTCGTCAGGATCGCGAACTCGCCGACCGAGACGCTCGGCATCGCCCGCAGCGGATCATCGGCAGGCAACTGCCGATCCAGGTCCCAGATCAGCGTCGGCGTGCCGCACTCGCGGGTGTACCTATCGATTAGCTCGGTCTGCCGGTGCAGGTCGCAGGTGTGGCCGGGGGTTCCGCACGGGATGGTGTTGCGGCCGGGCAGGGGCCAGCGCCATTCGAGGATGACGGCGTCGAGGCTGGGGAAGCCCGCCGGATTCCACCGGTAGGTGCTGCTGAAGTTCTCGCCGCTGTCTAGCGCGTCGCGGTTGCGCTGCAGCAGCACGATGTCGTGGCCTTCGGCCCGCAGAGCGTCGAGGAATGGCTTGCGGTAAGCGCGTGAGCCGTCCGGGGTGTCGACCACTCCATTGCCGAGGAAGCCCCACATGCTGTAGCCGATGAGCATCGTCATGTCCCTGCCTGCGAGTTGGCGCGGCGAAGCGCGACGATCAGAGCGCGTTCGCCGGGTGCGGTCAGGCTGATGGTCATGGCTCGCTGGTGCGGGACCAGGGCAACAAGCTGCAGGCTCAGCAGGAAGTTGATCGTGTCGCGGACTGCTGTCTCCTTGACGCTGGCGTGCAGGGCTAGCGCCTGGGTCAGCGTGCGGACCGTCCAGTGCCTGCCGGGCTGGTCCACGAGGGCCTGATAGATCCGGCGGCGTGCCGAGGTCGGCAGCTTTAGCTGGACAGCCATCACTGTCCGCCGAACTGCGCCATGGGGACGATGCCGAGCGCGGTCATGGCTTGGCGGGCACGCGGGCAAGGCGCCCAACAGAAGTGGGCGAGGTACACGCAGGCGGTGCACATACCGTGCTCGTCCGGGCAGTGCACGTCGAGAATCACTCGTGCGTGGCCGGCGTCGGGAACGTCCGCGGAGTCGGGCGAACCGTTGGCTGACGGTGGGCCGCCGTAGCTGGCTCGGCTCGGCCGGTCGCGCAGCTGGAGGTGGGAGACGTGCACCGTTTCGAACATTGCTTCGGCCGAGCCGGGTGCGGGATAGGAGACCAGAGCGGAACTGCCGGTGGTATCGGCGACGTACGCGGTCAGCCATGCGCCGCCGATGTATGCCCAGACCGGTGCGCCGGGCGCGTACCGGTCGATGCCGTCAACGGTGGCCGGTTCGCGGTCGAATGGTCGTTGGGTGGGCGGGATGCCATTCGCTGGCGGGTCGGCGGGCCAGGGGATGACCTTCTTGATCAGGTGGAGCAGCGGCCAGCCGCTGGCGGGCACGATCCGGGCCGGTGTTGCCACGGGCGGCGTCATAGGCGTGACGCGGATGGTCATCGTCTCCTCCAAGGACGCTCAGGGGGTTGGCGATATCGGCCCGGCTTGGGCGTTGCCGCAATGTGTCCGCCGGCCGTCAGCCACGACAGATGTAAGGACTGCCGAAGTGCAGGTATCGACGCCTCCGGACTGGGCAGCAGGCGCGACCGTGACACCCTGGAGTGCACGGGCCTTGGTGCTGCTGGGTACGAGGTTCATGGTGTCCTACCTGAAGTTGATCGACCTGCCGTCAGCTCGTGGTGACGCGCGAGTGGAGTCGTGAAACGAGCTGCGTCGCCTCGCCGATGGCCGCCTGCTGCTGGGGCGTGAGTGGCTCGGCGGCGTAGCCGGCGACGACGACGGCGAGAGGGTCAGTGACGTGCGTGGTGGTTGCGGCGAGTTCTTCGAGGAACGCCAGGGCGCAGTACGGGGTGTAGAAGGGGCTGTATCCGCCTTCGTGGGCGGCGACGAGCCGGCCGTGGCAGAGCCGGTCGGCGGCGTCGATGAGCAGTCGGGTCATCTCGCGGTACGAGGCGGCGGTGAGCATCTGCCTCGCCATGGGATCGAACACGCCCGCGTCGAAGCCGTTGGCGAGCAGGATCAGGTCCGGTGCGAAGCGGTTGAGCGCCGGCAGGACCACCTGGTGCATGGCGTGGAGGTAGGCGGCGTGGCCGCTGCCGGGTGGCAGCGGCACGTTGAGGGCGTAGCCGGCACCCTCGCCGACACCGTTCTCCGTCGTCCAGCCGGAGTCGGGTGGGAAGCAGTTCGCCTGGTGCAGGCTGATCGTGAGTACGCTCGGGTCGTCGTAGAAGATTGCTTGGGTGCCGTTGCCGTGGTGGGCGTCCCAGTCCACCACCGCGATACGGGCCAGCCCGAGTTCGGCTTGGGCGTGGCGGGCGGCGACGGCGATCGAGTTGAACAGGCAGAAACCCATCCCGGCGTCGGCGGTGGCGTGGTGTCCGGGCGGGCGCACCAGGGCGTACCCGTTGGTGATGTCGCCGTGCACGGCGGCGGTGACGAGTTCGATCAGCCCTCCGGCGGCGAGGCGGGCGATGTCGTAGCTGCCGTGCCCGACCGGCGAGTATCCGTCTCCGGCGTCGCCTCCGCCGTGTAGGTCGCTCTGGGTTTTGATGTGCTGCACGTACGCCTCGGTGTGCACGCGCAGGAGTTCCGCGACGGTGGCCCGCCGGGGCTCGATGATCATCAGCTCGCCGAGCAGCCCGGGAGCGTGGATTAGCTCGTGGACGCGTCGTTTGGCCTCGGGGTTCTCGATGTGCACGGCGGGTGCGATGCCGGCGGCCGGGTTGGCGAGCACCACCCCGGCGCTGGTGCCGGTGTCGTGCCACAGGTACTCGGGGTGAAAGACGTAGCCGGTGGTCATGGTGGGTGCCTTTCGTCAGTCGGCTGCCGGTGCCGGTGCGGCTAATGCGCGGAGATGCTGGTCGGTGCTGCCGGCGCGGGCCGGGGTCGCGGTACCGGTCTCGGTGGTGTGGCGGCGGCGAGGTCGGCGACGAACGCGTCGATCTGGCCGCGGGTGATGCCGGGCATGCAGATGAGGTGGCTCGTGTCGCCGTCGGTGGCTAGCAGCCACTTCTTGCGTACCTGCTCGGGTGGGGTGGGTAGGACGACGGTGAAGGCGTGCGGGTGTCGCCAGGCGGGCCAGCCGGCGGCGTTGAGCCGGTCGGTGGTGTAGGCGGCGAGGCGGCGGCCTGCGGTGGCCCGCCATCGGTGTCCTTCGCGGCCGTGGGTGGCGATGGCGTGCCAGAGCAGCGCGGCGGCCAGCCCGCACCGTGAGCCGGTGATGGTGGTGTCCGCCGTGGCGGTGTATGCGACGCGGCTGCCGTGGGTGCGCAGGTGATCACGGATGAGCACCACTCCGGACGGCGTCGGCGTACCAAAAAACTTGTGACCCGATACCGCGATGCTGCGGATGCCGCTGGCGTCATCGAGGCGCAGCCGCCCGTCGAGGGCTAGGGGGATGCCGGACAGGGCGGCGTCGATGTGCAGGTGCCCGCCCGCGTGGTGCTCGTCGAGGACCGCGCGAATGCGGCCGGTGTCATCGACTGCCTCGGTCATGGTGGTGCCGGCAGTCGCGACCACGATCGCCGGCCAGCGACGCCGCCTGCGTAGCTGCGCGGCGAGGTGCGTGTAGTCCATCTCCCCGTCGGGCTGCGCGTGAACGGAAACGCCTCGGGCTCCGAGCAGGCGCACCACCTTCGGCACGGAGTAGTGGGCGGCGGTCGAGTAGTAGATCCGGGCCGCGGGATCGGCGCGGTGCGCGGCGTGCAGCGCGGACAGGTTGCCTTCTGTGCCGCCGCTGCTCACGTATCCCCACCGGTCATCGGCGGGCATGGCGAGCAGGTCGGCGACCCAGGTGACGACGGCGCGTTCCAGCGCCCGGGTGTGTGCCACCCCGCCGGTGTCGGTGGGGTCGCCGATGTTGTTCCACAGGCGGTTGCCGAGGCGGATCATGACGTCGGTGTGGTCGAGGTCCACGGCGCCGGGAAACCCGATGCTCGTGGCCGCCGCAGCGTCGGCCTCGCACACCAGGTGCTCCAGCACGGCGTCGATGTTGATCGGCGTGCGGCTCAGGTCCGCGGCGTCCGCGAGATTGAGGGTCGGGGTGTGGGTCATGCCGACCGCCCATGAAGGTGCGCGGTGAGGGTGTGGTGCAGCGCCCCGAGGTGCCGCCACACCGCCCGGGTGGCGTCGTCGCCGTCCTCGGTCAGATGTTCGTGCCGGTTGTAGTAGCTGACCCGGTCCGCATCAAGGGTGCGATTGCAGCGGATGCCGTCCACGCCCATGCGGGCGTGCGGGTCGCGGTCGACGTGCATGGCGGTGCCGTCAGTCAGCAGCACGTACGCCTGGCCCTTCAGATCGAACACCGACAGCCGGCGGCCAGTGACCGGCAGGTCCCGCAACGTGTGGGCGAGCTGGTACCAGCGGCCCTGATCGGAGTCGAGGGTGCTGACCCCCACCCCGACGTAGGTCGCGTGCGCGGGCAGGCTCATGTCCCCGCCGTTGACCATCGAGCCGTCCGGCCCGAGGGGATGCCAGCGGCGCCGGACGGAGGCGGCGCGGTTGATGTTGTCCCGGGCCACACCGTCGAGATCGGCCAACAGCCGAGGCAGGTCGTCGGAGTCCGGGGAGGCCAGCCACAGCCGGTAGGCGGTGTGCAGCCGGTAGCCGTGCGGCTCGCCCGGCGCGTCGGAGACGAAGAACAGCATCACGCCGTGCGGGCCGAGCGCGTCACGCCCGCCGAACCGTTGATCGGCTTCGACCATGTGGCCGGTGTTGATGCGCTTGCAGCGGTACGCGACCTGCTTGCGTAGGTCGGCCCAGCGGCGGACCTCCGGCGTCACGGCGTCACGGAAAGGGACCTGCTCGTACGGTGCGGCTGGTGCAGGCGGCGGCACCGGCTGCGCGGGCGGGGGCGGGGGCGCG
>NZ_QGSZ01000107.1 GCF_003857055.1 Micromonospora inaquosa | reverse complement strand
GGGCGTCCACCGTCTTGGCGAAGAGGGCGGGGGCTTCGGGGTCATCCTGGGTGCCGGCGAGGGTCGCCTCGGCCCAGCGGTCGGCTGCGGCCAGGGCTCCGGGAGTATCCAGGTCGTCGGCCAGGCGTGCGCGTACCTCGGCCAGCACCTCAGCCCCCGACGGCCCGGCGGGCGCGGCGGCGGCCCGCCGCCAACGGTCCAGACGCTGCTGGGCGGCGGTGAGCAGCTCGTCGGTCCAGGTGCGGTCGCTGCGGTAGTGCCCGGAGATCAGTGCCAGCCGGATCGCCATCGGGTCGACCTTGTCGGCGCGAAGCCGGGACACGAAGACCAGGTTGCCGCGGGACTTGGACATCTTCTCGCCGTCCAGACCGATCATCCCGGCGTGGACGTAGTGCTCGGCGAACGGCGCCTGGCCGGTGAGCCGCTCGGCGTGCGCGGCGGACGCCTCGTGGTGCGGGAAGATCAGGTCGTTGCCGCCGCCCTGCACGTCGATCCGGTCGCCGAGCAGGTTGAGCGCGATCACCGCGCACTCGATGTGCCAGCCGGGGCGGCCCTGGCCGAGCTCGCCGCCCGGCCAGGACGGCTCGCCCTCGCGGGCGCCGCGCCACAGCAGCGGGTCCAGTGGGTCACGCTTGCCGGCCCGGTCCGGGTCGCCGCCGCGCTCGGGGAAGATCTCCAGCATCTGCTCGCGGGTCAGGTTCGACTCGTATCCGAAGCGGGGCGTGGCGGAGATGTCGAAGTAGACGTCGCCGGTGCCGTCGTCGAGCCGGTACGCGGCGTCGTCCTTGAGCAGCACCTCGACCTTGTCGGCGATGTCCGGGATCGACTCGACCGCGCCCACGTAGTGCTCCGGCGGGATGATCCGCAGCGCCTCCATGTCCTCCCGGAACAGCGCCGTCTCGCGCATCGCCAGGACCACCCAGTCCTCGCCGTCGCGGGCGGCCCGCTCCAGCAGCGGGTCGTCGATGTCGGTGACGTTCTGCACGTAGCGCACCGGCCGGCCGGCGTCGCGCCACACCCGCTGCACCAGATCAAACGTGATCATGGTGGCGGCGTGGCCGAGGTGGGTGGCGTCGTACGGGGTGATGCCGCAGACGTACATGCTTCCCGCGTCGGCCGGCTCGCTCGGGTGGACGCCCTGCCGTGCCGAGTCGTACAACGCCAGTGGCTCGCCCCTGCCCGGCAGCCGTGGCACCTCGTGTCCCGCCCAAGACTCCATGGGATCAGCCTAGCCAGCCCGGCGACGAGGCCGGAGCACCCCACGGGTGATCAAGATGACAGCGGTTCACATGGGCGGCCAGGGCATCGCCGGCCAGTCCTCCGGCGGCTGGGGGAAGCGGCCGGTTTCGCGCAGCCGGTCGACCCGGGCGGCCACCTCGGCCACCTCGCTGATCGTCAGGTGGTCGGCCAGCTCCGCGCCGAGCGGCCCGGCGACCTGCCCGGCCAGCGTGTCGAGCATCTCCACGGCGTCCGCTGGCAACTGCTTGCCGGCCCAACCCCAGAGCACCGTACGCAGCTTGTCCTCGACGTGGAAGCTCACGCCGTGGTCCACGCCGTAGATCCGGTCGTCGGCGCCGACGAGCACGTGACCGCCCTTGCGGTCGGCGTTGTTGAGCACCGCGTCGAGCACCGCGAGCCGGGCCAGCCGCGGGTCGTCGGCGTGGGCGAGGGCGTACGCGGCACCGTCGTCGTCCTGGGCGGCGGCGATCGGGATCCAGCGCGGCGGCAGCTCCCCGGCGGGCAGGAAGCCGACGAGCGGTTCGGCGTCCTCCGGCTCGTCGATCCAGAGCTGGCAGGAGCCGGGGCCGAACGGGCCGTCGCGCAGCACGGTGGGCGGCACCAGGCCCCACCCGGTGGCGCGGGAGACCAGGTACGCCGACACTTCCCGACCGGCCAGGGTGCCGTCGGGGAAGTCCCAGAGTGGGCGCTCGCCACGGACCGGCTTGTAGACGCAGCGGGCGGTCGCCCCGTCCAGGGTCAGGATGCCGCGCAGCGTCGTGTTCGACGCGTCGACCAGCCGACCCTCCAGGTCGAGGGCGCCGTCACGCAGCAGCCGCAGCGCGGCGTCGCCGTCCTGGCGAGGCTGGAGGCCGGACGAGGTCACCGGTGATAACCGTTGTGCCGCGGGCAGAGGTGCCCGGCGGGGTCCAACGGTTGGCCGCAGAGCGGGCACGGTGGCCGGCCCGCGTTGACCACTCGCCGGGCCCGCTCGATGAACTGTCGGGTCGCCTGCGGGGTGAGCCGGACCCGGAGGCGGTCGAGGTCCTCGTCCGGCTCGTCGTCCTCGTCGTCGTCGTCCTCGTCGTCGTCCTCGTCGCCGAGCTCGACCTCGGGCTCCACCTCGCCCGCCGCGATCGCCTCGATCACAACGGTCGCGGTGTCCACGTCGAAGGCCAGCCCGAGGGTTCCGACCCGGAACTCCTCGTCGACCGGAGTGTCCAGCGGCTCGTTGTCGCCGATCACCGGCGCCAGCTCGGGGAGGTCCACCCCGAAGCGACGCTGCGCCTCGGTGAGCAGCTCTTCCAGCTTCTCGGCGAGCAGGGACACCTGGACCTTCTCCAGCGCGACGCTGACCAGCCTGCCGCCGCCGCGGGCCTGCAGGAAGAACGTGCGCTCCCCCGGTGGCCCGACAGTCCCGGCGACGAACCGCTCCGGCGGTTCGAAGGCGTGCACCTGGTGGGTCATACCCACGACCCTATCCGGCCCGCCTGGGCACCGCGCACCCCACCGACGCGAATCGCCGCAGCGGCGGCGCGCCCGGCGTACCAGGGGCTGTAGCCGGGCGTGGCGGCCGCTCCGGGGTGCGCCGACGGCCCGGCCGGGGGTGGTGTCGTGACGCGCCTCACCGCGACGCACCCGCCCCGCCGCCGACGGCCGCATCCGAGTCGGCCACCCGGTTCGCGCGGCGACGCCGCTTGGTCGGCGGCGGCACCAGCGCCGCCAGGTCCCCGCCGGTGTCGTTGAGTCGCACCAGAAACGGACGCAGCGGCGTGAACCGGATCGCCGTCACCGACGCCGGGTCGGCCACGATCCGCTGAAAAGCGTCAAGGTGTACGCCGAGCGCGTCCGCCACGATGGCCTTGATCACGTCGCCGTGGCTACAGGCCAGCCAGACCGCCTCGGGCCCGTGTTCGGCGCTCACCCGCACGTCCCAGGAGCGCACCGCCGCCACGGCCCGCGCCGCCATCGCCGCCATCGCCTCGCCGTTCGGGAAGACGGCCGCGCTGGGGTGCTGCTGGACCACTGGCCAGAGCGGCTCCTTGGCGAGCTTCTTCAGCGGCTGACCCTCCCAGCTGCCGTAGTCGCACTCGATCAGGCCGTCCTCGACGACCGGGGTGGCCTGCGGGAGCGCCAACTCCAGGGTCTGCCGGCAGCGGATCAGCGGGCTGGTCACCACGGCGGCCAGAGGCACCGGCCGCAGCCGCTCCCCGACCGCGGTGGCCTGGGCGCGCCCGGTGTCGTCCAACTCGACCGGTTGGCGGCCGGCCAGACCGCCGTCCGCGTTCGCTGTCGTCCGGCCGTGTCGCAGAAGCAGGAGGGTCGCCACGGGGACCACCCTATGACCTGGGCCCCGCGGCGGGCCGTCGCGGGCAGCGGATGACGACAGTTGCCCCCCGGCTCCGCCCGCAGGCGGAGCCGGGCCCGTCGACGGGTCGGTCAGGTGGCGCTGATCGTGCCGGTCAGCAGCAGAGCGAGAACCAGGGTGCCCAACGCGACCCGGTACAGCACGAAGACATACAGGGTGTGGTGCGCCACGTAGCGCAACAACCAGGCGATGGCCGCGTAGCCGATGCCGAAGGCGATGACGGTGGCCACGATCGTCTGGGCCACCGTGGGTACGGACGTGCCCGGGGCGGACGGTTCGAAAACGTCCCCGAGACTGAACACGCCGGACATCACCACCGCCGGGATGGCCAGCAGGAACGAGTACCGGGCCGCCGCCTCCCGGGTCAGGTTGAGCAGCAGGCCGGCGGTGAGGGTGCCGCCGGAACGGGACACCCCGGGAACCAGCGCCATGGCCTGCGCGAAGCCCATCACGATGCCGTCCTTCATCCGGAAGTTCTCCAGGGTGCGGGTCTGCCGCCCCCAGTACTCGGCGAAGGCCAACACGAACGCGAACACGATCAGCGTGGTCGCCACCACCCACAGGTTGCGCCCAGCGGTCTTGATCTGATCCTTGAACACGAAACCGAACAACCCGATCGGGATCGAGCCGACGATCACGTACCAACCCATCCGGTAGTCGAGGCTCGAGCGCACCGACTTGTCCCGGATGCCCACCAGCCAGGTCCTGGTGATCCGCCAGATGTCCTTCGCGAAGTAGATCAGCACCGCCGCTTCGGTGCCGAGCTGGGTGACCGCTGTGAACGACGCGCCCGCGTCACGGTCGAAGAAGATCGCCGAGGTGATCCGCAGATGCCCCGACGAGCTGACCGGCAGGAACTCGGTCAGTCCCTGGACGATGCCCAGGACGATTGCTTCGACCCAGGTCACTCGCCGACTCCCGAGAGGTCCAGAGCCTCGGCGACGGTGCGCAGGGTCTGCACACCGGTGTCCCGGTCGGCCACGAACAGGGTCACCGACAGCGTGGTGACGCCGGCGGCGGCGTACTCCCGCATCCGCTCGGCGATGCGCTCCTTCGGGCCGAGCAGCGAGGTGCGGTCGATGAACTCCATCGGCACGGCGGCGGCGGCGTCGCGCTGCCGCTTGGCCAGGTACAGGTCCTGCACCTCGCGGGCGGCGTCGCCGTAACCCATCCGGGTGGCGAGCTGGTTGTAGAAGTTCTGCTGCCGGCTGCCCATCCCGCCCACGTAGAGCGCGGCGTACCAGCGCACGAGTTCGGCGCAGGAGGCCACGTCGTCGCCGACCACCACGGGCACCGACGGCACCACGTCGAACCCGGCCAGCTCCTTGCCGACCTTGGCCCGCCCGGCCCGCACCGAGGCGAGCTGCTCCTCGGCGAACTCCGGGGCGTAGAAGACGGCCAGCCAGCCGTCGGCGATCTCGCCGGCCAGCTCCAGGTTCTTCGGGCCGACCGCGGCCAGGTAGATCGGGATGTGCTCGCGGGGAGGGTGGAAGCCCAGTCGCAGGGCCTTGCCCGGGCCGTCCGGCAACGGCAGCGTGTAGTGCTCGCCGTCGTACGCCACCTCCTTGCGGGCGATGGCCAGCTTGACGATGTCGACGAACTCGCGGGTGCGGGCGAGCGGCTTGGCGAACCGCACGCCGTGCCAGCCCTCCGACACCTGCGGGCCGGAGACGCCCAGGCCGAGCCGGAACCGGCCGCCGGAGAGCGCGTCGATCGTGGCGGCGGTCATGGCGGTGGCCGCCGGCGTACGGGCGGGGATCTGCATCACCGCGGCGCCGACATCGATCCGTTCGGTCTGCCCGGCCATCCAGGCCAACATGCTGGGCGAGTCGGAGCCGTACGCCTCCGCCGCCCACACCACCGAATAGCCCAGCCGGTCCGCCTCCTGGGCCAGCGCCAGGTGATCGGCCGGTGTGCTCCACGCTGTCTGATATCCGAGACTGAGCCCGAGTCGCACAGGTCCTCCCCCATCCGTGGCACAGGTCGCACCAGGTTACGCAATGCCGATAACGGACTCGATCACCGGCTCGACACCTTTGATCCCCCCTCCGCCGGGGCAGCCCCAGGCGGCGGAACCGGCAGAACCGGCAGAGATACGGGAGCGAGGATATCCGTGGCGGCAGGTTCGAAATAAGGTTCACCCATGCAACAGCGACCGCTCGGCCGAAGCGGGCTGGCGGTTTCCCGGCTCGCGCTCGGCACCATGACCTGGGGCCGGGACACCGACGCCGACGATGCGGCCGCCCAGCTGAAGAGTTACCTGGACGCGGGCGGCAATCTGATCGACACCGCCGACGTGTACGGCGACGGCGACGCCGAGTCGGTGATCGGCTCCCTGCTGGGCTCCCTCGTCCCCCGCGAGGAACTGCTGATCGCCACCAAGGCCGGGTTACGCCCCGGCAGCGGCCGACGCCGCGACGGCTCCCGGGGGCACCTGCTGCGGACGTTGGACGCGTCGCTGCGCCGGCTCGGCACCGACCACGTCGACCTGTTCCAGGTGCACGGGTACGACCCGGACACCCCGCTGGAGGAGACCCTCGCCGCCCTGGACCACGCGGTGGCCAGCGGCAAGGTCCGCTACGTCGGGGTGTCGAACTTCTCCGGTTGGCAGACCGCGCGGGCCGCCGCCTGGCAGACCGCCTGGCCGGGGCGGGCGCCCGTGGTCGCGTCCCAGGTGGAGTATTCGCTGCTGGAACGGGGCGTGGAGCGGGAGGTGCTGCCCGCGTGCGACGCGCTCGGCCTCGGCGTGCTGCCCTGGTCGCCGCTGGGCCGGGGGGTGCTCACCGGCAAGTACCGGCACGGCCGTCCGGCCGATTCCCGGGCCGCGTCGCCGCACTTCGAACGGTTCGTCGCCACCTACCTGGAGCCGCGCTGCTCCAGCATCGTGGAGGCGGTGGCGACCGCGGCCGGAGGGCTCGGGGTGTCGCCGCTGGAGGTGGCGTTGGCGTGGATCCGGGACCGGCCTGGCGTGACCGCGCCGATCCTCGGCGCCCGGACGGTGGGACAGTTGCTCGGCGCGCTCCAGGTGGAACGGATCACACTGCCCGAGGAGATCACCACCGCGCTGGACGACGTCTCCGCGGTGCCGGTCGGCTACCCCGAACGCGACGGCTGACCAGCGCGCCGGGGTCACAGCTGTCCGGCGCGCCGGGGTCACGGGGTCGGACGCTGTCCGGGGAGGTCCTGGATCGCGGTCAGGAAGCGCGACTGGTCGTCGCGGAGCGCGGGCTGGGTGAGCCGGATCCACGAGCCGTCGTCGAAGACGACGGTGGAGGCGAGCTGCACGAGCCCGCTCGCGCCCCGCTCGGAGTCGACCCGGGTCACCCGGTCGCGGCGCACACTCCACAGCACCCGGGGTTGACGCCGGTCGGGTCGGTCGGCGTCCGGGCGGGGGCCCATCCGCAGCAGGTGCAGGTGGGTGTCGGTCACGGCCAGCGGTGTGCCGCTGTAGCGCTCCAAAAAGAGCAGCAGGCTGCCGGCGAGGGTGGCGAGGTCGCCGCTGAAGACGTACCGGCGGCGGTAGGCGATCTCGGCGAGCTGTTCGGCCAGCGGACGGTACTGGCTCAGCCGGAACAGCGCGCGGAACGCCTCCTGCTCCTCGGTGAGCGGGATCGGCTCGCGCTGGGCGGGTTGGTGGGGCAGGCCCGGCTCCGGCCTGGCCAGCTCCGGCACACCGGCGGCGAGGGCGCCGGCATTGCCCGGCAGCAGCAGCACACCCGCGGCCAGCCGCACCGGCGTGAGGACGGCGTCGACCCAGACCACCGGGTTGACGATGTTGAGCAGCCCGAACAGCACCTTCGGGTCGAGCGCGTCGGCCAGCTCGGCGCCGACCTCGTCGGCGAGCTGCCGACCGGCCTGGTGGGTCTGCGACATACGCACCGGTCCCAGCCCCACGTAGCGGAGCTCCTGCCCGGTCAACAGCGGGGCCACCAGGGCGCGCTCCGGCTCGTCGCTGGTGCGGAACTCGTCGCGCAGCTCGCGGGCCTTGTCCCGGGCGGCCCGCGCGCCCCCGAGCACCGCGTCGGTGAACCGGCCCAACCGACCCCGCTCCCCTGACATCAACCGTCGCCTCCCTAGCGGCCCGCCGGCTGGCCTGCCGGCGGCTGCCCGAAGACATTCTGGTCGATCCAGTCCGCGCCGCCCTGCACCGCCTGGTCGATCTGGTCGCTGACCTGCTCGCTGCCGGGAACGGAGAGCCCGCTGGTCAGCGCGACCGTCCCCCAGGTGACACCGTGCACGACCGAGTTCGGCACGTTCCACGGCAGGTTGGTCGCCCAGTCCCGGGCGATCACCCGAGCGCCGTCGGCGACCCCGTGTGCCCGCAGCGCGGCGGCCCGCTCGAGGGCGCCCATGTCGAACGGGGAACCGGACTTGCCCAGCTTGTAGGTGCCCTTGGTGGGGTCGAGGAACTTGTGGTGCCACTTGTCGAGCTTGCCGGCGGCACGGCGCTTGTCGGCGTACTTCTTGCCGGTGCGCAGCGCCTTCTGCATGTCGACCAGCTTGTCCAGGTGCGTGCGCAGCTTGCGCAGGTACAGCAGAACCCGCTGGAGCAGGCGGATGACCTTCTGCAGGTGCACCGCGAGCGGCCGGATGACCTTCAGCATCCGGGTGACCACGATCAGGCCCCTGGTGACCGCGACGCCCACCCCGGCCGCCCAGGACGCGCCCATGGTGATCGGGGCCATCAGCAACGCCGTCACCAGCGTCACCAGGAGGAAGTTGACGAACTCCACGCAGAGGTCCACGAGCACCTCGTGCACGGTCTGCAGGCCGTCGGCGACACCGCGCAGGTACTCCGCGGTGGCGGCGAACTGCTCGGCGACGTCGAGGAGTTGCTGCTCCACCTCGGCCAACCGCTGGCCGTACGCCACACCGGAGGGTGAGCGCCACCCGGCCTGCGCGGACTCCCTGGTGCCGCGGTGCCCCTGCGCCAGGTCACGCACCTGGGTGGCCAGCGCGTCCCACTCGGCGGCCTTCGCGCGCAGCACGGCGGGTTCGCCGTCGACCAGGTCGACGAGCTGGATCAGCGGCCACGCCAGGGTCCGGCAGACACTGTCGACGGCGTCCTGCACGCCGGAGAGCGCGCTGTCGAGGCCGTTCCACAGCTGGACGGCACTGCCGGCCGGCCCGCTCATCCGGGCAGTCCCGACTGGATGGCCTTGAACCCGGCGTCGAGCTCCCGTTCGTTGTGCTCGTACGCCTCGGCCGTGTCGGCCAACGCCTTCGCGACCCGACCGAAGGCGGCGTTCGCGGCGGCGAACAGCTCCTTGCCACCGGTGACCTGCTCGGCGTACTTGTCGCGCAGCATGTCGCTGGCGAACGGCAGATGACCGAAGGCGTCCGACGGCACGTCGCCGGCCGAGATGATCTGCCCCTCCAGCGCGGCGAGCGAGCTGGCGACCTGCTTGGCGGCTGTCTCCAGTCGACGGACCGCCAGCACGTCGACATCGATATCCGGTGGCATGCCGTTCCTCCCCCCATGAGTCGAGCGCACCGACGATACGATCTCCCGGCCGCCGGGCACCACCCGGTCACACGATCCACGGGGAGGAATCTCATGACGGACCCGACGTCGGCGTTCGACGCGCTCGCCGGGCGGATCGCCGACATCGAGCGCCGGTTCGCGGGCCTTCGCGACGATTTGACCGAGCTGTCCGGCACCGCGACTGACGAGAGTGGACTGGTCTCGGCGACCGTCGACGCCACCGGAGCGCTGACCGGTCTCACCCTCGCGCCCGCCGCCCTGCGCGCCGGCACGGAGGGGGTGGCCGAGCTGGTGCTCGACGCGTACCGGCGGGCCCGCGAGGTCGCATCCGCGCACGTCGACGAGCACACCGAAGGGCTGGACGTCGCGCTCGGCGCGGGGCTCGGCGACCTGTTCGGCACGCCGGGGGACTTCTCGGCGCTGGGCCGGCTGGAGGAGACCGTGGCCCGGCTCGGGAGGCTGGACGACCGTCTGCCGGGCGCACCGGCGTGACGACGCCGTCGCCGACCTGGCCGCAGGTCGCCGCTCGGCTGCGGGACACCGTGGCCCGCTGCGACCGGGACACCGACCTGGAGCTCTCCGCAGGCCCGCGCGGGATCCGGCTGCTGGTGCGCCGCCAGGTGGTGCGGGTGATCTGCCCCGGCCACGACCACGGACGCCTGGCCGCGCTCGGCTGGCACCGCCCGACCGGCGACGAGGGCTGGTGGTACGAGGCGGCGCGCACTCCAGAGCAGGTGGAGCGGCTCAGTGTCTTCGTGACCCGTACGGCCGCCGAGGTGCTGACCGACGAGCCCGGCGCGCTCTCCTGCCGGGCGGTGCCGCCGGCCGCAGGCCCTGGCCCGACGGGGCCGCCGGCAGCGGGCCCTGGCCCGACGGTGGCGCCGGCCGCGGGCACTGGCCCGACGGGGCCGCCGGCC
>NZ_QGSZ01000109.1 GCF_003857055.1 Micromonospora inaquosa | reverse complement strand
CAGGTCGCCCGGGCCCGCGACCGCGCCGAGGTCGCCGCCCGACAGGCCGACGCGGCCCGGCAGGAGGCCGCGGATCTGGCCGCGCGGCTGCGCGCGGAACTGGCCGCACTGGCCGCGCACCGCGACACGCTCACCGCCGAGCTGACCGTGGCCCGGCAGGCCGCGGCGACCGCCGAGGGTCAGGTCACCGCCCTGACGGTACGACTCGACGCCGCCGAGACCGACCGGGACCTGGCCCAGCGGCGGGTGGCGCAGCTCGGCGACCAGGTCAGCGACCTGGCGTTGGCGCTGGCCCGCCTCGGCACCGCCACCGACGCCGACGGCAGCTGAGGATCGTGGCGCAACCTTCGGTAGGCTCGGGCGGTTAACCACCCCGGTGGCCGCGGACACACACCGTTGTCGGGACCCGCCCGGGGATCACCTCACCGGGTGCGTGTCCCGGCCGGTTACCCTTGGTCCCGGCCCACCCGTGGACGCCTCACGCCCTCGGGCGGGAATGGCTCGGCGGGGACGCACCGTTACACCCAGAAGACCAGCACCACGAACGAGGGGAAGTCGATCATGGGCGAGCGTATGCTGCGCGGAAGCCGCCTTGGCGCGGTGAGCTATGAATCCGACCGCAACACGGAGCTCGCGCCGCGTCAGACCCGCGAGTACCTCTGCGCCAAGGGCCACCAGTTCGAGGTGCCGTTCGCCGTCGACGCCGAGGTCCCGACGACCTGGGAATGCAAGTTCGACGGCAGCGTCGCCCGACTCGTCGACGGCAGCGAGCCGGAGCAGAAGAAGGCCAAGCCGCCGCGTACCCACTGGGACATGCTTCTGGAGCGGCGCTCGATCGCCGAGCTGGAGGACATCCTGGAGGAGCGCCTGCAGGAAGTTCGGACCCGCCGCGGCCGCGCCTGAGCCGCACGACGCACCACGACGACGCCCCCGGGGTTTTCCCCGGGGGCGTCGTCGTGTCTGACCAGCGGTGGCGTGTCTGCTGTCAGTGCCGGCCGGGCTCGACGATCTCGCCCTCGATGGCCCGACCGCCGTCGACCACCACCGGCTGTTGCGGCTGCGGCTGCTGCGGCTGCGGCTGCGGTTGCGGCGCACCCTGGCGCACCCGCACCGTACGCGGCCCGAACAGGTCACCGGCGACCATCGACGACACCCGCCGCTCGGTGGCACGGCGCACCCCGACACGGGCCAGTCGACGCACCGGCGGCACCAGCAGCAACACCCCGACCAGGCCGCTGACCAGGCCGGGCACCGCCAGCAACAACGCGCCGGCCAACCCCACCAGGCCATCGGTCACCTGCCCACCCGGGGGCTGCCCGGCAGCCGCGGCGGAACGGAACCCACGCCAGGCGCGCATCCCCTCGCGGCGCAACAGCACCAACCCCAGCAGGGACGCGGCGAACACCAGCAACACCGCCGCACCGAACCCCAGCGCCCGTCCCACGCCGACGAACACCGCAAGCTCCAGCACCACCGCCAGCAACAGGGCCAACGGTACGAACCTCAGTCCTCGGCGCATCTCACCTCATCGCCATTCCTGCGGACACCACGGACGTGGTCCGCTCATCCAGCATGACACGACCACGCTCACGGCCACCGGGCCTGACCGGTGGCGGTGCCGTGCAGGCCCCGGCGTACCGACTGGCGCCGGTCGCGCACACCCCAGGCGGTGATCCGCCACAGCGCCTCGGCCACGATCTTCGGGCTCATCTTGCTGTCGCCGTGTTCCCGCTCGGCGAAGGTGATCGGCACCTCCACGATCCGCACCCCGGCCCGGTGCGCCAGGCGCGACAGCTCCACCTGGAACGAGTAGCCCTGGGAGGTCACCGACGCCAGGTCGATGGCGTCCAACGCGCTGATCCGGTACACCCGGTAACCGCCGGTGGCGTCCGAGACGGGCATACCCAACGCCAGGCGCGCGTACAGGTTGCCGCAGCGCGACAGCAGCAGCCGCCGCAGCGGCCAGTTGAGCACTCGCGCGCCCCTGGTCCACCGTGAGCCGATCACCACGTCGGCGTCGCGGGCGGCGTCCAACAACGCCGGCAGGTCCTCCGGGGCGTGCGAGCCGTCGGCGTCCATCTCCACGACCGCCTGGTAGCCGCGCTCGCGCGCCCACCCGAACCCCGCCAGGTACGCCGCGCCGAGGCCTTCCTTGCCCCGGCGGTGCAGCACCTGCACGTGCGCGTCGCCGTCGGCGAGGGCGTCGGCGATCGCGCCGGTGCCGTCGGGGCTGTTGTCGTCGGCGATGAGGATCTGCACCGCCGGCACGGCGCGCCGGACCCGGCCCACGATCGCGGCGATGTTGTCGGCCTCGTTGTAGGTGGGGATCACCACCAGCACCCGGCCCACCCCGGGCACCTCGTCCGGGCGTCGGATCGTATCGGTCGCCTGGATCACGGTTCCTCCGCTCCCGCCGGCGTACCGGCTGTTGCTATCCGGGCATGACCCGCTGCCGACGGCGTAGCACCGCCGCGCCGACCAGGGCCGCCGCGGCCAGCGCGGCGAGCGCCACCTCAGGCCACCAACCGAGGCGGGTGGCGAGGGTGCGTCCGTCGTCGAGGCGCAACTGCCGCACCACGACCTCCCGGGTGTTGAACCCGGTGGCATCGCTTACCCGCCCGTCGGGTGCGACGAACCCGGACACGCCGACCGTGGAGGCCATCAACGCCGGCCGTCCGTGCTCCACCGCCCGCAACCGCACCATGGCCAACTGCTGGCGGGCCTCCGCCACGTCGAACGTCGCGTTGTTGGTCTGCACCACCAGCAGTTGCGCGCCGCCGGTGACGGTGTCACGGACCACCTCGTCGTAGGCGACCTCGAAGCAGATCACGTCACCGAGCACGGCGGGGCCGGCGCGTACCACGCCCGGGGTGCTTCCGGGCACGAAGTCGCTGCGGACCAGGTCGACCTGTTTGCTGACCATCCGGGCCACGTCGCGCAGCGGCACGTACTCGGCGAACGGCACCGGGTGGCGTTTCGTGTACAGCTGGTCGAGGTCCGCGCCGGTGCCGGGACGCCACAGGATGCCCGCGTTGCGGACCTGCCCGGTGCCGGGGCCCAGCAGCACCGCGCCGACCAGGATGGGCGCGCCGATGGCGTCGGCGGCCTGGGAGATGCGCGCACCGGCGGTCGGGTTGCGCAGCGGGTCGATGTCGCTGGAGTTCTCCGGCCACACCACCACGTCGGGTCGCGTCTGCTGCCCGGCGGTGACCCGCGCGGCCAGCTCGATGGTGGCGTCGACGTGGTTGTTGAGCACCGCCTGCCGTTGGGCGTTGAAGTCCAGGCCCAGCCGCGGCACGTTGCCCTGCACGATCGCCACGGTGACGGTGGCGCCGGACCCGGTGGTGGCGACCGGCACGAGCAGCGCACCGGCGGTCAGCGCGACAGCCACGACGGCCGGTACGACCACCGGCGCCCACCGCCACGTCGCCAGCCCGGTGGGCCCCCACGTGGCCGCTGGTGGGCCCAGCGGAGGGTCCGGGTGCGCTGTGGCGTCCTGAGGTGCCGGGCGTTGGGCGGTGAACCAGCCCCGCCAGGCGGCGGTGACCAGCAACCCGCCGATCAGGGCCACGGCGAAGGTGACCAGCGGGGCGCCACCCAGCGCGGCCAGCCGCAGCAGCGGTGAGCTGTCCTGGCTGAACGCCAACCGCCCCCACGGGAACCCACCGAACGGGGTGCGGTCGCGCAGCGCCTCCTGCCCCACCCAGAGCAGCCCGGTCAACGCCGGCCACGCCCACCGGCTGCGGTCGGCCAGCGGCGACACCCAGGCGGTGGCCGCGCCCAGCAGCGCCAGGTAGCCGGCCTGGAGCAGCGACAGCAGCAGCCACGGCAGGTAACCGGTGTGCAGGTTCGTCCAGGCCAGCAGCGGGGCGAAGAACGCCACCCCGGTCAGGAAGCCCAGCCCGGCGCCGGCGCGCAACCGGCGCCGGTGCGCGGCGGCGGCCAGCAACGCCACCCCGACGGGCGCGAGCGGCCACACCCCGTACGGGGGGAACGCCACCAGCAGGGCCAATCCGGCGGCTACGGCCAGGGGCGCGGCGACCCGCAGGGGCAGCGGCCCACCGGGCCCGACCGGCCGGGGCGGCACCGCCGGGGCGTGTGTCTCATCCCGGTCCAGGGTCGTCACCGCTTCACCTCGATCACGGGGCGAAGGTTACCTGGCCGGCGGGTGCACCGGCCGCGTCGGGCCTTCGGGCACGAACCGCCCGGTGGACATGAAATCGGGGCGCGGCTGACGCCGCGCCCCGATGCTCCCAGGCCCTTCCCGGCCGGTGTGGCGAGGATGGGGCACGACGACCTTCGGACCGACCGGACGTGGACTGGCTGCCCCCGCCGGGCCGTTGTCTACTGGCCGTGCACCTCACCCTGCCCGTACACCGGTAACCGCGGCCGGTTCGCGCCGCCCCGCCGACCCCCGCCCGCTGGACCTGGCCGCCGCGACGATGACGCTGAAACATGTCGCTCGGCCAGCGGACGAAGGGACGAAGCGAACAACAGCCGCTTCCCGTGGTAGGACTCAAAGACGGTACGTGCCGACCCCCGTCGGTTGTCAACCCGCACCCGGCCTGTCGTGTGTTGCGACACGGCGTGTCGGGTCGGCGAGTCTCAATGCGTACGCAGATGCTGACGCAGCAGCGCCCCCGCGGCCGCCCGGTGTTCCTCGGCGAGCAACCCTCCGGCGGCCAGCACGTAGTCCGCGTCGACCACCGTGGCGGCGGCGCGCGGCAGCGCCCACCCGCCGGCGTGATCGGCCAGGACCGCCGTCAGCACCTGCCCGGACACGTCCGCCGGCGCGTGCCGCAGCACCCCACCGGAGCCCACCAGCAGCCGCACGTCGCGCAGGTCCCGCCCGGCCCGCTCGCCGGTGGCCGTCCCCCGGGCGTGCCGGCGCAGCGCCACCGTCGCGGCGAGGGTGGCGATGCGCCCGTCCACGGCCCGCTCGACGTCGTCGACGGCCAGGAACGCCGGGTCGGCCGCCCGACGCGCCGCGGCCGCCGTCAGCTCGTCGGACTCGTCCCCGGCCAGCAGCCGCTCCTCGACGGCGGCGCGCACCACCCCCGGGGCGCTCCACCGCATCCCCAGATCGCCCTCCACGGTGCGGGCCCGCCACAGACTGCCCGCTACCTCCCGGCCCGGCCCGGTGGCCCGCTCGTCGGGCGTGAGCACCGAGTACACGTCGGTGGTCGCCCCACCCACGTCGACCACGGCGAGGTCACCGCCGAGGGTGTCGGCGAGCACCTCCACACCGGTGAGCACCGCGTCGGGGGTGGCCGCCCGCACCAGCCCCGCGAACCGGGTGCCCCGCGACAGCCGTTTACCACCGATGACGTGACGCAGGAACACCGCGCGGATCGCCGACCGCGCCGACGCCGGGGCGAGCACCCCGATGCGTGGCAGGACGTTCTCCGCCGCGGTGACCGGCACTCCGGCGTCGCGCAGCAACCCGGTCAACGCCGCACGCACGTCGGCGTTGCCCGCGTACACCACGGGTCTGCGCCACCGGGCCCGGGCCAGCCGGGTGGCGTTGTGGGTGACCGTGTCGGCGTCACCGCCGTCGGTGCCACCGACGAGCAGCACCACATCCGGTCGCGCCGCCCGCAACGCCGTCAGGTCGGCCGCGCCGAGCCGACCCGCCGCGACGTGCACCACGTGCGCGCCAGCGGACAACCCGACCCGCCGGCCCGCCTGCGCGGTGACCAGCGGCTCATAGCCGATCACGGCCAGCCGCAACCCGCCACCGGCCGACGAGCACACGTACCACGGCACGTCACGCACCCGCAGCCCGGCGGTGGCCGCCGCGACCGCGGCGTCCAGGCCGTGCAGCACGTCGGTGCCCACCGTGGTCGGCGCGGACGCCGCGCCGACGAGGACACCGGCGGCCAGGTCCACCACCGCCACCTTCGTGTACGTGGAGCCGACGTCGGCGCAGACCGCCAGGGTCGCAGGCTTTCCCGGTTCGCGACTGCGGGGCTCGCAACCCCGGCTCACTCCTCGCGGCTCACTCTGGCGGCGGGGACGACCACGGTGCCGCTCGCGGTGACCGCCACGATCGGCGGGTCGAGGACCTCCGCGGCGGACGCGGAACGGTCCGGGCGGCCCCGGCACACCACCGCGCAGCTCAACTCCAGGGTGCGGCTGCGGGTGCCCACCCGCGCCACCCGCGCGGTCACCTCCACCACGTCCCCGGCGTGGATGGGCGCGTGGAACCGCACGTCGGCGTACCCGGCGAACAGACCCTCGTCGCCGTCGGTGCGGATGCACACCTCGGTGGCGACATCGCCGAACAACCCGAGCGCGTACGCCCCGTCGACCAGGTTGCCGGCGTAGTGGGCGTGCGAGTACGGCACGTACCGTCGGTGCGTCACCGTCAACCCGAGCCGTGCGTCGGTCATGCCATCGCCTTCCGTTGCGTGATCAGGGCGTGCACGAGGTAGCTGGCCACCTCGCCGGGTGTGGTACCCCGACCGAAGATCCGGTCCACACCCAACTCGTCGGTCATCGTCTCGTCGAACCGGGGGCCACCGACGATCAGCAGCGGCCGCCGCCCCGCCGGCATCGCCTCCCGAAACGCCGCGGACATCTCCCGGGTGTTGTGCAGGTGCGCGTCGCGTTGGGTGACCACCTGCGACACGAGCACCGCGTCGGCCCGCTCCGCCCGGGCGGTCTCCACCAACTCCGGCACGCTGACCTGCGCGCCCATGTTGGTGACCTTCAACTCCCGGTAGTACTCCAGGCCCTTCTCCCCCGCGATGCCCTTCACGTTGAGGATCGCGTCGATGCCCACGGTGTGCGCGTCGGTGCCGATGCACGCCCCGACCACCGACAGTTTGCGCCGCAACCGCTGCTTGATCACCGTGTTGACGTCCTTCGCCGACAGCAACGCGAAGTCCCGTTCCACGACCTGCACGGCGCCCAGGTCGACCAGGTGGTTGACCCGCCCGTAGACGACGAAGAACGTGAACCCGTCGCCCATCGGTTTGGCGTGCACCACCATCGCCGGGTCGATGCCCATCTTGTTGGCCAACTGCACCGCCGCGCCCTCGGCCCGCTTGTCGTGGCTCACCGGCAGGGTGAACGACACCTGCACCATGCCGTCACCGGTGGTGTCCCCGTACGGCCGCACGATCTGCTTGCTCACGCCGCCGCTTGGCGGCGTGAGCGCGTCGCTGCTGTGCTGGCCGGTTCGCTCGCTGCGCTCGCTCACGCCACCGCCTCCAGGATGTCGGTGGCCGGGTTGCAGTAGTCGGCCTCGTGCGCGGCAACCCCGTCGAGGCCCTTGCCCCGGTCCGCGGGCCGCTTCATGATCCCGAAGGTGCCCTCGGCGATCGCTGTCAGCAACGTCTGTTCCCCGATGCGCTCCAGCAGGTCCAGCGCCTCACCGAGGACCTGGTTGGCGCGGCGGCGGATGAAACCGCCCGGCGCCGGCACGAAGTCCTCGTGCAGCCCACCGGCCGCGCCCAGCACGTACCGCACGTTCTGCAGGGCGATGTCCCGATCCGACAACCACGGCGTCACCACCGCCTCGGTCATCATCCCCACCAGCAGGATGCCCTGACCGGTCAGCGCGCCGGCCAGGTTGAAGAACCCGTCGAGCAGGTTGCCCCGGAACACGTCACCGGTCATGTGCTTCGTCGGCGGCATCCACTTCAACGGCGCGTCCGGGAACAGCTCCCGCGCCAGCAGGGCGTGCGCCAACTCCAACCGGAACGACTCCGGCACCTCCGGGTTGATCTCGAACGCGTGCCCCAACCCCAACTGCCAGTCCGCCAACCCCGCCTCGTGCGCGAAGAACTCGTTGAGCAGCTGCGACACCGTCACCGTGTGCGCCTCGTCGACCGCGTCGGCGGTGGTCAGGTAGTTGTCCTCACCGGTGTTGATGATGATCCCGGCGCGGGCGTGCACCTGCCGGGAGAACCGCTGGTCGACGAACGTGCGCACCGGGTTGATGTCGCGGAACAGGATCCCGTACATCGAGTCGTTGAGCATCATGTCGAGGCGTTCCAGCCCGGCCAGGGCCGCCATCTCCGGCATGCACAACCCGGACGCGTAGTTGGTCAACCGCACGTAGCGGCCCACCTCCCGCGACGACTCGTCCAACGCCGCGCGCATCAGCCGGAAGTTCTCCTGCGTCGCGTACGTGCCGGCGAATCCCTCCCGGGTCGCGCCCTCGGGCACGTAGTCCAGCAGCGACTGCCCGGTGGAGCGGATCACCGCGATCACGTCCGCGCCGGCGCGCGCCGCGGCCTGGGCCTGGGGAATGTCCTCGTAGATGTCACCGGTCGCCACGATCAGGTAGATCCACGGCCGCTGCTTCGGGTCACCGTGGCGCTTGATCAGGCGGTCCCGCTCGGCGCGCCGCCGGTCGATGCGTCGAATGCCAGCGCCAACCGCCTTACGCGCCGCCGACCGGGCCGCCGTCGCCGCCCGGCCGGTCGGCTGGGTGAACCGCACCGACCCGGCGGCGGCCTTCTGCGCCAGCAGCGTCACGTCGGTGCTGCCCTCGCGGACCAGGGCGTCGAACACCGGCACCGCCACCCCGTGACCCAACCCCACGTCCGCGGCGACCGCGTCGACGAGCCGGTTGACCCACGGAATGCCGTCCGGGTCGGCGCCGGTCACCCCCGCCAACCGCAGCACCGCCCGCTCCACCGACACCGTGGTGTGGCTGCGGGCCAGGTCCACCACCGGCTGCCCGGCCCGACGCGCCAACTCCCGCGCCCGCGCCACCAGCACCGGATCAAGATCAAGTTTCCCGGTCACGACGACCCTTCCTCAAAGATGACCTCACCGCGCAGCACCAGACGCCGACACACCGGCAACGGCGTCGGATCCTCCGGACCCCACTGCTCCGGATCCTCCGCCAGCAACACCGGCAGACCCCGCTGCGTCCCCGCCGGCGTCGACCACACCGCGAACGTCGCCGGCGCCCCCAACGCGAGGACTCCCTCGACGTCCAGGTGCACCGCCCGCCACCCACCCCGGGTGTGCGCGGCGAACGCCGAGCGCACACTCATCCGCTGCGCCGGGTTGTGGTGCGCCGCCGCCGCCCGCACCGACCCCCACGGGTCCAGCGGCGTCACCGGCGAATCCGACCCGAACGCCAACGCCACCCCCACCGAGTGCATCGCACCCATCGGGTTCGACTCCAACGACCGGTCCAACCCCAACCGCGCCTCGTACATCCGCCCCGCGCCACCCCACAACCGGTCGAACGCCGGCTGCATGCTCGCCACCACCCCGTACTCCACGAACCGCGCGATCAACCGCTTGTTCATGACCTCCGCGTGCTCGATGCGGTGCCGGGCCGCCCGCAACCGCTCCACCCCCACCGTCCGCGCCGCCGCCGCGAACCCGTCGAGGACAGTGCCGATCGCCGCGTCACCAATGGCGTGGAACCCGCCCTGCATGCCATGCGCCGCGCAGTCCAACAGGTGATCGCGCACCTGCTCGGCCGACAGATACCCGTGCCCGCAGCCGTCACCGTCGCCGTACGGCTGCGACACGTGCGCCGTCCGCGACCCCAACGCCCCGTCGGCGAACAGGTCCCCACCGGCACCCACCGCGCCCAACTCCCGGGCCCGCGCCGCGCCACCCAGCTCACCCCAGTACCCGTACACCTCCGGCAACCCCGCGCCGGAGATGCCCAACAGACCCGTGAAGTCCTCCTCGTCGGAGATCTCCGGGCCACCGCACTCGTGCACCGCCGCGATCCCCAACGACGCCGCGCGCACCAGCGCCACCCGCTGCGCCTCGACCCGCTGCGCCCGGCTCACCGACCCCTGAGCCGCCGCCCGCACCACATGGTGCGCGTCGCGCCGCAACCAGCCCGACGCGTCGTACCCGGCCGCCTGCGCCGCCTGCGGGCACGCCGCCAGCAACGCCGACGACACCAACGCCGAATGGATCGACGCCTGCGACAGATACACCCGGCGACCACCGGCCGCCCGGTCCAACGCCGCCGCGTCCGGCAACGTCGGATCCGACCAACCCGACTCGTCCCACCC
>NZ_QGSZ01000110.1 GCF_003857055.1 Micromonospora inaquosa | reverse complement strand
TACGCTGTGGCACGCGGCCACCGCCAGATCTAACGTTATGTCCACAACAGACAGACGATCATGCGGTGGCCGCACCTCGTCCACCAGCCCCAACAGCTACATCTCAAACGGCGGCTGTCGTACTAGCCGGGTTGACAGCCCGGGCCGATCGTCTTGCTATCCGCCCATCGGGACGGCGCCGTGAACGCGCAGCACTAGTTGGCATCGGTTTGTGCCGATCATCGGACACCAGTACGTCTCATATGTGCGACGTAGACGTAGCGGTGGTCAAGGATGCTTGACCACTGTCGAAACCCATTCCGCTCATGTCGATGAGCGGATGTCTATGCCTGCGCGCTTTCCGGCGGTTCGACGCGCTGCTGTGCTGGATGGCGACGCTGGCCTTCGGGTAGATCGGCCTGCCGCTGGACTGATCGAAATGGCTCACCGGAGCGGTGCGTCGGTGATTCGGTATCGCCTGGGTGGGCAACGGATGTCAGGCGGATCAGGGTGATGCTGTAGGCGACGATCCACACGACCCAGATCAGCCAGCCGGCAAGGCCGAGGAGACCAACCGGACCGGGGTCGTCGATGACCAGAGGGCTCAGTACGGCCGAGCCGAACTGGAGTGCGGCGGCCAGCAGGCCGATCCCGCTGTGCCAGCGGTGGATCAGGCCGGCGTGTCGGCCGCTGATGGACAGGCCGGTCATGGCCAGTGCCAGGAAGGTGCCGTTGAAGATGAACAGTGCGTCGTGCAGTGCCCAGAGTCCGGCGATCGTGCTGCTGTCCTGCGCGGTCGTTGACGCGAGCGCGAGCCGGGTGGCCATCACGCCGGTGAAGGTGATGTTCTGCAGGATCACCCCGGCGAATCCGACCAGGGACCAGGCTGTGCCTTGCTCGCGGTCGGATCGCCACAGCGCGGAGACCGCGCCGGCGCCGAACAGGGTGGCCAGTACCCAGGCGATCGGTGCGAGCGCTGACGCGAGGCCGACCGTGTTCTGTTGGGTGGTGAAGAACTGGACAACGTCGTTGCTCTCCGCGCCGGTGTGGGGCAGGCCGGCTGGTACCAGGAAGGCGTTGATGGAGGCGATCAGGATGGCGAAGCCGAGTCCGGCGAGTCCGGCGATTCGCGTGAACGTCCAGGTGCTTCCGACGCCGAATATGCGCAGCATATATTGAATATAAGGGCCGGAAACCGAAGGGGGCAAGCCATGACCGCCGAGGCAGGCAGGCGCAGATACGAGTCACTGCGCCGGGCGGCGCAAGCGGCAGAGACCAGGGGTGAGATCGCCAGCGCCGCTCGACGGCTGTTCCTCTCCCGGGGCTGGGCGGCGACCACGGTACGTGACGTGGCGCGGGAGGCCGGGGTCTCGGTGCCGACCGTCTACGCGGTGTACGGGAACAAGACCGGGCTGATCCAAGCCCTGGTCGACGCAGCAAACATCGCCGCGGATCCACCGCAGTCGCTCGCCGAACTGGAAGGGGCTGGGAACGATCCGGTGCGGCAACTCGCGGCGATGGCCGGCTACGACCGGCGCCTCTTCGAGCGCGCAGGTGACGTCATCGCGCTCGTGCGCGAGGCGGGCCGCACCGAGCCCGCGCTGGCGACCGCCTACCGCGACGGCCGTCAACAGGGGGACGAGACCAGGATCCAGGTGTTCTCGTCGTGGCCGGTCGGCGTTCTCCGAGAAGGATTGGACATACGGGCGGCTGTCGATATCTATGCGGCGATCTGCAACATCGACGTCTACACCACACTGACCGACGAACGCGGCTGGCAACCCGATCAAGTCGAACGCTGGTGGACCGAGGCCCTGGCCCGCGAACTCCTGACGACCACGAAGACCACGCCACTTCGTCCCACGGGCACCGCTTCCAAAGCCGGCCGGGCGCTGCCGTGACTAGCCGTCGACAGCCGGTCGAACTTGATCCGGTATCCGCTTCTGCCGCTGACAAGGCGCGGCGATCGTGGGCGTGCTCCCCGGTCGACCGATGCGGCTGCCGTCCCGGCGGTTGTAGGCGGCGTACATGCGCCGCACCAGCTGCGGCGCCCTGGTCATGAAAGCCCGGTCAGGATGTCGGCGACGGCCTGCGGCTCTGACAGGAACGGGTGGTGGCCTGTCGGCAGTTCGACGACCTTGTCGGCGCGGCGGGAGAACTCGCGCTGCGCCGATGCTGGAGTGCCGCGATCGTCGGCGCACACCACGTACGTTGTCGGCAGGTCGTGCCACGCCACCTGCCGCACCGGCTGCTGGGTTACGGCAATCGTCTGCCGGATCAGGCGAGCCGCACCCTCGCGTACGATGTCGGGCGGGCAGTCCTGCATGAAGGTCTCGGCGAACAACTGCGGTACCGCGCCGAACGTGCCGCCCTCGGGGTCGAAGTCGAGGAACGGCGGCGGTTTCGGAGCTCCGAAGGTGGACAGCGACTCGCCCGGCTCGGGCAGGTAGCTCGACACGAAAACCATGTGCCTCACCGATGCGATGCCCGCGGCGGCCTCGGCCGCGACGATCCCGCCATAGCTGTGTCCCACGACCACCGTCGGCTCATCGTCGGCGGCCAGCACCGCCCGCACCGCCGCGACGTCCTCCGGCAGACCGGGACCGTTCGAACCGGCGGGCCGGTCGCCCTCACCGCAGCTCGGCAACGACGGCGCGACGCTGCTGATGCCACTCTTGCGCAGTGCTTCGGCGGTCGGGTGCCACCACCAGGCGCCGTCCCGGACACACGCACCGTGCACGAATACCACTCGCATCTCTGCCTCCTTCTTTGGCTGGAATCAACGTTAGACGTACCGCCAGTTACGTGAAAAAGTGTGATGGTGGGACGTCACCAACAACCCGAGATCCGCGACCGCATCCTCGACGCCTGCGTCGATCACGCGCTCGCCCACGGCCTCCCTGACCGTCTCCAACCGTTCGTGAAGGCGTCGGGCTGTTCGACCCGCATGCTGATCTACCACTTCGGGACGCGCGACGCGCTGCTGCGCGAGACCCTGCGCCGGGCGCGGCAGCGTCAACGCGAGTTCTACGGCGACCTGTTGTCCCCCAGGTCGGGCGAGCCTTACCTGAGCACGCTGCGGCGCACGTGGCAGGCCATGACCGGCCCCGAGGGGCGCCCCTACCTCAGCATGTTCGGCAAGCTCCGCGAGGACGCTGAACAGCAGTTGTGGCCGAACCTCCGGCGCGAGGCCACTACCGACTGGCTGCAGCCGCTGGAGGACGGCATGCGTATTATCGGCCGCCCCGAGCTCGCCACCCTCGTGCTGGCCGTCATCCGCGGCCTCATCATGGACATCGAGGCCACCGGCGACACGCCACGGGCCAACCGCGCCTTCGACGACTTCCTGGACGCGCTCGCCCTCATGACGACCGCGGGCACGGCCGACACAGCGAACGACTGAGTCGCTCACCCTCGGCCTGGTGAGGCAGCCGCCATTAGCAGTCTGACCTGCTGGGATGTGGCGGGGGTGAGGTCCAACGTAGACGAGCCCCTGAGTATCGGGCAGTGAGGAGTTACGAGACGTCGTTAGGCTTGCGCGAGCTTCAGCGTTGCGCGGAGCATCATCGGCAGTGGGGCAATGGGTCGTGTCGCCTCGGACACGAACCATAACCCCACGGTGCGCGCTGAGATCCACTGCAGCGCGCACCGTTTGCGCTTCGGCCTGGCAGGTGAGTCGGAGTCCGAGTTGCCGGTAGACCTCGGCTTTGCCGGCTGGATCGGCGTCGCGCAGCAAGGCGACGATGTCGCCGAGCGCTTGGACCAGGTCGGCGATTTGGGAGCGGCTCATCCGGCGTGGCTCTGTCTGCTGGGTCGTTTGAAGATCAGCTTCGGCTCGTGTCCGTTCGGCCTGGGTTTGGGTGATCCAACCGGTGACTAGTTGTTCTGCCCAGAGAGGTTGGGGACGCGGCTGGCGCCAGCCGTCTTGGGGCAACAGCACCCGACCACTTCGACCTCCCCTGGGAGGTCGAAGTGGTCGTCGTGGCCATGGACGGGATGATTACCGATGGCCCTTACCCGGAGACGCTGCCGTGTGGCCCGGCCTGTCACTTGCCGACATCGCTATGCCGAGTCCATGGACTCGGCACCCGAGGGACATCCGATCCTGGCCTGATCTCGCACCCGCGAGCTCGTTCTCGTCCCGCCTCGCCCGGATCTCGGCGAGCGTGTGCAGAGCGCGGGCCTCGACAAGGCGGTACCCGGCTTGGTGAGCGAGGTCGATGGCATGCGTGGCTCGGGCCTCGGCTTCGTCGAGATCGTCGAGGTTCAGCAGTGCTGCGGCCGAGCCCCGTAAGGCGTCGGCCTCGCACCAGCGGAAGCTGGTCGAGCGCGCGATCTGCAGGGCTCGGTCGTGGTGGGCCGCGGCTTGGGCGGACAGGCCCAACCGCAGACAGACGTCACCGAGCGCATTGAGCGTCCACGCCTCGGTACCGCGGTCGCTGATCTTCCTGGTCAGCTCGACCGCCGACCGGGCGTCGTCGAGGGTTTGCTCAGAAGGGCCGGTCTGACAGTGCAGCAGTGCGCGCCCGGACAGCGCGGTCGCTTCGCCGTAGTGATATCCGAGTTCACGGTTGGCGGCCAGCGCCTGGGCGTAGAACGCCTCGGCCGTATCCCGGTTGCCGAGGTCTCGGTGTACGTTCCCGAGGTCCACGAGCAGGACGGCGACGCTGAAGCGGGCGCCTTGCCGCTCTCCCATCTCCAGCGCCCGGCCGAAGTGTTCGAGCGCTTGGTCCAGCAGGCCCAATTGCCAGTAGGCGAAGCCGAGATTCGCCAGCGTCATGGCGGTCCCGGCCCCTTTGCCCAACTGATGTTGAAGGTTCAGCGATTCCAGCCCGCAGTCGATCGACGCGTGGGGGTTGCCGAGGCGCTGATGTACCGCGCTGAGATTGTTCAGCACGGCGGCGCGGCCTTCGTGCCAGCCGTCGGCCGCGTTCAGCCGTAGTGCGCTGTCGAGGTGGTCTTGCGCCTCGGTGTAGTGGCCCATGTTGACGTAGGCGAGCACAATGCTCTGGTGCATCGCAGCTTGCGCTCGTTCGTCGCCCTCGTCATGCGCGGCTTCGAGCGCCAACGAGGCCACGTCCACCCATTCCGCGCGGTGACCGCGCTGGTGGAAGTAGGCGCGGAGTGCGTCGGCGATGTGCCAGGCCAACGATCGTGGGCCTCGTGTCGCTGCCTGACCGACCGCGGCGGCGAGGGTCGGCCACTCGGCGTCGAGCCAGGCAAGCGCGCTGTTGCTGTCCGGGAAGCTGATCCCGCCCTCCACCTTCCTTGGCAGCCGGAGGAAGTGCGGGATGAGCTGCCTGCCCGCCGCGTCGGCCGTGCGCAGGTAGTGGTCCAGGACGAGTTCGCGAGCGTGTTCGCGCTCGACGGCCGTGTCTTCGGCCAGCGCCCGGTCGACCGCATACCGTCGGAGCAGGTCGTGAAGCCGGAAGCGCCCGCGTGTGTACTGCTCGATCAGGTGTGCCGCAGCCAACGCCTTCATCAGCCGGTCAGTCCGAGCCGGAGGTAGCCCGGCGGCCACGCTCGCCGGCGCCGCAGTGAACGTCGGCCCCGGCAGCAGCCCGAGGCGACGGAAGAGCAGCCGATGCTCCGCCGGAAGCGCCTTGTAGGACGAGGCGAACGCCCTTGTGATGGCACTCTCCTCGGCACCATCCACAGTGAAACCGGCCAACCGATCGCCCTCGGAGAGTTCCTGCACCAACCCGGCGATCTCCGGCTTCGGCACGGCGACGATGTTGGCCACCGCGATCCGCAGCGCGAGCGGCAGGTGACCGCAGAGATCCGCCAGCTCCCCGGCTGCGGCTGCTTCGGTGGCGACTTGGTCGGCGCCGAGCGCGGCCTCCAGCAGCCGGCGAGAGTCTGCGGCGGTGAGCACGGACAGCGATAGCGCTTGCGCACCGGTGCGGGCGATCAGGTCACCGAGCCGCTGCCTACTGGTGAGGAGGACCGTGCCCGCCGGCGGAATCAGCGCGTTTACCTGGGCAGCGTCGCGCACGTTGTCCAGCACCAGCAGGACGCGTTTATCAGCCAGCAGCGAGCGGAACAGAGCGGCCCGTCCAGCCACATCCGCCGGGATCAGTCGGGGATCGGCGCCGAGGCCGCTGAGCAGCTGAAGGAGTCCGGCGGATTCGCTGAGTGGGTCCTGCTCGGCGTCGAAGTCACGGAGGTCGAGGTAGAGCTGCCCACCCGGGAACTTCTCACGGTTGCGGTGGGCCCAGTGGAGGGCGAGCGCCGTCTTGCCGACGCCGGCGGTGCCACTGATTACCCAGATCTTCGTGCCCGGCGTGGACTCGAGCCCGGCGTCGAGCCGGGCGAGTTCTTCTATGCGTCCGACAAATCCCTGGGCTTCGTGCGGCAACTGTGCCGGTCGTACCGGCTCGGGTGGTGGCGTGTCCTTGGTTCTCGCGGCCGGCTTCAGAGCCGGGTCCGCGCGCAGGATCGCGGACTCCATCCACACCAGTTCTGGTGCCGGGTCGAGGCCGAGGTCGCCGGCCAGTCGCGTCCGCAGGGTGCGATAGACGTTGAGCGCGGCGGCGGTACGGCCGTCGCGGTGCAGCGCCAGCATGAGTTGGCCCACGAGCCGCTGTCGCAGAGGGTGGTCAGCCACGAGCCTGGTGAGCTCGGCGAGCAGCAGCCGGCCCTCGCCCAGCCGCAGTTGGGCGTCCAGGCGGTCTTCCAGCGCGGTCCATCGGGCTTCATGCAGGTGGCCGCAGAGGCGTTCTGCGATTTCCGTGGGCGCCACACCTGCGAGGGCCTCGCCGTGCCAGAGCGCGAGCGCCTGGTCGAACAGCTCGACGGCGCGCTCGTCGTCCGCGGAACCGGCCTTGAGGACCAGATCCGTAAACCGATGCGCGTCAATCAGGAGCGGATCCACATGTACGACGTAGCCGGCTCCCCGGCCGACGATCGCGGGCCCGTCGCCGGCCTGCCGAAGCGCCGCACGTAGGCGGGATACGAGCGTCTGAATCGAGGCTCGTGCGGACGCCGGCACCTCCTCGCCCCAGACGAGATCGACCAGTCGGTCCAGCGGCACCAGTCGGTTGGGCTCCAGCAGCAACACCGCGAGCACGAGGCGCTGCTTGCGCGAACCGAGATTGACCCGTTCCCTGCCCGCCCATGCCTCGACGGTGCCCAGGATTCTGAACTTCACCAGCGTCACCCCCCGATTGTCCGCCGTTCACCATTATGCCGCGATCGATTAGTCGTGGTCGTTTCGCGGGCCGAGGCGGACGCGTGCATGGCTTCTGCAAGCGCGTCATGTGACCGTGACCGGATCCGCCAAGCACCTGACAGGAGTCGATACGTGCGAAAGATCCTCACTGTGGTCGTGACCGCTCTGTCGGTCGTCATGTCCGCAGCGACCGTCGCGCATGCCGACGACGGACCCATGACCCGGGTGACGCTGACCAGCGCGAACAGTTTCCACTCGCGGGTCGAGGAGCGTCTGGTGAGCAGGACGGTCACCCTCGCGGCCGGAGCATCCCGGCATGTGCGCGGTCGCCTCGAGGCGACCAGCAGCGTGCAGCAGATCGTGTCGATGAACAACACCCTGAAGTGTGTGAACTCAGCCGGCGCAGTCGTCGGCACCACGTCGACGTCTTCGCGGAATCACGAGGGCTCGGACACCACTCATTACGCCAGGCCCGGGCACCTGCCGATCTACGCCGACCTACTCTTCACCGCGCCATCGGCGGGCACCTACACCTGCGGCATGTACGGGTACACGGCCTCCACCTCGCTCGATGGCTACTACCTGACCGCCGTCGCGACAGGCACGTGGCTGGAGGTCAGCGACACCAACCAGGTGGGTGCGCGGTGGTGGCAGAACCCGGCCTGCAGCAGCACCGGTACGTCGAGCACCTGCACCTACGTCGGCGCCGGCACGTCCACGGCCTGGGTTTTCTACAACGACGGCACCCCCGTCCACAAATGGAACGCCGCCGCCAACGCGACCTCGGCTCAGGCGCTGGCGACGCTAGAACTGACCACCTGCTACACGGGCACCGCGTCGTGCAAGAGCGCCATCGACGCGTACGAACGGCCGCGCGGGACGAACGCGGTGGTCGACGTGCGTTTCGAGTTCATCCAACTCGATCCGACCTCCCACACGTGCCGGACCACGAGCACCGCGACTTCGCGCAAGACGATCCGCGACGACGCCCACCACTACGTCGCGAACTTCTCCCTGACCGGCGTGCCGATCGATCCGACCTGCGGAACCCGGACCTTCATCATGCGGATCTTCGTGGAGCACGTCTCCGGCAACCCGATCAAGATCGACGGGGTCCAGAGCACGACCTCGTTGACGAACGGCATCGCCATGAACATCTTCTGACCGCGACTCAGCTCCGCATGGGGGCTGCAAGCGTCTTGCGAGCGCGCTACGCGACGGTATTCACAATCACTCATTCGTCCGCATCACCGACCAGGGAGCCCCATGCGCAGACGTACTGTGCTCGTCAGTTGCGTAATCGTAGCCGTCGTGGGAGCGTCGTCAGCCGCCCAGGCAGACACGCCCACACCCGAGAGCGAGAATTTCACCACCGCCGGCTTCGCCGCAGGCGTCGACACCGAGGCGATGAATCGGCAGTTCCACCGCCTCAAGGCGATGGCGGCCAATTACCCGGAGGGTTCGGGAAGCACGTACTTCGACGAGGCCACCGGGCAACTGGTCGTCAGATACGTGAAGAACCAGGAAGGCGACCTCTGGCGGGCAAACGGCAGGTCGATGCGCGCCCTCGCCGGTGAAGTGCCGATCCGGTACGAGGCGACGCCATCTCCTTGGCTCGTTTGGAGGAGGCGACCAAGAGCTTGAACGACTCCCGCGGTTGGGCTGGGGATTTGGCCGGGATGGTGCATCAGGTACGTCTCGACGAGCTCGCCGACCAGATCGTCATCGAGGCCGCTGGCGAGGCGGAGAGACTTGCCGCGGCAGCGATCCGGGCCACCGGGATCAAGCCGCGAGTCACCGTCTCGCGGACCGGTCCGGCCCAGCAGAGCCGCCGATCGGATACGGCGCCTTTCTATGGCGGCCTCGCGATCTGGGCGGGCAGCACCGGCAGCCCGTCCACGGCGAACGCTTACTGCACGACCGGGTTCCGGATGACTCGCGGCGGGACCAACAGCAACTGGGTGACAACCGCAGGGCACTGCGGCACCAACGGAGACGAGTTCTGGCACCCCGGTGGCTGGGCGCTCCGCGTGAGCTCGGACTACGAAAGCCTGGGCACGGACGTCGCGATGCTCGCACCCCTCGGAGACGTGTACTTCAGCCGTCACTCGTGGTTCGGCGAAAGGAACACCTCGACCGCGAATCCGGTTTCCGGGAAGAACACTGACTGGCCTGCTGTCGGCTCGGGGCTTTACATCTCCGGGGCAAACGGCGGGCTGGTCTACGGGCGAGTAACGTCGATCAACGGCAACTGCGGCGGTGAACGAATGGTCACCGTCGACACCGATACCGGTCATGCCCAGGACGGCGCCACCCTCGGCGGTGACTCCGGAGCCCCGGTGACCCGATGGAACACCGCCACCTCGGCCACCAATGATCTCGCGGCGGTAGGCAGCCATTCCTGCGGCAACTCCGTCGACACGTCATGGTTCGTACCGATCCACCGTGTCGAGGCGGCGACCGGCGCCGTCGTGGTGGTCGGCGGAAACTGACAGCTCCCGGCACGCGGGCGACCACAGGCCGCCCGCGTGCCGGAGGCTCACCGCGTGCCATCGTCCAAACCCGGCCGCGCGACCTCGTAGCATGGTTCGAGAGCAGGGCGGCGAGTTGCGCCGAGGGCGTGAACCAGCGCCGCCCTTGGTTCCCGTACGCACATGCTGCCGACGGGCGCGGCGATCATCAGCGTGATCATCGATCGACCCGTGCAGCAGCGGTAGCCGGTGCTGGCGCCAACGACAGCACTGGGCCGGCAGGTCACGAGCGGTCGGCGGTCGGCGGTTCGGTGCGACCCGGTTTAGGCGGAGCAGGTTGGGAGCAGCGAGGTGCCCCGAACGGCCTTGAACAGCGCCCAACAATGTCCGACGTCTCTTAACTGCACCCACCC
>NZ_QGSZ01000111.1 GCF_003857055.1 Micromonospora inaquosa | reverse complement strand
GTGGTGGTGGTCGGCGGCGGCTGCGGCGAGCAGCTGCCGTTCGACACCTTCAGGCCGGTGTTGGCGCCGACCGTCTGACGGACGATGTCCGGCACGCAGCTCGCCCCGTCGAGGCTGTACGGGTACGGGATGCTGACAGTGGTGTTGGAGGTCGGGTTGGGACCGGCGGGGTAGTTCTCACTGCCGGCGCTGGACCAGGTCACGTTGTCGAAGACGTTGCCGCCGACCTGCCAGTAGCCGCGCTCATTGGTGTAGAAGGTGCCCAGCACGTCCTTGGAGTCGCGGAAGTAGTTGTTCTCCACCTTGGCCCTGGCCCCGGCCCGGGAGTTGATACCCGACTCGTGCAGGCGCACGTAGTGGTTGTTGTAGATGTGGGCGATACCGCCACGCAGCAGCGGCGTCCGGGAGTCGATGTTCTCGTAGAGGTTGTGGTGGTACGTGATGAAGCCGTTCGACAGGTCGCTCTCACTGGACCCGACGAGGCCGCCGCGACCGGAGTTGCGCAGGATGCTGTAGGACAGCGTCACGTACTGGGTGTTGTCCTTCATGTCGAAGAGGCCGTCGTACCCCTCGGACTCCCCACCCGAGGCCTCCAGGGTGACGTGGTCGACCCAGACGTTGCGGACCGTGCTCTCCATGCCGATGGCGTCGCCGCCGTTGGAGGTGGGCGAGCCCGACTTCTTGACGTTCCGCACTGTGACGTTCTGGATGATGATGTTGCTGGAGTCGCGGATGTGGATGCCGAGCTGGTCGAAGACCGCCCCGCTGCCGACCCCGATGATGGTGACGTTGCTGATCTGCTTGAGCTCGATCACGCCCGCCGCGGTGTTGCAGCTCGACCCGGACACCTTGCTGGTGTTGCCGTGGTTGATGGTCCCGGTGACCTCGATGGTGATCGGGGTACTGCTGCTGGGCCGACCGCACAGCGCCGCGTGGATCGCCGTTCCCGTGCTGGCGCGCACCGTCTGCCCGCCCGCGCCGCCGGTGGTCCCGCCGTTCTGGGTGGCGTAGCCGGTGGCGCTGCCGACCGCCGCCGAGGCCTGCGGGGTCGGCAGGGCCACCCCGACCGCGATCAGCACTGCCGCCGTGGCCAACACCGCCTGACTCCGCAGCACGACTCGTCGTCTCATGTCGCCTCACCTTCGCATTCGTCTCGTTCCAGGTTTCGACTCGACGGACATCGCGACCACAGTTGCCGACACTCGTCATTCAGAAATTGGCGACAGTCAATCGCGAGGATTTCATCGAGATCTCTCATGCCCTGGTGGGAGCAGGGATGTGGCGGGCGAGCGAGGCGCTCCTGGTGACGCCACTCGCCCGACCGTCAACCGAAACATCGATGTAACGCAATCGTAGGAAAGCGGTTTCCCTGAAGGCAATAGCTGACGCTTGCAGGTTTGTTGCAGTGGTCCGGGGCGGTCGGGTGAGCGGGCCGGGCTCTCGGCGACCCGGGTCTGCGGATTTGGTGCGCCGCGCGGTATTGACAGCGCTGGACCCGCCACCGATGCTCTGCTAAATCAGTTTAGCGACCGGCTCGCTCCGACCCGTCCCACTCCCGGTCCCGGGCCGGCTCGCTGACTGAGCGCACCACTTTCGAGAAAGGACCCGCATGAGACTGCGAAAAGGACTGATCCCGCTCGCCACCGCCGTCGTCCTGGCCACCGCCTCCGGCACGGCGTACGGCAGCGCAAGCGGTAGCCCCGGCGCCCCGGACGGAATCCGCAGCATCACCCCGATCACCACCGTCTACACGTACGGCCAGAAGGTCTCGGCGGTGGCGATCGAGTACGGGGCCACCGTCAACCCCCGCACCCTCGACACCGACACGTTCTCGGTGACCGACACCATCTACAACTTCCGCTTCAACCCCATCGAGGACCTGCCGAAGCTCGCCGAGCGGACCGTCACCCGCACCTACACCAACTCGGCACCGGATACCCGCGACGACCACCGGTCGACGCCGGGCAGGTACGTCATCGTCGAACTCGACCCCGCGGACACCGGCGGCTCGACGGTCATCGTCTCCAAGTGCCCGACGTTCCTCTGCACCGTGAAGGTCAACCCCGAGCTGCCGACCCGCATCACGCAACGCGAGGACGTGCACGGCCAGCCCGGTCGAGGAGCCGGCAAGGGCCCGGTGCTCGCCCGCGCCACCCCGCGCGAGTCCCGACCGGTCACCGCGAAGCCGGTCAACCACCTGGTCGACGAGTTCACCTACGGCTCGTTCCTCAGCGGCGGAATGGTGCTGCCTTACCACTACCACCTGCCGAAGAACTACCAGCCGGGCCGCACGTACCCACTGGTGGTCGTCCTGCCCGGTCACGGGATGGGCTGGGACGGCGACAACCTCGGTGTCCAGCTCGCCGCCGACATCCCGGCGACCGCGTGGCTCCAACCCCGCTGGACCGGCACCTCCGAGGACGTCATCGTCCTGGCCCCGCAGCACCAGCGGGTCGGTGGGGCCGCCGAGGCGGACCTGCTGGTCAAGCTGCTCGATCAGTTCGTCGGCCAGTTCGCGGTGGACACCCGTCGGGTGTACGCGACCACCGTGTCGTACGGCTCGCAGCTGCTCTGGGAGGCGTTCGCCAAGCGTCCGGACCTGTTCGCCGGCGGGTTGGTGACCGGTGGTTTCCCGGTCAACGCCACCCAGGCGACCGCCATCGCGGCGGCCGAGGTGCCGGTGTGGATCACCCACGGTGAGCACGACCACCTGCTCAACGTCTCCGGCGCGCGCAACTCCACGTCGGTGCTGCGGCAGGCGTACGGCGCCCGGGGTAAGACGCCCGAGCAGGCCGCCGACCTGGTGCGCTACACCGAGTACGCCGACGCCGCGTTCTCGGTGCCGGACTACCACGCGGCGTTCGGGCCGACCTACGAGGACGCCGGCATCCTGCGCTGGCTGCTCGACCAGGCCAAGCCCTAGGGTCCCGGGCCGGGCGACGCCGCACCGCGACCCGACGGCGTGATCTCCTCGCGTCGACGACGGGTTACCGGTGGGCGTCGCCCGCGTCGGGCTCGGCAGCAGCGGATGCACCGCCGACGAGCACGGACTCCTGGCCCTCCTGCCGACCCTCCTGCCGGGCGCGGGCCAACAGCCCGGCCAGCCGACGCCGCCGGTGCAGGGCCGCCGCCCGCAGCCCCAGGAGCAGGCCGGCGAGCAGACCCAGCAGTGCGAGCTGCGCCCACGGTACGACCCAGGCGGTGACGGTGGCGGAGGCCGGTCGAAGGTCGGCCCCGGCCTGGCCGTCGCCGAGCAGCGTCGGCGACGTGGTGACGGTCGTGCGGAGGCGACCCAGCGCCCAGACGCCGTCGGCCCGGGTCTCCACCGTCCGGCTGCCGCCCGGAAGCAACTCCTCGACGGTGCTGGTGGCGTCGTGGCTGGTCCGGCCGAGAAGGTCGGACATCGCCACCCGACTCGTTCCGCTGACCCAGACGTTGCCGTCGTTCTCGACGGTGTAGCGGACCCGCACCGTGCCACCGGCGAAGGGATTCCACGACGGGGTGTACGTCGCGCCGAGGCCCCGGACGGCCAGGGCCGCCCGCGCGGAGCCGTTGACCCGCAGCATGACCCGGAACCCGACCCGACTCTCGACGTTGACCGTGCCGCCGGTGCTGGTGACCGTCGCGGCGATGCCGGCCGGGTGGTCGCCCGGGGTGGCGCTCCGGGGCACCGTGATCGTGAACGGCACCACCCGCGTCTCGTCGGGGCCGACGGTGACCTTCTCCTGCACGTCGATCCAGGTGCCGCCGTCGACCGAGGGCCGGTCGGACGACAGCATGTTGAAGCGGCCCTTGTCGGTGAGGTAGCCGTCGGCGGCCTTCAGCGAGAAGGCGACAGCGGTACGGCTGAAGTTGCGGACCGCCAGGTGCTCGGTCACTGTCTGCCCCGGGTCGAGGCTGGCGTTGATCCACCGGCGTTGGTCCGGGCCACTCGCGGTGGCCGGCTGGACCGTCCAGGTCAGCGCCTTCGGGTCCGGTTCCGCCGCCGCCGCGGTCGGCGCGGCCGCAACCGCGAGGGACGCGACGGCGAGGACGACGAGCGCCCGGCGCAACGGGGTGACGGTCATGAGGCGGCCCTTCGGATTGTGCCCGGCGATCCGCGACGACAGGGCCGCGGGGGGCTGGGCGGGGGCCCGGTCCGGGCCCCCGCCCAGGCCACTACTCGAACAGTGAGAGCGTGAGCGTGGAGCTGTACTCGCCGGCGGCGACCTCTGCGGGGGTCCGCAGATACAGGTCGGCGTTGACCGAGTACGAGTCGCTGACGACGGCCGTGGAGTCGAAGGCCGAGACCAACAGCTCCTGGTCGACAAGGCCGACATTGTTGCCCGGCTGGGTTTCCTCGTCCAGGCTGGTCACCACCTCCTCACCCTCGGTGACCAGGCCGGTCTCGCCGCCGTCGAGCAGGCGCGGCTTCCAACCGAGGTGGTCGGCGGTGATCGGCGCCTGGCCGGCGGCGCCGGCGAAGTCGGTAGCGCTGCCGAGCACCGCCCAGCTGGCACCGTCGGGCACCTCGTCGGCGACCCGGGTGTCGGTGACCGTCACCGTCGGCAGCGTGCCGACGAACTGGCGAACCAGCAGGGTCGAGCCGTCCTCGGACAGCGCGACGGAGTCGCCGGCGATCGACAGGGCGAGCACGCCCGGTTCCCTGATCTCGTCGATGTCGACAGTGACCCGCACACTGGCGTCGTCACCGGGCTCGGCCAGTGCGGGCGAGGGCAGCACCGCCGCCCCGGTCAGCACGGCACCGACGGAACAGGCCGCGAGCAGCTGCCGCCGTTTGTATGTGTTCATCTGATCTCCGTTCTCTGCCATGAGGGGTTATCCGCCGCAGGTGCCGGCGGGGTGTTGCACGGTGCGGACGGTCGTCACGTCCTGTCCGCCGATCGCCCCGGTCACCCGGACCGTCACCGAACCCGCCGACACCGACACCGCACGGGTGTTGAAGGACTGGTAGGCGTTCGCGTCCGGCGCGACGGCCGCGAACGACCGCTCGCCGTACGGCGTCTGCACTGTGATGTCCACTGGCGCGTCATGGTCGTTGCGCGCCTGCACCGCCACGTACGTCTTGCCGGCCACGCACCGCGTCGACGCGGTGACCGTGACGGGCAGGTCGAGGGTGGCCGCCTGGAAGGCCCAGTTGTCGAGCTCGAAGAGGTCGACGCCGGCCGGGCCGGTGTAGGTGAAGTAGACGTCGTGCACTCCGCTGACGCCCGCAAGCTCTGCGGTCACCTCGGCCCACTGTCCGACCGGTGTGTCCACCGCGGCCGTGCCGACGACCGGACCATTGACGTCGTCCAGCCGGACCTGGACCTGCCCACCGGCGGCGAGCGCACGCACCCGCGCCGTCAGGCGCTGCGCGCCGCTGTCCCCGAAGTTCACCGAGGAGAGCGCCGTCCAGTCGCCGTTGTCGATGTCGCGGACCACCAGGTTCGGTGCCGCACCGCCGAACTGGGCGGAGTTGCCGTCGACCTTCGTGGTCGCGACGCCCTTGCTCCAGCCGAAGGTCTCGGCCTCGAAGACGCGGTACGGGTCGAAGTCCCGAACCTGGTCCACGCCGGCGTAGGTGCCGACGACCTGCTGGATCGTGCCGTCCGGGTTGAAGGTCAGCTCCTGGATGTGCGGGCTGCGGTACCCCTGGGTGGTGTTGCCGTTGATGCGCTTGTTCAGCGTCGGGGCGTGGTAGGTGAAGTAGTACTTGCCGCCGAACTCGAACACCGACTGGTGGTTGTTACCACCGGTGCCGGCACCGAAGAACTGCGACTGGTTCGGGAAGAGCACACCGGCGTAGGTCTCCTTCGGCCACGACATCGGACCGTCGGAGATCATGTAGCCGATCTGGCCACCTCCGGGGTAACCGGGCAGCGGCTGCTGGCTACCACCGAAGTCGTTTCCGCCGAAGTGCGACGAGTACGAGAAGTAGTACTTGCCCTGGCGCTTGAAGACGTGCCCCGCCTCGAAAGCGACCGGGGCGTCGACCACCGCGGCCGTGCCCTCGGTCGAGACCATGTCGTCGCCGAGCTCGATCGACCGGATGTTCTTCGGGTTGTTGAAGCGCTCGGCCGGCGGCATGCTCGTCGCCGCGGGACCACCACCGAAGTAGAGGTACGGCTGGCCGTCGTCGTCGACGAACGGGGCCGGGTCGAACTTCCACGCGACGGCCTCGGCACCGGGGGTACGGCCGTCGATCAGCGTGCTGGTGCGCTCGCTGGTCCACGGACCGAGCGGCGACGCGCCCGTGATCACATTGCTGGAGCCACCGCCGTTGGCGTAGTAGAGGAAGAACTTCTCCACTCCGTTGACCACCTTCTTGGTGATGCCCGGAGCCCACGAGTTCGTGGTGAACGGGGCCACCCCGTTGGGGCCGGCGACCTGGATCTCACCGTGGTCGGTCCAGTTCACCAGGTCCTCCGAGGAGATCACCGTGATCTGGTTGATGTCGCCGTAGTTGATCCCCGGCGAGACGCCGGTGGTCGGGTTGGGGGCGTAACCCTGGGTGTCGTTGGTCATGTACATGTAGACCCGACCGTCGTGCACGAGGCCGAAGCCGTCAGCGCCGAACTTGTGCCCGATCAACGGGTTGTGCTCCCCGGGGAGCTTGCCGACGACCTCGATGGTCTTCGACGCCGGGGCGGGCGGCTCGGCGCCGATCACCGACACGTCGTCGAGCTTGAAGTCCATGAGGTGCAGGTCCGGGTCGGTGGACGGCGTGCTCGTCCACGGGGTCTCGAAGAACAGGCGTGCCGTCGACACGCTCTGCGTCGTCGGGATCGTGAACGTTCCGGTGAACTGCGCCCACTGACCCTTCGTCGCCGTCACGCTGACCAGGTTGGTGTAGGTGCCACCGCCGTAGTGCATGGTGGCGAAGAACTGTTTCGTGGCCGGGCCGCTCTCGTTCTCGTACTTGATGCGGGCCGTGAGGGTGTAGGCCTGCCCGGCCTGCACCTTGCCGGTGAGGTCCTGCATCGGGCCGGATCCGGTGGTCGTCCGGCTGGTGACGAGCGCGGCGTTCGCGCCGGAGAAGGCGTCCGACGTGGCGGACAACTGGGCGCCGTCGGCGGCGTTTCCGTTGTTGATGAACCAGTTGGCCAGGCCGTCCTCGAACCCTCCGTTGACGACGAGGTTCGTGTCGGCGGCCTGGACCGGCGACGCGCCGGCGACGAACCCCGTGGCCAGCATCAGGCCGACCGTCGCGAGCGCTGCGACCCGTCCTCGGGTCGCCCGTCGCAATCGTTGTTCCACGAGACATCCTCCTTCATCTCTGACGTGCGGTCATCGGTGTACGGGGGATCGGTGGGTGGTCCGGACATCAGGGGTCGACTGCCGCCACCGGCTGGCCGTGGCCGGCGGCGCGGGACAGGTCCGCTGTTCCGCGCCGCCCCGGCCGGTCGCCGGTGGTGCTGGTCGAGAGCCGAGGGCTCGTGGTGGGTTATCCGCCGCAGGCGTTGGCGGGGTGCTGCGTGGAGTGGACGGTGGTCACGTCCTGGCCGGCGACAGTGCCGGTGACCCGGACCGTCGCTGAGCCGGCCACCACCGACGCCGTACGCGTGTTGAACGACTGGTAGACGTTCGCCCCCGGTGCGACGGCCGCGAACGACCGGTTCCCGTACGGGGTCTCCACGCTGATCTCGACCGGCTCGGTCGAGTCGTTGCGCGCCTGCACCGCCACGTACGTCTTGCCGCTCAGGCAACGCACCTGGGCGGTGGCCGTCACGGGCAGTGCCGCCAGCACTCCGAGTCGGGCCAGTTGGTAGCTCAGCGCCCGCTCCGGTGCGTCGATCTGGTTCTGGGTGCCGAGTTGACCGGCCCGTGCCGACGTCGCAGCGGCGAGCGCGGACTGCGTCGTGGCCCAGGCGTCGGCCGGGTAGTGGCGCGGGTCGAGCGTTTGCGCATGGGCGATGGCCGCGTCGAGGGCGGCGGTGTCCAGCGGCCGGCCCTGCGCGGTCAGCACGTCGCTGAGCAGGTAGTCGTCGAAGTCGACGTGGCCACCGGTCTCCTGGGTGGCGTAGTTGAACAGGCCCACCCGGTGACCCATGAAGTGCGCCAGGCTGCCGTCGAGCGCCTGCGGGCCGACGCGGTTGCCCAGCCGGGTCCACTGGACCCCGTCCAGGCTGTAGTAGAACGTCGTCCACAGTTGGCCGACCGGCGAGGCGAAGTCGAGGTCCGCCTTCAGGTGCACCTCGGTGGCGCTGCCCAGCGGCACCGTCGTGCCCGCCACGAAGTTCTCCAGCGTCGACTGGTCGAGGTCGACGGCGAACGGCTGCGAACGGTTCACCACGCCGAGGGTGTTGACGCCGTCGACGCGCTTTACCGCCGCGTACGAGAATCCGCGGTTGTAGGCCGCCAGGCCGGCGACGTCACCATTCTTCATTCCGGAGATGTCCATCCGGGTCTGCACCGACTGCCGTGGCCCGAAGGTCCGCTGCGAGAGCGTGTTGCGGGCTTCCTCGAACCACGCCAGCTCGGCCCGGTTGGACAGCTTCGTGTAGACGTACTGGCCGGTGACCACCTTGCCGGCGGTCAACCGCAGCCAACCGTCGCGGTCGGTGAGCGACCAGTACCGGTTGTCCGGGGCGTGGTTCCACTCCCACGCCAGGTCGAGCCGCGACCCGTTGGGAGCGATCTCCGCCGGGTCGAGCGGCGCCGGGACCGTCCACTGCTCGTCCTGGTACGCCTTGTGCGGCGCGTCGTTGGCGAAGTCGTCAGAGGCGACGATGCTCTTCTGCCGCTCGAACGCCTCCTCCGCCGGGCTGAGCCGGATCGGCTTGTCGAACAGGCCGTTCACCGGCACGACCCCGCCTGCGCCGAAGGTCGGCCAGCCGTTCTGCCAGGTGGCGGGGATGAGCGCCGGGATCCGACCGATCGGGAACGTGTCCCGGAAGAACATGCCGTGCCAGTCGGTCTCGCCGCCCGGACGGCTGATCGGCACCAGGCTGCCCTGCGCGAAGCCGTTGGAGTTGAGCACTCCGCGCGCCTCGTAGGTGTTGACGCCACCGGCCGAGGTGTAGCGCCCGAGCAGATCCTTCGACCGGAACATCACCACCTGGCGGCCCTGCCCGGACGGCCAGGTGATGATGACGGCGTAGTACCAGCCGTCGATGTGGTAGACCTGCGCGCCCTCGAACAGGCCGCCGATGAACGGCTGCCCGGCGTAGTTGTTGGCGGTGAAGATGTTCGGGTAGTCCTGCGCGATGGCCGTGAGATCGGCGTTGAGGCGGACGGCGCTGGTGCCGCCGGAGCCGTAGAAGATGTACGGCGTGCCGTCGACGTCGAAGAAGAGCGATGGGTCGTGCAGGCCACGGCCGAGGGCGGTGCGCTGCCACGGGCCGTTCTCGATGTCGTCGGTGCGGTAGAGGTACGCCCCGCTGAGGTTGTTGGTGTTGAAGACGGCGTAGAACGTGCCGTCGTGGTAGCGCAGCGACGACGCCCACTGACCCTGGCCGTACGAGTTCTGGCCGTTGCGGAGCGAGAACGAGTCGCCGATGCTCGCCCGGTCGAAGACGTAGTTGACGATCTCCCAGTTGACCAGATCGTACGACTTCATGATCGGCGCGCCCGGGCTCAGGTGCATCGTCGTGCTGATCATGTAGTAGATGTCGCGGCCCTCGTCGTTCTCGGCGGCCGGTACGCGCTCGACGCTGATGTCCGGCACGTCGGCGTTGAGCAGTGGCACGGAGTAGGTGCCGGCGCCGGTGTCGGTCGAGGTGTATGACGATCGGGGCGACCATCCGTCGGCGGCGTGCGCGGCGGCCGGGGCGGCCACCAGGCCGGCACCGACGAGGACGGCCGTCGATGCGAACGCGCACAGTGGACGGAGCCGTCCCGGACGCACTGTGGACGCAACCCGGGTCAGCGTGTTCGTGACCCGGGTTGCGATGGCGTTCAGGCTGTTCACAGCGAAGGTGGGGGCGGAGTTCAGGACACGCGAACGGATCGACACGGCCAAGACGAGCTCCAAACGCGAGAGCGGCGTGAAGGCCATCGTGTTATCGCTAACAACCACTGTCAAGACCCTCGATGAAACGTGCCCGAAGTATCCCCGTAACACCTCTCACCCTCCACAGTGGACGGCCAAGCCCACCGCACACCAGACCCCGGTGATCATGAAGTTATTGCCACGACCACGGCGTGTCAGGGCAACAACTTCATGATCAACCGAGGGGGCGGGGGCCGGCCAGGGC
>NZ_QGSZ01000112.1 GCF_003857055.1 Micromonospora inaquosa | reverse complement strand
CGACGTCCTGGCCGCCCAACGCCGAGAACGAGCCCGCATCCGCAGCGAACGACAACGACACTGGGGCCAACCCGCTACCCGCGCAGCCTGACCAACACCGTCAACGTTCGTGGTCACGGCACTAGCGCCGGTGGGCTCGGGCTGAACGATAGTGGTCTCGTCGTGCTGTGCCTGGTGGGTGTGCCATGCGGTTTCGCACTCGTCTGGGGTTCGCCAGCCGAGGTCTTTCTGGATACGGCGGGTGTTGTACCAGCCGTCGATGTAGGTGAAAATCCCGTTTCCGCCTCATCGGGGCTCCGCCAAGAGTTGCGGTAGACAGCTCACACCGCGGACCCCGGCGGCGCTCTGGACGATCGCGTAGATTCTCGCCGGCCAAGCCTTCGATGAGTTCGACTGAATGGACCCGGCCGCTGAGTTTCCGAGGGTCGCGTTTGACCACCACGTTCGGCAGGGTGACCGGAACCGGTGGATCCGCGCTCGTCGGGAACCGCCAATGCGTCATCTCCGGCCGGCCCGCCGGCAGCAACGGCGCGGCAGTTCGAAGAGGCGGTTCGTCTACTCCGCGCCGTACTCGTCCCAGGCTTCCCTCGTCAGGAGCGACCAGCCACGGGCAGCGAGCGCTTTCACCTCGACGAACGCGCCGGACGCGATCAGCACCGCAGACCCGTTCTGCCATTTCGTCGCTGAGCACGGTCAATCAAGCGTTTCGGTCGACGCCGCGCGGCGGATGATCCCAGAAGAACGTGATGATCATGCCGTAATCCACAGGCGCCGAGTTATCCACAGATGGTGCCGCTGCGGGTTGAGCGGCTGAACGTGCCGGCTGAGGTACTCCGCAGGCGGCGACGCGACGTCGCATCGACTGGTAAGGGAGAGCAGCCATGACTTGGGGTGGACGCAGCCAATCACGACGCACGGACTGGCAGACAGCAGCGGACGGCCTCGCCGGTGTTACTGGTCTCCTCGGCGCAGTGGCGGCGCTCGTCGCGGCGGTTGCGGGGCTACTGACGGCTGCAGCCACGCTGCTGGTAAATCGCTGATGCCCGCGGTCGAGGCTTGGCTGCTCGGCGGACCGGCCGACGGTCGCATCACTTCGATCGAGGTCGACGAGAACGGGTTCCTTCCGCAGCTCCTCATCCTGCCGCAGAGCGGCGCCTACCTCGGCATCCGCGAGCACCCCAGCCCGCCCGCGCAGTACCGCTATGTTCGTTGTGACGGCGAGGACGATCCGCCAACCTTCCAGTACGACGGGCCGCTCCCCCACGACGAGTGACGTCAGCGCGGGTAGCCAGCACACCGAGGTGCGGCCATTTCGGACCACAGAACGGTCGGCACAGCCCCATCCGGGTCAACCGGTTACCCCACGCCGGCCGCGATTCGGACGTTCGTACGATGCGCTGGTGGCGGACGTGGCGGGGCGCTGGTGGAGCGGGATTTGGGGGCGTCTGGGCCGCCGGGATGTGTGGTTGACCCGCCAGGTCAGGTGAAAGGTCACCGCCTGCGCCGGAGATAGCGAAAGCGGCCCGGCACTGCGGTGGGAGTTCGACACCGAGGACGAGGCCCTCGCCATGGTCAAGCGCCTTCTCGCCGCCGGCGCGGGCGGCCAGTGGCGCAAGCAGCCCGCCCGCCGCCTCAGCAGGCGTAGCGTCCGGCTTGCGGTCTGCGACCCCGAAGGGGTGCGAACCGCAAGCCGGGCATCGTGGTCAGGAGGCGCAGGTGTTGAGCATGCTCTGCAGGGCGGACTTCTCTGACGTCTGCAGGGTGAGGCTCCAGTTGTACTTCACGGTGATCCACATTTTGCTGTAAGTGCACCGGTACGACGACAGGGGCGGCTGCCAGGTCGAGGGGTCCTGGTCGCCCTTGGACTGGTTGACGTTGTCCGTCACGGCGATCAGCTGCGGGCGGCTCAGGTCGTTGGCGAAGCTCTGCCGACGGCTGGTCGTCCACGAGTTGGCGCCGGAGCGCCATGCCTCGGCGAGGGGGACGACGTGGTCGATGTCGACGTCGGAGGCGGCCGTCCAGGTGGCGCCGTCGTACGGGCTGTACCAGCGGCCTGATGTGGCCGCGCAGGCGCTGTCGACGACGACGGAGGTGCCGTCGCGTTTGAGGACCTGTTCGCGGGTGTTGCAGCTTCCGCTGATGGTGATCCAGTGCGGGAACAGGTCGCGCGAGTAGCCGCTGGTCGAGCCTTGGGTTGCCACGGTCAGGGCGTTGAGCTGTGACTGCGCCGTCGCCTTAGAGGGGATTCCGGGAGGTGTGGCCGACGCCGACTGCGCGTTAACACCGACCAGACCGGCGGCAGCAAGGACGGCTGCGGCGACGTAGCGCACGGCGCGCGGAAAATCAGCAGGGGCTTGGGATATCGGCATGGCGGCCTCCTCGACGTTGGTGGATGGCAACCGTCCCTGACCATCATGTCCATCAATGGGCTCGCTTGTGAAGGGGTGGCGAACCGGCCACGAAGGTCTCAGAGCTGAGACCTCGCCCATTGAAGGCACCCATCGACACTCTCTGCCGGCAGACTCGTGGCGGAGCTCGCTGGCTGTTGAAGGTCTCGGCGCGACTGCGATCGGCGTTGGTGGACCTTTCGAACGGCGGTAGGGGTGCACTCCTACTTGGCTGGAGGCCTTCTGCGGGCCGTTGCCGGCACCGGCCCGACCAGCAGAACTGATGCCTCCCGGCAGCGTGTGCTCGCATGGTCGACAGCGGCATCGGTCGAACTGCTCGCTTGGGGGTGAGCGAGGGCTACCAGCAGGCCGATGGGAACCGGCGGCCCGACAAGGGGGACTCGGGCGGCCCTCAAGATCACCGGCGGCAACGGGAGCAACACTCCGCGTGTCGCGGCTTCTCCACGGTCCCGGCGGCGTAAATTGCATACGTCTGATCGCCCAGGGCAGGTTGGGAGTTGCGGACGGCAAGTGCATTCCGCGTCTTGCTACCCCTTATAGACATAGGAGGAGCGCACTCATGGTGCGTTCACAGGAACTGGCGGCGGGCCACGAGCTGGTTGTGGACCTCGCGCCTTCGCCACAGGTCGTGACCGTCGCTGAGTCGGACGGAGTCGGTTCGGCCGGGTGGCCCACCTACTCGGTCGGCGCCCGCGGACGGCGTGGGTCACTGGGCACCGTCGTGGCCGTGGCGGTGTTTGTCGGCACGCAAGTCGACGATCTGAAAGTGGCTGGTCTGATAGGACTCTTGGCCGTCATGGTCGAGTGGTTGGCGGCACACCAGCCCGTCTTCGTCACGCAGATTCGCGTATCCGCCGCGCTGGGCACAAGGCGGCTCAACCAGGGCGACCCGGGTATCGATGGTTCGCGAGTCGACGTACCCAATCCGCGGCACTCTCGGGAAAGCTAGGCGGGTGCCTGCTCCCGCAGAGAGGCACCGATGGTCTCGAGTAGGCGCCGAGCGTCGTCGCCCGCCGCCGCCTGGCGGTACAGATCCTCGAAGGAGCTCTTATAGCCGGCGACCACCGCGTGGTCCTCGACGAGTGCGACGTCGTCCGGCAGGTTGTCGAGATAGACCACGTCTGGATCTACCTCTGACTCGAACTCATGCAGGGAGAACGGGCCGACAAGGACGGAGTTGGCGGCCGTGTCCCGGCGGAGAACCACGAGGTCGAGCTCCGGCAGTCGGGACAGCACCTGTTCGATCTGTTCGAGCATGAGGTCGGTGTTCTCCACGGACTTGAGGGCTCGTTCGTCGAGGACGATCCGTACCTCACATCGCCTCGACTGGGCGAAGACACGCCTCTGACGTGCCATGCGCAACTGCGCCCGAGCGTCTGCCGCCCGATTGTCGACGCGGTATTGCGGTCCTGTGGTCACCACCAGCCGGGCGTAACGCTCCGTCTGAAGCAAGCCCGGCACAAGGAAGGGGTGGTATTGGCTGATGCGCCACGAGTCGTCCTCGTAGCCCAAAAAGTCCATATAGGACGGGGACACGAAGTCTCGATACTCTGCGGCCCAGTGACGCCGGCGTGCCAACCTTGCTAAATCGAGCAGGTCGCGCACTTGATCAGCGTTGCGCACCTGGTAGAAGTCAAGCAGGGCCCGCAGGTCGTTGACGGAGATGCTGACCGAGCCGTTCTCGATCCGTGTCACCTTTGACAGCGACCAGTCCATCTCTTGGCGCACGTCCTCAAGCGAAAGCCTGCGGTCGAGGCGCAGTTGGCGAAGCACGAGGCGCAGGCGCCGTCGATTCGTGGTAGGCCCTTGCCCGCCCGTCGTCACGTCTACGCCCTCCAGTCGGCAACTGCAAAAGGCAAAATGAATGAGGAAACTTGCCTAGAGCAATTCTCTTTTGGCTGTCGGCTTGCCGCTGAGGGAAATAAGCTATCAGACCAGCCCTTCGGACACCGAGTCGGGTGAAAGAGCCAGACATTCATGGCCGAACTGGTCATGGCCCTGCTACCGTACTTACATAGCGCGACACAACCGGAGACGGTCCGTAAAGCTCTCCTCGCGTCCGAGGCTCGGCTCGGCACGCAAGCAAAGGCGATTTCTGCATGAACCGTCATCAGTACCGCGCTTCCATTCGTCGAAACCGCCGATAACAAAACGTCGACTCCAGGAGAATCGGAAAATGGAAGAAGATCGTAACTCCCACCCCATCTGGACCCGTCGCAGCTCCAAATGCCAGAACGATCACTGCGTCGACGTATCTCGTTACTCCACGACGGTTGAGGTGTGCAACTCGGCCGCCGCCCACACGCTCCTTTCGTTCTCAAACGATGCCTGGCGAAAATTCCTCCACGCCCTAGGAAGCAACACGCTTCAACTGCCGAACACGTAACCGACTAAGGCCGACATCCGTCACGACCGACGCCATGAATACCTTTCAGCCTCGGCAATTTGTCGGGAAGCCGACACCTGCCGTGCTGGAGCTCGGGTGGCACCACCGTGCTGCACCTGCCTTCCCAGCCTGCACCTGCTGCGTATCGGTAGTGGGCCCGGGAAGCCAAGGCACACCAGCGCACCCTGTCGCGGCCTGCTGGTGGGACTCTACGAAACCCCGAGCGGTGGGTACAGGCGACACGGCGAGCCCGAAGCACCTCGCCCACTCAGGCGCCTCCTCCACGCAATCGACGGGTTGACAGCTCGCCCGCGCATTCTTCCCATTAGTACAGGCGCTTCACGCATGCCGATACCGAAAAGGTGTTCCTCCTTGGAGCAAGCTTGCATAGATGCCAAAATCTCGCCCGAAACGGTGGAACCCGTCTACTCGGCGTCAGGGGCGGCCACCCGCCCTGATCATCAAGAACAGAGTGTGTGATGAAAGGCGGCCTACACAAGGACGGCTTTCTCGATTGCGCGGCTGCCCCGGCGACCTGAGAGACGGCCGCCGAGACCAGCCCGCCGACACTCGCGGGCTGCTAGCCAACGATTCTTCGGACGCCTATCCCCGATACACGGGCGACCTCGTTTTCCGAGCGACACGTACCCCTGTGTGGGATGCCAGGTGTCGTGCTCGACACTGCCGTGCGCTAGACGAGGTCACCGCAAGGATCGTTTGAAGCCGCCAGCGGCGTGCTGGCTTCGGCATCCTTCGGTGCGGGCAAGTCGGGGCCGCACCCGACCGCGTTCTTGATGCCGACAAGTAGAGGTGAAGGTCCGCTCATGCGTCGACCGAAGTCCCTCTGGCCGTCTCCGACGACTTGTAGGTGACCGGCTTCGTCTCCCACCACTCGCGGCAAAGACAGCATTCTGTGCGGCGGCATTCCTTTAGGTAAGCGCGGCGGCGCGGCATGGCTGTCATTCGACGGGCATCCTGCGTGGAGGGTCGCGCCTCGACGAGATCGCGGGCGCATCCAACGCTCCTAACAGCCGTTGACCGAAGTGCAACTGTCGTGCGTCGAGTGCCGCCCAGCTCCGGCCCGATGGTGCCTGGAGGAGCCAGGAGACCGCAGGATCGAAAGCCAAAAGACGCGTCAGGAGCGCCTCGCGACGTTGGTCGTGATGGGCGTTCTGCTCACCGGATGCGCGAGGCAGGGCCATCCGGAGGCAGCAGACCCAAAGCCGTCGGTCACGGGCACCACCGGGGCCGCAATGTCGATGGCGCCGGAACTGCTGATCGGCTCCTGGACGCTCGTTGACGTTGCCGACCCCGGCGCGGGCACGATCCTGCGCCTCGCAGCCGGTGAACTGCACCTGATCGGCAGCCACTGCGGCACGCTGGGCGGGTCCTGGCGGGCCAACGATGAAGGTGTGTTCCTCGCCGACGTCTGGTCGGCTTCCGCGGTCGTCGTCGAAAGCACCCCTGGCTGCGAGAAGGCTAGTCAAGAGACACCCGGGTGGCTGCGGAGCGTGACCGCCTACCAGTCCGACGGGGCGGGGTTGCCCGTACTCCTGGACGGACGTGGGCAAGCGGTCGCCCGCCTGATTCCCGGGGCGACACCGCCCCCCGAGCCCGACAAGGCCGACTCCGTGCTGGAGCCCCCGGTGGTCACCGACGAAGCGCGACGTGCCCTGGCACCAGCAGTAGCACTACCGACGATGCTCGTTCCCGCCGATCAGCGCCAGCCGATAGGCCGTTGGGTGCCCAAGAGCGGACACAGCGCGGCCTACCTGGAGTTAACGGCGGACGGCGAGTGGCACGGATCCGACGGCTGCAACGACCAGAGCGGTCGGTGGATCACCGCCGCAGGCGGCACCCTGCTCGCAACCGCGAGAGCAATCACATTGGCGTTCTGCGCTGACAGCGTGCCGATCGAACAATGGGTCACGACGGCCAGACGAGCCGGTCTCGACGGCACGGCACTCGTGCTATTCAACGCACGCGGAGACGAGACAGCCCGGCTATCCCCCACGAGCTGAACGCCGCCCCGCAACCGCCGTTACGACAGCTTCACGGGCCGCTTGCCATGGTGCCGATTCACCGCGCCTGGACCACCTGCTCCGGCGGCGGGCAGGGCGTAGCGGCATAGCGGCAGACCCGACGGCGCCGACCACGCGGTCGTCACGGCCTCAGCGTCGCTCGGCCTCGTTGTAGGTAGCTGACACCATCGGGGGTGGCCACTGCGATGAGACGGAGGTCCCGTGAATTGGGAAATGGGGTTATCCACTGCTACCGGCGTTCTCGTGACGCTGCTGGGTGTGGCTGCCGGCGGCTGGATGAGCAATCGCAGCCAGAGTCGAGCTTGGTCCCGCTCGGTACTAACCGATACCTCTGCAGCCCTGTTACAGGAGCAGGCCACGACCTACATGGGGCTCGTGCGTTGGCGGTCCAAGGAGCTTGAGCGCGTCGACTGGGCGGGATGGAACGCAGCTCTCGCTCGGGTGCAGTTGGTGGGACCTCCGAGCATCGTAGAAGCGGCCCTCAAGTTAGACGCGGCCTTCTGGAGCATCGGCACTGGCATCCGGGAGAACGTCGACGAGGTCGGTTGGTGTCAGTTGCGCGATGAGGTTGAGTTGCGGCGCCTTGAGTTCGTCAACGCCGCCCGGCGGGAGCTTTCGCCGTCGGCCGCTTCGCTACATCGCCTCGTCGGTAAATCGGATCGGGCAAACCAGCCCGACCAGCAACGTCCATAAGGGTCACTATGGTGTCCACTAAGGCCTCAGCTTTACGGGATCCCGGAGTCCAGGGAGATGCAGCGGGCCTGACGAGCGCAGCCGGGCGGATCCCATACCGGGCACACGGGCCCTGTCGGCCTCCGTTAGGAACAACGCTGACGACCGCTCTACGAAAAATCGATGTTGGGCTACGGGTCCTCGGGGGACGATCCAAACCTGCGACACACGGTTTAGGAAACCGATGCTCTATCCCCTGAGCTACGGGGGCGCGAGTGGCCAGTGAAACGACCTGCGAGTTGACCCGCGTGGGCAGGGAGTGACCCAGGTTGACCTGCGTTGGCTCGGCTAACCGCCCGGACCGACGACCACACGCCTATCACACCGGACGGGCCTGTGACCAAGACCGTTGGCCCCGGTTTACCTGGGGTGACACGGATCGACCCGCATTGGCTTTCGCTGGAGACCACACGGCGACCACACCACCAAGATCAATAATGACCTATCCGCGAGCCACTCCCTACCCCACACCTCATCGCCCGCTCAAGGAGACCGCGCGACCCGTGACACTGCCACTATCAGGGCGCGTTGAAGCGGCGCATCCTAGACGGCCGGCGAGACAGGGGCATAGCATCCCGGATCGGCCGACAGGGAGCATCTGATCCGCAGTCATAGGGTTAGGGGCGCACATCTACAACTACCGCCCTCTGGTCCTGGCACTTCGCACGATCGTCATCGACGGGCGTTGATGAGCGCGAGGGCTTCCGGCAGCCGATGATATCCGGCTACGTCCCGGTCCATCCACGCCAGTTCCCCGTCGCCCGAGCAGCCACCGATTTACCGCGGCTGGTCAACGTGAGCCAGTTGGCGATGCGCAAGCCATCTGATCGGCTCTCGCCGAGACGCACCGCCCCAGCTCATCCTGACGCGGCGGAACACCAAGCGCACGCGGGAGGTGTGGGAGTGGCTCTGCCGTCCTGATCCTGCCCGTGCTGCAACAACTGCGACTTACTGCGCCGGACACGGAACATTCTGGGCGGCGGCGGGGCCCGCGCGACGTCCACGCGTCGCTCGATGGGATGCCATCGACGCGTTAAGGTGCCCCACCAGATCACAGGCCAGGGGACCCGGAGCGTCGATATTCCCGCCAACGAGTACTAAGTTCACCCCAAATCCGTTGGTATTCATCAAACATCTCTCGGATTTTTGCCACTTCAAGGTCCTCTGGGCGATTCGAGGCGACGTAGTAGGAAAGCTCATCTCGAAGCCGATAAAAGTTGTACTGGGTCTCCTCCATCAGCACCCAGCGGGAGCGCCAGGCGAAGAACGGTTCGACCGTGTTCACGACCGTCGCCACGGCTACCAACGCGAAACCGAGCCCCGCCCAGAAGTCGAGATCCTGCAGGCCGAGGATGATGGTCGAAGCGACGGACAACGCGAGCGAGGCAAGCCGCACAGAGGATGCTCGCCCCATGAAGGCCCGCTTCCGAGTTCTGGCATAGTGATTTCCACGCTCAATCCGGACCATTAGGTCAAGCGCAAGTTCAAGGGGTTCGAGCCCAGGGCGGGGAGGGTCTGACTGTATGGGCTCCTGCGAATCTTTCGTCACGCCGGCCGATAGTAGTACCTGCCATCAATGTTCACCCCTGCCGTGACCGAGCACCAGTTCAGGCAGGCGGATATTGTCGCGCGTTGGCCGATCCCCGCATGGCTGCTCATCGACGCCGGCGGGTGGGCTCCTACTGAACCATCCCCGTGAGATCCCGCCAAGTGCCGGCCGAGGTTTTCATCATGCGGTCGAGCATCGAGCGGGCAGGGGCACCCGCGAGCGGGTCCTCAAGCGTGACGGCACCCCCGTCGTCGTAGACAGCTTCTGCGCCGCCACCTCGGGCCGCTGGTACAGCCCCTATGACGGTGCGACCTGGACTGCGGCCTCCAACGTCGACATCGACCACGTCGTGCCCCTCGCGGAGGCGTGGCGCTCCGGCGCCAACTCCTGGACAACCAGCCGCCGGCAGAGCTTCGCCAACGACCTCACCCGCCCGCAGCTGATCGCGGTGACGGACAACGTCAACCAATCCAAAGGCGACCAGGACCCCTCCACCTGGCAACCGTCCCTGTCGTCGTACCGGTGCACCTACAGCAAAATGTGGATCACCGTGAAGTACAACTGGAGCCTCACCCTGCAGTCCACGGAGAAGTCCGCACTACAGAGCATGCTCAACACCTGCGCCTCCTAGCCAGCGCGACCACCGCCGTTCAGCTCGTTCTGCGCGCCGCGTTGGCGGCCTTCCTGGGCCGTCACCGTGGTCAGACTTGCGTGAAGGGACAGTAGACCCCCACTTGGGTTCAGAAGACGAGCGCGTTCTTGCGCTGCGAGGTTCCAGGAACGGCCGGGTCCGTTCCTGGAACCCTGGTTCTCGCGGCTTGCGCGCCAGGCCTTGGAGGGCCCGGCGAGTTAATCGGATCATCGGTCGCGCCGACCGTTCGGCGAGGTAGGTGCGCATAGCCAGTCCCAGCTAACGCCTGGCGCGGAAGCCGGGGCTCTGCGTGTCCGGTCCCCTAATACGACAGCCGCCGTTTGAGATGTAGCTGTTGGGGCTGGTGGACGAGGTGCGGCCACCGCATGATCGTCTGTCTGTTGTGGACATAACGTTAGATCTGGCGGTGGCCGCGTGCCACAGCGTAAACCC
>NZ_QGSZ01000201.1 GCF_003857055.1 Micromonospora inaquosa | reverse complement strand
GGTGGTTAGGGGGTGTAGTGCTGGTCGTGGGCTTGGCGGGAGCCACAGACCTCGGCGCGGGAGCACATGGAGCGGGAGCCGTCCGCGTCCAGGCGGACGGTCACCGCGTCGCGGGGAACGCTGTGACCGACCACGCGGCCCTCACCCTCCGGCGTGGAGACCCGACTGCCGACAGCCGGGGCGGTCTCCTGAAAGCGCTGGTACAGCGGGTGTTCGTACTTGAGGCAACACATCAGCCGGCCACACGCGCCGGAGATGCGCAACGGGTTGAGCGGCAGGTCCTGGTCCTTCGCCATCCGGATCGTCACCGGCTCGAAGTCGGTGAGGAACGTGGCGCAGCACAGGTCCCGACCGCAGGAGCCGATGCCGCCCTGAACCCGCGCCGAGTCGCGTGCGGAGAGTTGGCGCAGCTCCACCCGGCAGTGCAGGGTCGCGCCCAGGTCGCGGACCAGGGATCGGAAGTCCACCCGGTGCGGGGCGGTGAAATATACGATGCTGCGCTCACCGCCGCTCTCGGCGGAACCGAGCACGTGGTCGACCGCCACCACCTTCATCGGCAGGCCGTGCGAGCGGATCAGCCGTTTCGCGGCCACCTTCGCCTCGGCCTTGCGCCGACGCAACGCCTCGTCCCGGCGCAGGTCGTCGTCGCCAGCCAGCCCCACCAGGCGCGGGAAACCGTCGGTCTCCTCGGTCACCCACTGCGCGGCCCACACGCACTCCGCCACCTCGGGCCCGTCATCGGTGGGCACCAGCACCCGGTCGCCCACCTGCGGGCGCAACTCACCCGGGTCGAGGTAGTAGAGCCGCCCGTACCGGTTGAAGCTGACCGCGCAGAGCATGCCCATCCCCCCACCCTACGACGGGTCGCGGCGCAGGGCGCACCGACCGGCTGCGCCCTGCTGCCATTCATGGCCGTCGACTCGACCCATTGCCGGGCGTCCCGTCGTCCCGTTGCTCCTCGCCCGGACGGTTGAATCCGGGGCCGGGCAGGAGACAGATCGTGCCTCGGCGGCGTTGAGTGGAGGCAGACCTGCGGGGGGTGCAGGGGGAAGACCACGGCGTCGCCGTGGACGCCGGCTCAGGTCGGGCGCCCACGAGCGACGCCGTGGCCTGTCCGGCGGAACACGGCCACGGCCGGAAACGGAAGGGGCGACGCGGACCACCGCCGGAGGGCCGCGATCCGGTTACCAGCCGACCCGGGTGGGCTGGTCGTAGCGGGGTCGCCCGTCCGTCGGCGGACGCCACGCGGACTCGGCCAGGCTCGGCGCCCACTGCCGCAACAGCGTCTCCGCGCCGTCGTACGCGACGCAGAGCACCGCCAACACCCGTGCGGCGATCTCGGCCGCGTCGGCCACACCGGGCCCGACCGGCCCGGGGCGCGTCGACGCACCGGTGGCGGTGGCGCTGACCACGGCGACCGCTTCGGCGGAGCGGAGCACGTCGGCCAACGTGCGGGCCAGCGCGAGACGGCTGCCTTCCACCCAGTCGGCGAGGGCGTCGGCGTATCCGGCGGTGGATTCGAGTCGCCCGACCAGGCTGTCCGGACCCTCGTCGAGGTGGCGCAGCAGCGCGGCCCGCTGTTGCCCGTACGCCGTGGCGGCCGCGCCGGACCAGAGCACCGAGTCGGTGAGCGCGGCGGAGACGTCGTCGTACCCCCGGACGAGCCGGCGCACCGCGTGCCCGGCGCTGGCGAGCGGCACCGGGTGCAGGTCGAGGAAGCCGCGGACCGCGTCGCCCGGCAGCACCTGCATGCGGCGCAGCAGCGGCCAGACCGGGTGCCCCTCGGGCACGCCGGCCGCGATCAGCGTGTCCACCCGGCGGAGCAGGTCGAGGCCGGGCTCGGCGAGCCGGTCGAGCGCGTCCATCACGGTTCCCCGGTGAGCCGGCGGCGGGCCGCCCGGTCGACCTCGGCGTAACGGTCGGCGGCCTCTCGCACCGCCGCCGCGGCGGCGGCCAGTCGACCGGCGGCTGCGCGGGCCTCCCGGGCCCGGTCGTCGGTGGCGGTGGTCCACTGCCGGTGCAGCGCCCGACCGATCTCACCCGGGCGGCCCGGCGCGTCGGCGCCGAACGCGGCCTGGGCCGGATCGCAGGCGGTGACGGTGTGCGAAACGAGGGTGAGCGTGGCGCTCGCCTCGTCCAGTCGGGCGGAGAGCGCGCGCAGTGTGTCCATCTCAGGCCCCCGCGAGCGGTCGGTAGGCGGCGAACGTCTCGTTGTGCAGCTTTTCCCGGGCCCATTCGGCGGCGTCGGCCGCCGCGGTGACCGCCGCCTGCACGGAACCGGCCACGTCGCGCGGGCTGCGGGTGTGCAGCGGCCCGAGGAACCGGACGTCGGTGATCCGTCCACCGGCGGTGACCACCACCTCGACCAGACCGTCGGGCGAGCGGACGGTCACCTCGACGGTCGACACCGCCTGGTCGAACTCGGCCTGGAGGGACTCGATCCGGCGGTAGCGTCGCACCGCCTCCTCGATCCAGGCTTCGTCGATCTCCCCCCGCGGCATCGGCGGACTCCTCCCGGGCGATCCATTACTCAGTGTGCTGCCACCGTCACCACGGCACACGGACCGTACCGCACCGCAATCGGGCCTGTCGATGCCTGTGGACAACGCCGGGAAGGCGCGGGTCAGCCCTTCCAGAGGGCGAGCATCATCGCCTCGACCGCGATCCGCGGCTTGACGTTCGCCTCGATCGCCGCACGGCAGGCGAGCACCGCCTCCAGCCGACGCAGCGACCCCTCGGCGTCCCACTTCTGGGCGCCGGCGCCGGCCAGCGCGGCGGTGTCGGTGTGCACCGGGGCGACGGGCGCGCGCAGCGCCATGGTGAGCGCGTCCCGGTAGAAGCCGGCCAGGTCGACCAGCGCCCGGTCCAGGGCGTCGCGCTGGGCCCGGGTGGCCCGGGACTTCTGCCGCTTCTCCAACTCCTTGAGCTGCCCGGCGGCACCCCGGATCGCGCCGGCCGCGCCCCGGCCGGTGCCGCCCGCGCCGAGCGCGGTCTCCAACGCCGCCCGCTCGGTCGTGTCGGACTCGGTGACCGACGCCTCGGCCTCCGCCTCGGCCGCCTCGATCAGCGCGGACGCCGCATCGAACGCCGCGCCGACACCGGTCAGCCGGCGGGGCACCGCGAGCACCGCCTCGCGCCGTTTGCGGGCCTCCGGGTCGCGGGCCAACCGGCGGGCCCGACCCACGTGACCCTGCGCGGCGGCCGCCGCCCACTGCGCCACGTCGGGCGTGATGCCATCCCGACGAACCAGCACCTCGGCCACCGCGGCGGCCGGCGGCTGCCGCAGGGGTACGACCCGACAGCGCGACCGGATGGTCACCGAGATGTCGTCCGGGTGGGTGGACGGCGCGCAAAGCAGGAAGACCGTCCGCGGTGGGGGTTCCTCGATCGCCTTGAGCAGCGCGTTGCCGGCGGCCTCGGTGAGCCGGTCGGCGTCCTCGATGACCACCACCTGCCAGCGCCCACCGGACGGGGTACTGGCGGCGCGGAGCACCAGCGCGCGCATCTCGCCGACGCCGATGGAGAGCCCTTCCGGCACCACCATCCGCACGTCCGCGTGGGTGCCGCCCATCGTGGTGTGGCAGCCGGGGCACTCACCGCAGCCGGTGCCGTGCACGCACTGCAGTGCGGCGGCGAACGCCCGGGCGGCAACCGAGCGGCCGGAGCCGGGTGGCCCGGTGAAGATCCACGCGTGCGTCATCCCGGACGACGGGTCCATTTCACCGGCGGCCGGCGCGGGCTCCTCATCGCTGGCCGGGCTGGCGGCGACCAGTGCGGGTGCCCGGTCGGCCGCGCCAGCCCGCAGCACGGCGGCGGCTGCGGCTGCGGCGCGGCGCAGCTCGACCACCGCCTCGTCCTGACCGACCAGGTCGGCGAAGACGTCCGACATCAGGTCTTGTGCTCCATCGTCACCAGCTCCGCGTCGGATAACTCAGGCTGCACCGAGGTGTCCGGGCCCTGCGCCGGTCGCGGGTGCACGATGCCGCCCGGCTTCCCGAGCATTTCCTCGACCCGCCGGACCACCAGCCCGTTGATCTCGTCGACCGGTCGGGAAGCGTCGAGCACCAGGTAGCGCTTCGGGTCGGCGGCGGCGAGGTCGAGGAACGCGTACCGGACCCGCTCGTGGAAGGCGATCGACTCGGCCTCCAGGCGGTCGGTGCCGGTGTTGCGCGAGGCCACCCGGGACAGGCCGGTGTGCGGTTCGACGTCGAGCAGCACCACCAGATCGGGCTTGAGCCCACCGGTGGCCCAGGAGGAGAGCCAGGAGACCTCGTCGACGGGCAGCGTCCGGCCGGCGCCCTGGTACGCCAGGGACGAGTCGACGTACCGGTCACTGATCACCACACCGCCCCGGACCAGCGCGGGCCGGACGACGGTGGCCACGTGGTGCGCCCGGTCGGCGGCGTAGAGCAGCGCCTCGGCCCGGGGGGAGGGCGCGTCGTCGCCGGAAGTGTCCAGCACCAGCGACCGGATCCGCCGACCGACCGCGGTGGCCCCGGGTTCACGGGTGACCACGACGTCGCGCCCCTGGCCGCGCAGCCGCTCGGCGAGCGCGGCGAGCTGGGTGGACTTGCCGCCACCCTCGCCGCCCTCGAACACCACGAACAGCCCGGCGGAGACGAACGGCTCGGCCGGCATCAGCGGACGACCCCGGATGGAGCCCCAGAGGTCGGCGAGAACGGGGACGCCCTTCTTGTCGTCCATCTGGCCGAAGGCGCTGATGCCGGCGAAGATGCCGGCGGCACCGGCGGCGAGCAGCAGCAGTCGAGTGGATGAGATGGAAATGCCCAGGTCGGCGATGGTCAGCTTGCGGGAGCCGCCGACGCCGACCAGCAGGCTGCTCAGCCCGATGGCCAGGATCAGCACCAGCCGGGTGCCGATCTGCACCACCGCGAAGACCCGGCCGCGTACCTCGTCCTTGATCTCGCCACCGAGCAGGGTGGTGCCGGCCAGGAAGGCCATGCCGGCGCCGGCACCGACCAGCACCGCGCCGACGATCGCCATGGACAGGTGGATGGCGAAGGCGAGGGTCATCACGGCGGCGCTCGCCAGCACGATGCTCATGCCGAACCACCGGCGCCGGGACATCTCCTTGACGACCATCGGGCCGAGGCCGATGCCGAGGGCCAGGCCGACGAAGATGGCGCCGAAGAGCAGGAAGAAGGCGGCGTCGCCGGCGCCGAGTGAGGCAGCGAAGAACTTGGCCGTGCCGATCACGATGCCGCCGCCGGCGAACGCGCCGAAGATGCCGAGCACCAGGCCGCGGACGAGCCGGGTCTGGCCGATGTACTTCCAGCCCTCGGCGAACTGGCGCCGCATGCTCTGCTCGTGGCGCTGCCGATCGCCGGTCTGCGCCTGGCTGATCTCCTTGATCCCGAAGGCCACCACGAGGGCGGTGGCCAGCCGGGAGAAGGAGTTGACCCAGAGCGCGAGCTGGGCGGGCTCCGCCCAGCCGAGGTCGCCGCCGACGAGGGCCCGGACGCTGCGGTCGAGCGCCGCGGCGACCAGCGCCGCGAGGATCGGGGTGAGGCCGTACGTGGTGATCAGCGTGAGCTGGTTGGCCGCCTCCAGCCGGGCGCGCGGGATCAGGTTGGGGACCGCGGCCTCCTTGGCCGGAATCCAGATCAGCGTGATCGACTCGATGAGGAAGGTGGCGACGGTCGCCCAGAGGACCACCACCGCGCCGCTCGCCCCGGCCAGCGCCACCATCGGGATCGAGGCGAAGAGCACGAACCGGAGCACGTCACAGATGACCATCGTCCAGCGTCTGTCGAACCGGTCGGCGAGCACGCCGGCGATCGGCCCGAGCACCAGCGCGGGCAGCAGCCGGATGGCGATAACGCCACCGAAGGCCGCGCCCTTCGCGGTGCTGCCCTGCACCTGGGAGGCGGCGAAGACCGAGGTGGCCAGCAGGCCGAGCCAGTCACCGAAGGAGGCCGCGCCGAGCACGATCCAGAGCCGGCGGAACGGCTGGATGCGCAGCACGGACCGGATGGCGGCATAACCGGATGGATCTACCTGACCACCGCTGGACGGGTTGGCGGCGTTGCCTGACTGGTCGCTCGATCGCGACACGCCGGGCGACTCGCCGCTGTTCTGGCTTTCGATGGCCGTACCTCCACGTGCCGGCCCATCGCTGGGCACCTCCGGTGCAACACTCTAGACCCGGTGGGGGGCCACCCCCCGGGCGACATTCTCCTGCTCGCTGAGCCTAGGCCGCCGAAGGTACCGGCCGCAGCCCGGACGTACGCGAGGGTATTTCGCATTCTTCGTCAGACAGTTAGCGTGCACACGTGGCCATCGAAAGCGACAAACTTCGCGAGCGCCTGGATCGGGCGACTGCCCACCTCGACCCCCCGTACGCGGTGGTCGACCTCACCGCCTTCGACGCCAATTCGGTCGCCCTGGCCGATCGTGCCGCCGGAAAGCCGGTCCGCCTCGCCAGCAAGTCGGTCCGCAGCCGAGAGTTGATCAGCCGGGCTCTCGCGCGTCCCGGCTGGCAAGGCGTGATGGCGTTCACCCTGCCCGAGGCGATCTGGCTGGTCCACGCCGGCGTCAGCGACGACGTGCTGGTCGCGTACCCGAGCGCGGACCGGGCCGCCCTCACCGAGCTGGGCGCCGACCCGACGCTCGCCGCGGCGATCACCCTGATGATCGACGGCACCGGCCAACTCGACCTCATCGACGCCATCAGACCCCCGGGGCAGCGCGCCGAGCTACGGCTCTGCCTGGATCTGGACGCCTCCTGGCGACCACTGCGTGGCCGGGTGCACGTCGGCGTCCGCCGCTCACCGGTGCACAGCGCCCGGGCAGCCGGCGCGCTCGCCGCCGCCGTCGCCGGTCGGCCCGGCTTCCGGCTGGTCGGGCTCATGTCGTACGAGGCGCAGATCGCCGGCCTGGGCGACGCGCCGCCGGGGCAGACGCTGCTGGCCGGCGCGATCAGGCTGGCCCAGCGCGGGTCGTACCGCGAGTTGCTGGCCCGCCGTGGTGCGGCGGTGGCCGCGGTACGCGAGCACGCCGACCTGGAGTTCGTCAACGGCGGCGGCACCGGCAGCGTGGCCGCGACCAGCGCCGATCCCGCGGTCACCGAGGTCACCGCGGGGTCGGGCCTGTACGGGCCGACGTTGTTCGACGCGTACCGCGCCTGGCGGCCCACCCCGGCGGCCTTCTTCGCCTGCGCGGTGGTCCGCCGACCGACGCCGGAGCTGGCGACGGTGCTCGGCGGCGGCTGGATCGCCTCCGGCCCAGCCGCCGACAGCCGGCTGCCCCGGCCGTGGTTGCCGGCGGGGCTGAAACTGGTCGGCACCGAGGGCGCCGGCGAGGTGCAGACTCCGCTGTCCGGGGCGGCGGCGGCCGATCTGCGCGTCGGCGACCGGGTGTGGTTCCGGCATGCCAAGGCAGGTGAGCTGTGCGAACGGGTCAACGAGCTGCACCTGGTCGAGGGGGACGCGGTGGTGGCGACCGTCCCCACCTACCGGGGTGAGGGGCAGGCCTTCCTCTGAAGCCGGGCAGCCGCCCCCGCCGCCGGCCGAGACCCGCGCCCGCGTCGACTCAGACGGCCGGGGCCACCTCGGCTTGCTTCCCGACGGTGGACCGGCCGCTGTCCGGGCCGTCGACCTGGCGGTGCAGGTACTCCCGGATCAGCGCCTTCGCCTCCAGCAGCACCCGCTCGTCGCCGTCGGACTTCCGACGGAACGCGAGTTTGATCAGCGCGTCCGCCGCCTCGACCGCGATCTCCAGCACGAAGCGCAGTTTGGGTACGTCGGTGAGCCCGAAACGCTCGGTGAGCACCCGGGCCAACTGGTCGGCGATCACGCCGTTGTTGTCCCGCTGCTCGTCGAGCAGGTGCAGGTCGACCACGTCGCCGAAGTGCAGGGTACGGAAGCCGGGGACGGTGCGGTGCATCGTGATGTACTCGTCGATGCCCGCGTCGACGCCATCCCACCAGTGGGTCATCTCGTCGGACGCGAACCGCTCGTCGAGGCGCTGGAGGTAGGACTCCATGGTCCGCAGGGTCAACGCCTGCACGATCGCCCGTTTGTCCGGAAAGAACTGGTAGACCGACCCGATCGCCACCTCGGCCCGCTCGGCGAGCAGGGTGGTGGTCAGTCCCTCGTACCCCACCTCGTCGACGAGTTCGGCGCAGGCATCCAACATGCGCTGTACCCGCGCGACACTTCGACCTTGCACCGGTACGCGGCGCAGCGGCCCGGTCGTGGCGGCTGGTGTGGACACTCTGCGCCACCCCCCTTCGACGGATGAACATATCTCCACGTCACGAGTCCGTGACTACCGGTACAACGAGCGGATCGCAATTGCGGTATTTACCAGCTAGAACGTTCCTGATATGAAGTCAGTTCATATTCATGAATGAGGAGTGCGCATGGTCCGCACCACACCGCCCAGGGTTGGATGGTCCAACTGGGCCGGGAACCAGCGTGGCAGCGCCAGCGCGATCCTGCGCCCCGGCTCGCCGACCGACGTCGCAGAAGCCGTCCGATCTGCCGTGGCCGACGGCGCTCGGATCCGGGTGACGGGCAGCGGCCACTCGTTCACCGCCGTCGCACTGGCCGACGACCGTCGGATGGACCTGTCCGAACTGGACACCATGGTCAGCGTGGACGTCGCCCAACGGCTCGTCACCGTGCCGGCGGGAATGACCCTGCACGCCCTCAACGGCCTGCTCGCCCGGCACGGCCTCGCGCTGCCCAACCTCGGCGACATCGACGCGCAGACCGTCGCCGGCGCGATCTCCACCGGCACCCACGGCACCGGCGCCGGCTACGGGTGCCTCTCCACCTTCGTCGAGGCGATCACCCTGGTCACCGGCACCGGCGAGGTGCTGCACTGCACCGCCGACGAACATCCCGACGTCCTCGCCGCCGCCCGGGTGTCACTCGGCGCACTCGGCGTCCTGGTCGAGGTGACCCTGCGCTGCGTGGACGCCTTCGTCCTGCGCGCCCACGAACGCCCAGCCGAACTGGCCGACGTGCTCGGCGAACTGCCCGAACTGATCGGCCGGCACGACCACGTCGAGTTCTACTGGTTCCCGTACACGACCCGGGTCCAGGTCAAGGCCAACGACCGGGTACCCGTCAACGACCGGCCGCTGTCCCGTTGGCGCGGCTGGATGGACGACGACTTCCTGTCCAACACGGTCTTCGCCGGGGCCTGCCGACTCGGCCGAGCCGTGCCCGCGCTGGCCCCCGGAATCAGCGCAGTCTCCGCGCGCGCCCTCACCGAACGCCAGTACACCGGCCGCTCCGACCGGGTCTTCTGCACCCCGCGCCGGGTCCGCTTCATGGAGATGGAGTACGGCCTGCCCCGCGAGGCGTTACCGGAGGCACTCGCCGCGCTCCAACGCATCGTGGACGGCCTGCCGTTCAAGGTGCTCTTCCCGGTGGAGGTGCGATTCACCGCCCCCGACGACATCTGGCTGTCGCACGGCTACGGCCGGGACAACGCCTACATCGCCGTACACCAGTACGTCGGCATGCCGCACGAGCCGTACTTCCGGGCCTTCGAGGACGTGGCCACGGGGCTGGGCGGTCGCCCACACTGGGGCAAGCTGCACTACCGCGACGCCGCCTCGCTGGCCACTGCCTACCCCCGCTTCCCGGACTTCCAGGCAGTCCGCGACCGCCTCGACCCCCACCGCATCTTCACCAACCCCCACCTGAACCACATCCTCGGGGCCTGATGACCCCCGGCGGTGCGCGCCGGCCGCGAGTTGTCGAACGCGCGCTAGAGGGCGAGGTCGTCCAGGTGCACCGCGTCGGCCATGGCCGACACCGCGTTCGACGCCGTCGAAGGTGAGGGCCGCCCGCTGGTCGCCGACGGCGACAGTGGCGGCACCAATGGTCAACGGAGTACGGCCGTAGCGGTTCGTCAGCCGTACCCGGAATGCCTCCCCGCCGCCCAAGCAGGGCCAACGGGCGTAGATCTTGGACAGTTTCCGTCTTGACGGAACGGAAACTGTCCAAGATCTACAACAGATCGGGGCGAAGCGCGGTTTACTCGGTGCTGGTGGCGGCCTTGCGCGGGGCGGCCTTCTTCGCCGGGGCCTTCTTGGCCGCCGTCGCCTTCGCAGCCGTCGTCTTGGCCGCAGTGGTGGCCTTCGCCGTGGTGGTCTTCTTCGCGGCCGTGGACTTACTGGCGGCGGCCGTCTTCTTGGTGGCCGCGGCCTTCTTCGCGGGGGCCTTCTTCGCCGCCGCCTTCTTCCGCGGCGCCGGACCCTTCGCCCGCTTCTCAGCCAGCATCTCGGACGCTTCCTCGAGGCTCAACGCCTCCGGCGTCTGCCCGCGCCGCAGCGACGCGTTGAACTCGCCGTCGGTCACGTACGGGCCGAACCGGCCGTCCTTGATCACCAACGGCTTCTCGGTCGCCGGGTCCACGCCCATCTCGCGCAACGGCGGTGCCGCGGCGCGCCGTCCACGGGCCTTCGGGGCGGCCAGCAGCGCCAGCGCCTCGTCCAGGCCAACCGTGAACATCTGCTCCTCGGACTCGAGCGACCGGAACTCCTCGCCCCGCTTCACGTACGGGCCGTAGCGACCGTTGTTCGCGAAGACCTCGACGCCGTCCGGCGCGACACCGATCAGCCGGGGAAGGCTGAGCAGCTTGAGCGCATCCTCCAGGGTCAGCGAGTCGGGGGTCTGCGTCCGCAGCAGCGACGACTTGCGCTCACCGCTGGACACGTACGGGCCGAACCGGCCGGACTTCAGCACGATCGGCTCACCGGTGGCGGGGTCGTCACCGAGCTTGCGCTCGCCGCTGCCGCCGAGGAACAGCTCGTGCACCTTCTCCGGGGTCAGCTCGTCCGGGGCCAGGCCCTCGGGGATCGGCGCCCGGTCACCCTGGGTGCCGCCCTCCTCGCCCTCGCCCGAAGCCGCCGCCGCCGGCTGCTCGCCGCCGGGCAGCTCCCGTTGCAGGTACGGCCCGTAGCGGCCGACCCGCACCACGACCTCGCGACCGTCGTCGTCGGTGAAGAGCGGGATCGAGTTGACGCTGCGGGCGTCGATGTCGCTGAGGTTCTCGGTGACCAGCTTCTTGAGCCCGCCGGAACGAGCGATGTCCTGGTCGCCGGCACCGTTGGAGCTGCCGAAGTAGAACGCGGTGAGGAAGTCGACGGCGGCATGGTCACCGCCGGCGATCTCGTCCAGCTCGTTCTCCATGGTGGCGGTGAAGTCGTAGTCGATCAGGCGGGGGTAGTGCCGCTCCATCAGCCCGATCACCGCGAAGGCCAGGAAGGTCGGGATCATCGCCTGACCGCGCTTGGTGACGTACCCCCGGTCCTGGATCGTCTGCATGATCGACGCGTAGGTGGACGGGCGGCCGATGCCCAGCTCTTCCAGGGCCTTGACCAGCGACGCCTCGGTGTAGCGCGACGGCGGCTGGGTGTGGTGGCCCTGAGCGGCCAGCTCGTCGGCGGTCAGCGGCTGGTCCTTGACCAGGGTGGGCAGCCGACGCTCGGCGTCCTCGGCCTCGGCGTTCTCGTCGTCGCTGGACTCGACGTACGCGCGCAGGAAGCCCGGGTCGGTGATGGTCTTGCCGGTCGCGCCGAAGTCGGCTTCCTCCTGCGCGGTGGAGACCGCCCGGATCCGCACCGACACGCTGGAGCCGACCGCGTCGGTCATCTGCGAGGCGATGGTGCGCCGCCAGATCAGCTCATAGAGCTTGAACTCCTCCGCGGACAGCTCCTTGGCCACCTCGCCCGGGGTACGGAAGTTGTCCCCCGCCGGGCGGATCGCCTCGTGCGCTTCCTGCGCGTTCTTCACCTTGCCGGTGTAGCGGCGCGGCTCCGGCGGAACGCTGCGCTCGCCGTACAGCTCGACGATCTGTCGGCGGGCCGCCGAGATGGCGGTCTCCGACAGGTTGACCGAGTCGGTACGCATATAGGTGATGTAACCGTTTTCGTACAGGCGCTGCGCGGTGCGCATCGTCTGCTGCGAGGACAGGCGCAGCTTGCGGGCCGCCTCCTGCTGGAGGGTCGAGGTGATGAACGGCGCGTACGGGCGACGGCGGTAGGGCTTCTCCTCGACCCGGGTGACGGTGAACGGCCGCCCCTCCAGGCGGGCCGCGAGACCCCGGGCACCGCTCTCGTCGAGGTGCACGACGCCGGCGCCGGCCCGGACCCGACCGGTGGTCGGCTCGAAGTCCTTACCGGTGGCGATCCGGTCGCCGTTCAAGGCGATCAGGGTGGCGTTGAAGTTTCGCGGACCCTCGCCCGCGTTGGCCACCGCGAGGGTGGCCAGAATGTCCCAGTATTCGGCGGTGCGGAAGGCCATCCGCTGCCGTTCCCGCTCGACCACGATGCGGGTCGCCACGGACTGCACCCGGCCTGCCGAGAGCCGCGGCATGACCTTCTTCCACAGCACCGGGGAGACCTCGTAGCCGTACAGGCGGTCGAGGATCCGGCGCGCCTCCTGGGCGTCGACCAGGTCACGGTCGATCTCCCGGGGGTTGGCCACCGCCGCCTGGATCGCCGGCTTGGTGATCTCGTGGAAGACCATCCGCTTGACCGGCACCTTGGGCTTGAGCGTCTCGACCAGGTGCCAGGCGATCGCCTCGCCCTCGCGGTCCTCATCCGTCGCCAGGAAGATCTCGTCGACCTCCTTGGCCAGCTTCACCAGCTTGCTGATCTGCTGCTTGCGGTCGGCGGAGACGACGTAGAGCGCGTGGAAGCCGTTGTCGACGTCCACCCCAAGTCGAGCCCAGGGCTCCTTCTTGTATTTGGCCGGCACGTCGGCGGCGTTGCGCGGCAGGTCGCGGACGTGACCGAAGCTGGCCTCCACGACGTACCCCGGGCCAAGGTAGCCCGAGATCGTCTTGGCCTTCGCCGGTGACTCGACGATGACCAGACGGGTGGTTCCAGCGTTACTTGGCACGTCTCTCCCCGACCTCACTCCTGCTCGTGGCCTGCCGGCCCCCGGACAGCGACCGTTCTCGACCCCGCCGTAGCACCGGCGGTCCGGATGTCCAACGTAACGCGTCGCCCGCGATTCGGGTTTCGCGGGCCGCAAACCGCTTCGACGCGGCGGTCGCCACCGCCCCGCCCCGTTCGGCACTGCCGGACGGCGCCACCGTACACCGTGGGTAGGGCTCCAAGCGGGTCACTGTGACGATGGCGGGCTCACGACCGAGGTCCGACCCGCCCGTTTTCCGCCTGGATCAACCCGCCAGCTGTCCGGCACCGGACACCCGGACGCCGCAGCCCCGACCCCACGCCGAGGGTCAGACCGGCCAGGCTTCCGGTGGTGCTGCTCGCGGCGGTTCGCCGACCAGTTCGGCCAGCCGGGCCAACCGGCGGCGGCTGGTGATCCGGTAGGCCGGGCCGCCGTCAGCCGGGCCGAGCAGCGTCCCGGCCAGTCCGGTCGCCGCGAGCGCGACGCCGATCGACTCCCAACACTCCTTGTCGTCGGGGCCCAGCCGCAACAGGAGGCAGTCGGGAGGCTCCGGCGTACCGGCGGCGGCGAGCCACAGCCGCAACCGCCGGCCGGTCAGATGAAAGGCAGCCGGCGGGCGTTTCGTCGAACCGTGCAGCCAGGCGGCCGCGAGCGGCTTCAAGATCCGGGTGTACGACGTACGAACGGCGTGTCGCTCGCCTTCGATCGGCTCCCAGCTCGCCGCCAGCCCGCGCGACGCCAGTTCGGCGACGAGCACGTGCACCCGCCACGCGGCGTCCACCTGCACCGAGAGACGGGCGGTGCCGCCCATCCGGACCACCTCAGCGGGCCCGGCGAGCAGCCCGGCGAGGTCGGCGACGGTGGGTTCGGCCGCGTCCGCGCCGAAGAAGACAAGTTGCCGGCCCGCGTCGTCGCTCTGGACCGGGGCCTGCTGAGGGGAGCTGCTCTGCGCGGGGAGGTTCTGCCGCGCGCCGCCGCGGCGTCGCCCGGGGGTGGGCGTGTCGGATTCGGGCGCGGGAAACAGCGCCGGGGGCGGCTGCGCCTTCCCGGTGTCACCGAGCCCGCTCAGCGACACTCCGGCACCTCGTCGAATGCCTGTTTCAACTCCTCGGAGTTGAGTTTGCTGGTGTCCAGCGCGCTGGCGTCGTACTCCTTGTTGAGGGTCTCCACCGCGGCGCGCACGCCGTCGTAGAAGACTGTCGGCTCACCGGTGCCCAGGCCGTCGATGGTGTCCCGGGCGCGGCCGTAGGCGTCCCGCATCTTCCCGAGCGAACTGCGGAAGCCCGCGGAGATGGCCTCGCCGTTGTCGGTCTCCGGGATGCCCGCCTTCTCCACCTTGCGGCGCGCGGCCTCGCTGGCCTGCTCCGCCCCATCGAAGAGCCGCACCAGGTTCTCCTTGGCCTGCGCCGGCGTGGTCTGTGCGGTCATCTGCTCGTCGGTGCTGCTGGTCAGCTTGTTGATCTCGGAGCGCCACGGGGTGAGCGCGCCGCAGACCGAGGCCGCCCAGGCTCGTGGGCTGGGGCCGCTGCTACAGCCGGCCAGGACGACGATCGTGGCCAGGACCACCGTGAGCTTTCCGGCGGCAGACGCCCGGCACGTACGCATGCGTTGCAGCGTACGGCCTTTGGCCAGGTGTGGCACCGGGCCGTTCCTGGGTCAGGCGTTGACCGTCTCCGGGCGGTGATCGGTGCTGCCCGCGCCGGTGTTGCCATCGGCGTCCGAGTCGGACATCGCGATGCCCTTGCGCTTGCTGAACACCACCGACGCCACGATGATCAGCGTCGCGACCAGCGCGATGCCGACGCGCAGGCCGACGTTGCGGTCGTCGCCGACGCTCCAGGCCACCACGGCGGGCGCGATCAGCAGCGAGACCAGGTTCATCACCTTGATCAGCGGGTTGATCGCCGGGCCGGCGGTGTCCTTGAACGGGTCACCGACGGTGTCGCCGATGACCGTGGCCGCGTGCGACTCGGAGCCCTTGCCGCCGTACGCGCCGTCCTCGACCAGCTTCTTGGCGTTGTCCCAGGCCCCACCGGAGTTGGACAGGAACACCGCCATCAGGGTGCCGGCACCGATCGCACCGGCCAGGTACGCGGCGAGCGCGCCGGGCCCGAGGCCGAAACCGACAGCGATCGGCGCCAGGATGGCGAGCAGGCCGGGGGTCATCAGCTCGCGCTGCGCGTCCCGGGTGCAGATGTCGACGACCTTGCCGTACTCCGGGCGCTGGGTGCCGTCCATGATGCCGGGCAGCTCACGGAACTGCCGGCGGACCTCCATCACCACGGCCCCGGCGGAGCGGGACACCGCGTTGATGGCCAGACCGGAGAAGAGGAAGACCACCGCCGCCCCGATGATCAGGCCGACCAGGTTGCGCGGGTTCGCCACGTTCAGCGCGTTGAGGATCTCGTTGCCGACGTCGTTCACGCCAGCAGTCGCGTACGCGCTGCGGAGCGAGTCGGTGTACGAGCCGAACAGCGCCGTCGCGGCGAGCACCGCCGTGGCGATCGCGATGCCCTTGGTGATCGCCTTGGTGGTGTTGCCGACCGCGTCCAGCTCGGTGAGCGTGCGAGCGCCGTGCTCGTCGATGTCGCCGGACATCTCGGCGATGCCCTGGGCGTTGTCGGAGATCGGCCCGAAGGTGTCCATCGCGACGATCACGCCGACCGTGGTGAGCAGGCCGGTGCCGGCCAGTGCCACCGCGAACAGCGACAGCGTGATGGAGCTGCCGCCGAGGAGGAAGGCGCCGAAGACACCGGCGCCGATCAGCAGCGCCGAGTAGACCGCCGACTCCAGCCCGATGCTGATGCCGGCCAGGATCACGGTCGCCGCACCGGTCTGCGAGCTCTTGCCGATGTCCTGCACCGGCCGCCGGTTGGTCTCGGTGAAGTAGCCGGTCAACGCCTGGATCGCGCCGGCCAGCACGATGCCGATCACGACCGCGCCGATGGCCACCAGCCGCGGGTTGCCCGGGGCGTCGGTGAGGCCGCTGTCGAACTCGCCGAAGGTCGCCGGCAGGTACGCGTAGGCGGCGATCGCCACCAGCACGGCGGAGAGCGCCGCGGACAGGTAGAACGCCCGGTTGATCGCGGTCAGGGCATTGCGGTCGGACGCGCGCAGCCGGGTGATGAAGACGCCGACGATCGCGATCAGCACGCCGATGGTGGAGATGATCAGCGGGAAGACCAGGCCCTCCTCGCCGAACGCGGCGCGGCCGAGGATCAGCGCGGCGACCAGCGTCACCGCGTACGACTCGAACAGGTCGGCGGCCATGCCGGCGCAGTCACCCACGTTGTCGCCGACGTTGTCGGCGATGGTGGCGGCGTTGCGCGGGTCGTCCTCGGGGATGCCCTGCTCGACCTTGCCGACCAGGTCGGCGCCGACGTCGGCGGCCTTGGTGAAGATGCCGCCGCCGACCCGCATGAACATCGCGAGCAGCGCGGCGCCGAAGCCGAAGCCCTCCAGCACGGTCGGCGCGTCAACCCGGTACACGAGGACGACCAGCGCCGCTCCGAAGAGGCCGAGGCCGACGGTGAGGAAGCCGACGACGCCACCTGTTCGGAAAGCGATCTTCATGGCCGCCTCGCGGCCACCTGCTCGCTCCCTCGCGGCGGCGGCCACGCGCAGGTTGGCCCGGGTGGCCAGCCACATGCCCGCCCCGCCGATGAACGCGCTGAACAGAGCGCCCACCACGAAGAAGAGCGAGCGGCCGATCTTCACCGCGAGCTCGCTGCCATCGGTGTCGTGCACCGGGAGCAGGAAGAGCAGTACGACGGCGACGACGACGAAGATCGCCAGGGTGCGGAATTGACGGAGCAGGTAGGCCGAGGCGCCCTCCTGGACCGCCCCCGAGATCTCCTGCATTTTCTCGGTGCCCTTACCAGCGGCCAGCACCGTTTTTGTCAGGGCGGCAGCGAAACCGAGCGCCACCAGCGCGACAACCGCAGCGATGACGACGTAGGTGACATTGCTTCCGGTAAGGGAAAGCCCGCCGCCGTCGGCGGCCAAGGTCTCGGACATCTGTGTCCTCCTGTTACCGAACAATCGCGCCGGTGAGTGGAGACGCACTGACCGACGCCTGGATGCGGACTCGCAAGCGCGGCCAACCCACCAGCGGACCAGCGATGACCACCCATACCCGCTGGCTGCGGGATGGGTCACTTGCTGACAACCCGGGTACTGTAGCCCTCCGCAGTGTTGGAGGTCACACCCAGGTGGCGCCGTGTCGCGATGATCTTCGTCGCTGTGTTATGAAACGAAATCTGATATAGGGCCCGATCCATGCAAAGAAGGCCGCATCCCCAGCAGGGGACGCGGCCTACGCAGCGGAATCGGTCAGCGGCCGACCGGCCACACCATCCGCACCTCGGTGCCGATGCCCTCGTCGACCGGGCGCACCTGCAGGTCCTCGACGAAACCGGCGAGCAGCGCGAAGCCGACGCCGGTGGTCAGCGCCTCATCGGTCAGCGACTCGTTCGCCAGCTCGTCCGGCGGCAGCGCGGTCAGACCAATGCCCGCCTCGATCGGCGCCCGGTCCACCACCCGCACGGCGTACGACCCACCGTCGGACATTTCCACCAGCACCGGGTCGGCCAGGCCGTACTGCCGGTGCAGGGCCACCGCGCGCGTGCACGCCTCACCGATGGCCAGGCGCACCTCGTCCAGGAGATCCTCGCGGACACCGGCCCGTCGGGCGACGGCGACGCCGACCAGGCGGGCGGTGCGCACGTGCACCGGAGCGGGCGAGAACGAAAGCTTGACTGTCGCCATCACGCGCCGGCGCCCGCCGAGTCGGCGCTGACCGCCGCGTCGACCGTCGGGTGCAGCGGAAACACCTGGTCCAACGCGGTGATCCGGAAGATCTTGAGCAACGGCTCCTTGTCACAGACCAGGGCGAACGAACCGCCGGCCGAGCGGAGCCGCTTGAGCGCGCCGACCAGCACGCCCAGCCCGGTGGAGTCGAGGAAATCCACCCGACCGAGGTCGACCACCACGTGACGAGCCCCACCGTCGATCAGTTCGAGGAGCCGTTCCCGGAGCCGGGGCGCGGTGTAGACGTCCACCTCACCACCGACCTCGAGCACCGTGTGCTCACCCACGGTGCGGGTCGCCAGCGACAGCTCCATCGGTCCTCCTCGCCAGAGCCGTAAACTCTCGTGGGCATCTAACCACTACCGCCGGGGCGCCCTGCGAACGCCAGCGGAGGCTTCCCCTTACCCCGGTGTCCGACTTTTCATCTCCGAACACCAGTGCGAGAGTGCAGGGCGTGACCTCCAACGACTTCAGCTCCGCGCGCCACACGCCGCGCCACGACCTGGAGTCGTCGCCCGCGGCCACCGTATCCGCTGGTCCCGGCCCCGGACCAGCGCCAGCCGATCTGCTGCGCCGGTTGCGCGCCCGGGGTGCCGGCGACCCGGTCACCCACGTCGAGCGGGTGCCGGCCCGCGCCGGGGTGCCCGCGCCTTGGCCGTCGTGGGCACCGGCGGAACTACGCACGGCGTTCGCCGGGCGCGGCGTGGTCGCGCCCTGGCAGCACCAGGCCGAGGCGGCCACCCTGGCGTACGAGGGCCAGCACGTGGTCGTCGCCACCGGCACCGCGTCCGGCAAGTCACTGGCGTACCAACTGCCGGCCCTGGCCACGCTGCTCGCCGACCCCCGGGCCACAGTGCTCTACCTGGCGCCGACCAAGGCACTCGCCGCGGACCAGTTACGCGCCGTCGCCGCGCTGGAGCTGGAGGGGGTACGCCCCGCCTGCTACGACGGGGACACCCCGCGCACCGAGCGGGAGTGGATCCGCCGGCACTCCCGGTTCGTGCTGACCAACCCCGACATGCTGCACCACGGCATCCTGCCCGGGCACGCCCAGTGGTCCGGCTTCCTGCGCCGACTCGCGTACGTGGTGATCGACGAGTGCCACACGTACCGGGGTGTGTTCGGCTCGCACGTCGCGCACGTGCTGCGTCGACTGCGCCGGCAGTGCGCCCGGTTCGGGGCCACCCCGGTGTTCGTGCTCGCCTCGGCGACCTCCGGTGACCCGGCTACCGCAGCCGGGCGGTTGACCGGCCTGCCGGTGACGGCGGTCACCGAGGACGCCTCGCCGCGCGGCGGCGTGACCTTCGCACTCTGGGAGCCGCCGCTGCTGCCACCGGACTCGGGCTCCGCTTCCCCGGTGTCACCGGGCTCGTCGTCCCCGGCGCCCCCGCAGGCGAGCGGTGACCACGACGACCTCCGGCAGGTCCGCCGGTCGGCGCTGCGTGAGACGGCGGACCTGCTCGCCGACACGGTCGCCGAGGGGGTACGCACCCTCGCGTTCGTCCGCTCCCGCAAGGGCGCCGAGGTGGTGGCCGCCAACGCGCGTCGAGCGCTGGACGACGCGGTGCCGGGGCTCGGCGACCGGGTGGCCGCCTACCGGGGCGGTTACCTGCGGGAGGAACGGCGCGAGCTGGAACGGGCGCTGCTGCACGGCGACCTGCTCGGTCTGGCCTCGACCAACGCGCTGGAGCTGGGCGTGGACCTGGTCGGGCTCGACGCGGTGCTGATCTGCGGCTACCCGGGCACCCGGGCGTCGCTGTGGCAGCAGGCGGGCCGCGCCGGGCGTTCCGGGCAGGAGGCCCTCGCGGTGCTGGTGGCCCGCGACGACCCCCTGGACACCTACCTGGTGCACCACCCGGAGGCGATCTTCGGCGCGCCGGTGGAGGCGACGGTGCTCGACCCGGCCAACCCGTACGTGCTGGCACCACAACTCGCCTGCGCTGCGGTCGAGGCACCGCTCACCCCGGCCGACCTGGCGCTCTTCGGCGAAGGGGCGAAGGAGGCGATTGACGAGCTGGTCGCGGCGGGGGCGCTGCGACAACGGCCCACCGGTTGGTACTGGCGGCACCGGGAGCGGCCCGAGGTGGACCTGCGCGGCGAGGGTGGTGCCCCGGTCGCCGTGGTGGAGTCGTCGACCGGCCGGCTGCTAGGCACTGTCGACGGCGGCTCCTCGCACTTCCTGCTGCACCCCGGCGCGGTCTATCTGCACCAGGGCGTCTCGTACGTCGTCGACAAGCTCGACCTCGCCGACGGTTGTGCGCTGGTACACGCCGAGGAGCCGGACTGGTCCACCCACGCCCGCGACGTCACCGACCTGTCCGTGGTGTCGGTGCGCTCCTACGTGGACGCCGGACCGGTCGGCATGTTCCTCGGCGAGGTGGACGTGACCAGCCAGGTGGTGTCGTACCAGCGGCGGCGGATCGCCACCGGCGAGGTGATCGACACCCGGCCGCTCGACCTGCCCACCCGGGAACTGCGCACGGTGGCGGTCTGGTTCACCCTGTCACCGCAGTCGCTGGCCCTCGCCGGGGTTCAGCCGGCCGATGTGCCGGGTGCGCTGCACGCCGCCGAACACGCCGCGATCGGCCTGCTGCCGCTGATGGCCACCTGCGACCGGTGGGACATCGGCGGACTCTCCACCGCGCTGCACCCGGACACCGAAGCACCGACCGTCTTCGTCTATGACGGGCATCCGGGGGGCGCCGGGTTCGCCGAGCGGGCGTACGGGACGGCGGCGGCGTGGCTGCGGGCCACCCGGGACGCCATCGCGGAATGCGGCTGCGAGACCGGATGCCCATCCTGCGTGCAGTCACCGAAATGCGGCAATGGCAACAACCCCCTCTCCAAACCGGACGCGATCCGGGTGCTCGACGTGGTGCTGACGAACCTGCCGGACTGAGCACCTTGCATGAATCTGTATGGCACGGGGCACAATGATGTGGGAGCGCTTCCATCGATGCCTATGTTGCTGATCGCCCCCCGTGCCCGAGGAGAAGCTGTGGCCGACACCATCGCCGAGACCGTCGACCTGCTCTACACCATCGACCAGGACAATCTCACCCTCGACCAGCAGATCGCGCTGGGGTCGGCACTGGCCGCCCTGGCCCAGGCGGAACGGCTGGAACAGATCAACGAGCGGCTGCGCGGCATCCACCAGGTTCTCAACACCTGGGCGCTGCGGGCCGCGACCTCCGTCGACAGTCGCTGAGGTTTCCTGGAGTGATCCTGCAAGGGCACCAGTGATCACTCTGTGCTGGGTAGTCGTCCAACGGGCTCGACGGCTACCCAGCCGCAACTGATCGTGGGCAGCGGGGAGGGCGGTATGTGTCGGGCTGTGCGAGACTCCGGCGCACCAACCCCCAGAGGAGTTCACATGCAGCTCGACAACTTGCAGGGCCAGCACCAGTTCTACATCCGCCAGCGACTGCGCATGATGGTCAACCAGTACGAGGTCCGGGCCGTCTCCCCGGATGGCACCGAGGGTGAGTTGTTGGCGTTCGCGCAGCAGAAGCGGCTCGCCTTCAAGGAGCAGGTGACCATCTACACGGATGACTCCAAGCAGCAGCCGCTGCTGGGCTTCAAGGCCCGCCAGCGCATCGACCTCGGCGCCACCTACGACGTCACCGACGCGACCGGCAACCCGATCGGCCTGTTCCGCAAGGACTTCGCCCAGTCGCTGCTGCGCTCCACCTGGCACGTCGAGCAGGCCGGCCTGCCGCAGGTGACCGGCCAGGAGCGGAGCATGCCGGTGGCGCTGCTGCGTCGATTCGTGGACTCGCTGTCCTGGTTGCCGTACCACTTCGACTTCACCGCGGGCGGCCAGCCGGTCTTCACCGTGGTCAAGAAGTGGGGCCTGCGCGACAAGTACATCGTCGAGATGCAGAACCCGCAGATCGACCGCCGCCTGGTCATCGCGATGGCTGTCGCTCTCGACGCGCTCCAGGCCCGCTGACGCACCCGGCCCGGACGAGGGCGGTGCGGTGACCCTCAGTGGTCGCCGTCGCAGCCACCCACTCCTCGGCCGCCGGCCGGGACCTGGACCTCGACCAGTCCCGGCCGGCAGGCCGCTGGACCGCACTGCCCCCGGACGGCAGGCCGTTGATGACTCGGCCCCCTGGCTCGTCCGGTCGCCCCTCTGGAGCTGATGTCGTAAACGCATCGCCCTTGATGTCATAGCCGATTCAGCTCCACAGCACCCACCAATCCCGCGAGAGCCCCTCGGTTTCCTTCGACCACGCGCCGGCCGTACCTCTCACTTGGGGCCGCGACGCGGGTCAAGCCACTCCCTTCACCGGCCGCGCCCCTGCGCTGGCCGCAGCCGCCCCCGCTGCGGCGGTGAGCAGAGACACCACAGCGAGGGGTCAGCCCCGCACCGGGCCGGCACGGGCGCTCGCCGCAGCCACCCGGGCCAGGCCGGGTAGTGGCGTGAACGCCACCTCGACTGTCACCAGCACGTCCAGCCCGTCGAGGTGACAGCCGACCAGCCGGCCATCGTTGCGACCGGCGAGGTCGGACGCGGACGCACAAGCCACAGCGTCGCCGTCGAGCGCCCGGGCTGCCCCGGCCAGCGCGCCGAGGTCGGCTGCTACGGCCGCCCGCTGACTCGCCATTCCGGCGGCGGCGATGGCAGCGCCAAACGTCCCGAACACCACGAAGACGAGCCCCATCGCCAGCAGCAGGACGGTCGCGCCACCTCGTTGCCGGTCCAGCCGACCGGCAACGAGCCCTCCGACAGCCGGTGAGTTACTGGCGTGGCGTGACGGATTGTCAGTTAGTGGCACTACCAACTCCCCTCGTGAGCGCCCGGTTCGACGGCCGCGACGGCGGTGGCGACCACGGTGATGCGCGGTAGCCGCCCGCCCAACGTCCGGACGGGTGCCCTTACCGTCGCGTGCGCCCGGTCGCCTTCGACGGACACCGACACCGCCGCCCCCGGCGGCGCCGCCCGGTTACCCTCCGCGCTGCCGTCCGCGCCCCGGGCGGCGGCCAGCGCCGCCTCCCGCGCAGCGTGCAGGCAACTCGCCCTGGTAGTGACGGCGTTGACCGCGGTCAGGCCGGCGAGCAGGAGCAGAAGCAGCGCCGGCAGGCCGGCCGCCAATTCGGCGGTGAAGGATCCCCGGTCTGCGCCGGTACGGACTGCCCTCCCACCACCACCGGCTACCCGAAGGGATCTCTGCTCGTCGCCGGACACCCGGCCGACGGGGCGGAACCTCCGCCGGCCGACAGACGGACGTCCGACGACCGCAGACCTTGGGATGCGGCTGGCCTGCCGGCGCCCGCTCACTTCAGTGCCCGGTCGATGACGGCGGTCAGCGCCGACTGGACGTTGCCGGAGGTCAGCACCTTCAACAGGATCCCGGCGAAGGCGACCGCGGCGAGCGTGCCCACGGCGTACTCGGCCGTGTTCATTCCGGCATCGCCGCGCAGGCGTGCGATGAGTTTGCGCATGACTGTTTCCCTTCTCGATGGGTCAGAGCACGTCGCCGAGAACGGCGACGATCACCGGCACGAGGCCGGCGAGAATGAACGCCGGCAGGAAGCAGAGCCCCAGCGGCAGGACTATGAGCACACCCGCTCGGCGGGCCGATGCCTCGGCAGCGGTGGCCCGGTCGGCGCGCAGGTCGTCGGCGAGCCGGGTCAGTGCGCCGGCCAGGGCGGCACCACTGTTGGCCGAGCGCAACGCCGCCGCGGTGAGACGCTCCGCGCCGGGCACTCCGTCCAGCGCGGACCATGCCTCCGCTTGCCCGCCACCAAGCTGCAGCGTGCGGCCCACCCGGGCCAACCGGCCGGCGAGCGGCCCATCCAGCGCCTCGGCGACGGCCAGCACCGAGCGGTCCACGGGGGCGCCCGCCCGCATCGCCGCGGCCAGGAGGTCGGCGGCGAGCGGCAGGTCGGCGGCTTCCCGCTGCCGCCGCTTACGCACAGCGGGCGGCTCGATCCGCCGCAGCAGGACATCAAGCAGGACCGCTGCCGGGAGAGCGCCGAGCAGCCCGAACCAGCCCTCGACGACGACGGCCACGGCGAGCCCGCCCAGCACCGCCACGAGCCGAACCGCGTCCGGCCGCCGCCTGGCTGAACTGGGCCGACTCGCCGAACTGCGTCGGCCCGCCGAGCTGGGCTGGCCGGCAGTGCCCCGGGGCGTCATCCGGCCCGCCCCGGCGTCGCGCCCAGCCGTTCTGCCCAGAGGAGACCCACGACCTGCAGGGCGATCGCGACAACAGCGCAGGCACCACCAATTGTGCTGTGCAGAAGCACCGCCATGGGGTCGACACCTATGCCGTACCCCAGCCCGATCCCACCGACCGGCAGCGCCGCCAGTAGCCAGGCGGTAGCCCGGGCACCGGCCGCCTGGGCCGCCGCCGCGGCCAGGCCCCGGTCGGTCGCCCGAGCATCCGCCTCGATCCGTTCGATGAGCTCCGCCAGCGGCGCGCCGGTCCGGTCGGCCAACCGCACCGCCGCCGAGGTCAGCTGACCTAGCCGGTCCGCCCCGTCACGGTCCACGGCCGCGACTTCGAGCGCTTGCGGGACGGGAAGACCGGCCCGTAGGTCCGCCGCGAGACCGCACAGTTGGTCCAGCCCACGTCGTCGGGTCCGCTCGGCGCTCCGGTTGAGTCGCCAACGCAGCACGGCGCGCACGGCCAGCGTGCCGTACCCAGCCATCGCTACCGCCGCCACCGGACCGCCGACCACGGCACCCACACCGCCGCCGAGCAGACCGATCACCGGCAGCACGCCGGCGGTCGATCTGGGGATGCGCACCGACGGCGCCGTACCTGATGTTCTGCCGGTCGGGCCGACGCCCCGGTGGGCGCGGCAATCGGCGATCGCGCACCCGCCGTCCCCCACCACGCCGCACACGTCGCTCCGACATCCCGGGTCCAGGTCGCCGTGTCCATCGGCGGTCGCGGGGCCGGAGACGTCGTGTGGACCGTCCACGTCCGATCGGCAGGCACCGAGCGTGATCGTGGCCGCCGACGCGGCAGGCCGTTGAGCCGGGTCGGGCATGGTGATGGCCTCCTCCGGCCGAACGGTGCCGATCGGGCGTCGGGGATCTCGACGGGCCGGCGGACGCGTCGGGCCCTCCGGACGGGTGAACCCGCCTGTCGCTGCCGGCCACCTCGGGCTGCGGGCAACGTCCCGGCCGGGCCAGCCCAGTGCCGTCCGCCTTCCGTTGAAACCGGCAGTGGCACCCGGCTCGTCAGCGATGCCGACCAGATGACCCGAGGTCGGGGCGGCGCCAGTGCCGTCGACCAGCCCATCCGCCGTGCGACCGAGTTCCCTGATCCACTGCACCAGGGCGTCATCCGGATCGAGACCGCCGGCCCGCCGGCCCGGTGCCAGCACGCGACGTCGACGGGCCCGAGTGCTCCGTACCGGCCATGCCACCAGGGCGGCGGCGATCAGGAGCAGCGCCGCGACCAGCATCGTCTCGGCGGTCATACCGGACCCGCCGATCCGGGCCATGGCTCGCTGAGGATGGGCGGCACCGCCACTCCCCGCTCCCGCAGCAGCGCCCCGAGGGCACGGGCGGCGAGCCCGAGCCCGCTGCCGCGTACCCAGGCGGGCACCGCTGTCACCAGCCGTTCGGGTCCCTCGGGCAGCAGCAGGCAGACCGACTCCAGGACGCGGCCCTTATCGCCCCGTCGCACCTGGAACAGCACCTGCAACGCGGCGGCCACCTGGGCGTGCAGCGCGGCGCGGGGCAGCCCACCCAACATGCCCAGGGCCTCCAACCGGGCCGGCACGTCCGACGGTGTGTTGGCGTGCAGCGTGCCGGCGCCCCCGTCGTGGCCGGTGTTGAGCGCGGCCAGCAGGTCGACCACCTCACCGCCGCGGCACTCGCCGACCACCAGCCGGTCCGGGCGCATCCGCAGCGCCTGCCGGACCAGGTCCGCGAGACTGACCACGCCCGTGCCCTCCACATTGGCGGTACGCGCCTGGAGCCCCACCACGTGCGGATGCCCCGGACGCAGCTCGGCGGCGTCCTCCACCAGCACGATCCGTTCAGTGGCCGGCACCATCCCCAGCAGGGTGTTGAGCAGGGTCGTCTTGCCTGACCCCGTGCCCCCGGTCACCAGGTACGCCAGCCGGGCCGCGACGACGGCGGCGAGCAGGGGTGCCAGCGGTCGTGGCACGGTCCCCTGGCGCACCAACTCGTCGAGGGTGAACGGGCGGTGCCGGAAGGTCCGCAGGGACAGGTAGGGACCCTCGGTCGCCACCGGCGGCAGCACGGCGTGCAGTCGGGTGCCGTCGGGAAGCCGCGCGTCCGCGTACGGCGAGCCGTCGTCGAGCCGCCGCCCCGCGCTGGCGATCAGCCGCTGCGCCAGCCGGCGGACGTCCTCGACCGAGCCCACCGGCACGGCGACCTGGTGCAGCCCCGAGCCGCGGTCCACCCAGACCCGAGCGCCGTTGACGAGGACGTCGGTGACCTCCGGGTCGGCGAGCAGCGGCGCCAGTGGCCCGGCACCGACAAGGTCGTCGCGCACCCGGTCGGCGATGCGCAGCATGGCCGTGTCGCCGAGCACTGCGGCGGTGGGCTCGGCGCGTACCGCGGAGACGATGGCCGCCGCGGTCACCGGGGTGGTGGCGGCGGCGATCCGCTGCCGTACCCGGGCGGCGAGCGTGCCGTCCTCCGGCTGGCCGGTCATGCCACACCCGTAGCCGGCACGCCGGTCAGGTCGGTGACGATCCGTTGGCAGAGCGCGGCCAGTGGGCCCTTGCCCCCGGCGGCCGGCGCCTCCCCCCGTTCCAGCCCACGGCAGAGCCCCGGCTCGGGGCGCAGCGTGCCAGCCAGGGGAAGGCCCAACGCGCGGGCCACCTCGGTCGCCCGCAGCCGCCCCGGCGCGGGCCCACGCACCACCACCGAGAGCGCAGCGCAGTGCGGGGCGGCTGCGGCCACCACCCGAGTGGCCGCCGCGGTGGCACGTAACTCGGCCGGCACCACGACGAATGCCTGGTCGGCGGCCTGCAACGCCACCACGGCCGCGTCGTCCAACTGTCGGGGCAGGTCGATCACCACGAAGTCCCGCCCACGCCGGGCCGCGTCGACGGTCGCCGCCATCGCTGTCGCCGGCAACGCCAGCATCTCGCCGCGGTCCCAGGAGAGCACCACGAGATCACCCCGGCTGGGCAGGGCCCGCACCAGCGCCGGGGCGTCCACCCGCCCGTCGGCACCGGTGAGCGACGGCCAGCGCAGCCCTTCCAACTGCTCCCAACCCAGCACGAGGTCGAGGCCACCACCGAGCGGGTCGGCGTCGACCAGGAGAGTGCGCAGCCGCGCCCGGGCGGCGGTCACCGCAAGACCACCGGCGAGCACACTCGCGCCCGCGCCGCCCCGCCCGCCAAGGACCGCGACGACCCGGGCATCGACGCCGGCAGGACGGTCCGGATCATGTTCGGCGAACCGGTCCATCAGCCACGGCTCCGCGGCCGGCAGCGTGGCGACGTGCTCGGCCCCGATCAGCTCCGCGATCTGCCAGCCGGGGTCGAGCTGACCGGCCCGGCCGAGCAGCACCAGCCGGGGCCGCTGCGGCAACCGGGCGCGCAGACACGCCTGCGCCTGGTCGGCGCCGAGCAGCACCAGCGGCGCGGGAAGCCAACGGGTACGGGCAGCCGCCGGATCGCGGGCGAGCTCCAGCTCGGTCCCGCCGACGGCGGCGAGCCGGAGCACATCATCGAGCAGTTCGTCGTCGCCGGTGACGACCAGCGGGAGCCGGCGGATCGGCGGAACCGTGGTACGGGGTGGCATCGCGGCCTCCAGCGGTCGGGCTCTGGTATGCCGCCGACCCTGCTCGGAATCCGCCCCACGAGCCGCCCCGATGTCGTCGCCTGTGGACAACCTGGTCGCCTGTGGAAAACCTCCGCCGGGACAGTTGATCTGCTACGAGCGCGGGCAACTCCGCAGGTACTGCCGCTGCGGGAAAGACAGCGGGGCCGCTCCCGAAAGGAGCGGCCCCGCTAGTCGGCGGTCAGCCGACCCGGTCGGTCCAGGCGGTATCGAGGATCACCTTGTACGAGCTGATCCGCACGGGCGACAGCGTCAACCGCTCATGAGCGAGCAATTCACCCGTCTCCGGATCGAAGATCAGAAGAGATTGCGCGTCGTGTTCACGGTCGTCGAAGGTGACGGCGACTCCGTTCCGACCGGCGCGGTCGGTGACCTGCCCCCGCCAGCGGTAGCCGGGCACGTCGGCGAGGACCCGCAGGACCGCCGCTCGGGTCACACGCGGTACGACGTACCGCCCGTAGAGCGTGCTGACCTCCTTACTCGCCGCCCCCGCGCCGTGCTCGACCTTCAGCAGCTCCCGCAGCTCGGACGGGACGGCCGACGGCGGCCTAAGCTCCCTGGGCGGTAGCGGAATGACACTCGGTGCCGGGGTGCCGGTGGCTGCTGGCCGCGCAGCGCTTTCGCGCTGCCAGTAGTCCCGAGACTCCTGGTCGGGGTACTGCGCCTCCAGTTGCAAGCTGGCCTGGTTACCGGTCCCGTCTGCGGCCTGCCAGATCTTCGTCTCGCTGGCAAAGGCCACGTGGTGGCGGCCGTCGGCGGACGTAATCACCGGATCGCCCCACAGCTTCGTGTGGTGGTACATGTAACGCCCGCTCTGGTGGTCGTACCCCGCATCTTTGATCTTGTCGGCCAGCAGGCGTAGCTGCGGGCCCGCCGCTGGCGGATCCGCGTCGAACTGGTACGCGACCGGCACGAGCACCGTGCCCGGCGCCGACTCCGGGGTGTCCGGTGTGGTCCCACCGAACGGTTGGAGCACCGCCACGGCACCGGCCGCGACCGCCAGCGTCCCGGCGGTCAGGACCAGCCGGCGGGTCGGACGTACCCGAGGACGCTGGGCGACCATCGCGGTCGCCCCGACCCGGTCGATCAGCTCACGCGCCGAGACCAGCGGTGGCCCGACTTCGGCGGTCCGCGCCGGGTCGGCCGGGCCGAGAAGAGTACGGGTCCGCTCTACTCCGAACATCACAGCTCCTCTCTGGTTGCCAACATCGGGCGACGTCGGGCCCGAGCGGGCTGGTCCGCCATTGCTTCGGCGAGACGACGCCGGGCCCGATGTAGCCGCACCGCCGCGGTTGGGCCGGTACAGCCGAGCACCTTCGCCGCCTCGGAGACCGTCAACTCCTCCCAGCCGACCAGCCGAAGAATCTCCTGATCAAGCTCGTTGAGGGTGGCCAGCGCGGCCCGGACGTCCGCGACGCCGACGGTCGTGTCAGCACCCGGTGAGCCGGCCAGCCGCGTGAGGTCGACATCGGTGATCGGTTGGAGATCCGGGGCGGCACGCCGCGACCGCCACTGGTTCGCCAGAAGGCGCCGGGCCACCCCGTACAGCCAGGGCAGGCTGCGGTCCGGCACCTCGACGCGGCGACGCCAGGCGACGACGAAGACCTCCTGGGCCAGCTCCGCCGCGGCGTCCCCGTCGGTGAGTCGACGCAGGCCGTATCGAACGATGTGCGCGTACTCGGCGGCGTAGAGACTGGTAAACCAGCCCTCGTCCCGCTGCGGTGGACCCACTCGAACCCCCAACTGCCTCGGCGACTCTCACAGTGGCTTGTGTCGCTGAGGGCAGCGGGATTACCGCGCGGCCGAGGGCAGGTGCCGCCCAATGGGAAACGAGCGATGCGGTCAGTCGTCGATCGCCTGGTAGACGGTGGTCCAGAAGTCGTGCCACATCGGCAGCCGCTGGTCGCCCGCGTGGGCGCGCTGCATGAACACGATCGCCGTCAGGTCTTCGGCGGGATCGTTGTACCAGGCGGTGCCATAGAAACCGGGCCATCCGTAGCTGCCGACCGACGGCCCGAGGTGCGTGCGGCGGGTGCGGACCGACAAGCCGAGACCCCAGCTGATGGCATCGAAGTATCCGGGCCAGAACCCGGAGACGGTTTTCTGCTCCGCCGTCAGCTGGTCGCTCGTCATCAGCGTCACCGCCGGCCGCGACAGCACCCGCTCGCCGCGGTGGGTGCCGCCGGCGAGTAGAGCCGAGGCGAAGGCGAGGTAGTCCTGGGCGGTCGAGACGAGCCCGCCGCCACCGGACTCGAACACGCGGGGTCGACTGAACCGCCCGTCGGGGGCGTCTTCGACAACCGGCTCGCCGGTGGGCGCGTTGTCCTGCTCGTACGCCGTCGCGAACCGGCCGATGCTGTCGCTACCCACGCTGAAGGCGGTGTCGGTCATGCCGAGCGGCTTGCAGACCCGCTCACGGATGGCATCTTCGAAGGACATGCCGGTGGCCCGGGCGATGAGCACACCGGTCACGTTGGCGGCGGTGTCGTACATCCAGCGCTCACCTGGCTGGTGAACGAGGGGGAGGGCGCCGAGCTGGCGAATCCACTCGTTCGGCGACGGATATTCGAGTGCGTTCAGCGCGTCGGCAATGGGTACGGTTCCCGGCTCGGCGGGGACCATACCGGTGCCCAGGGTGCCGTCCAGTACGTCCCGCAGCGTTATCGGGCGTTCCGCCGGAACGGTGTCGTCCAGCGAACCGTGCGGATCGGCCAGCACCGTCATCTCCGCCAACTCCGGCAGCAGATCGTCGACCGGGCCATCGAGGCGGAGGGTGCAGTCCTCGACGAGGGTCATCGCGCACACGGCGACGATCGGCTTCGTCATCGAGCCCAGGCGACAGATCGTGTCGGCCGCCATCGGCGTCCGCGACCCGGCGCCCTCGAACGCGAGATGACCCGTTGCTTCGATGTGCACCTCACCGTGCCGGGCGAGGACGGCCACCACTCCCGGTACGAAGCCGGACTCGACGTGGTGCTCAAGCAATCCCCGTACCCGAGCCAGCCGTTTCGACGAGAAACCACCGGTAGCCACCTGTTTCCTCCTCAGCTCGCCCAGTTCGGCAAGTTACACGTCACGCGGCGATCACACGGTCCGCGACGAGGTGGGGCGCGGTAGGACGGGCTGGGCTTCGCGGTCGGAACCGAAGCGGACGGCCGCTTCGTCCCACCGTTGACGGCTTCGGTGTCGCCGTTGAAGGATGGGCGATGTCCGAATACGGCCGGGATCTACTCACGTGATTACCTATGGCTCAGGGCCAGGCCAGGGAGCCGGTAGGCGTCGCGGATCCGCCCGGGGCACTCACTGTCACGCGACCCGAAATCATCCGGCGCACCCAGAAGAGGTCTTGTGAAGTTTCTTCTCACTTCCGCGGGCATCAGGAACCCGAGCATTTCCGGCGCACTCGTCGACCTGCTGGGCAAGCCGATTGCCGAGTCCAGCGCCCTCATCATCCCGACCGGTGTGTACCCCTTCCCCGGCGGTGCTGGCCGGGCGTGGCAGGCGATCACCGGTAAGGCACCGCACCCGATGTGTGACCTGGGCTGGAAGTCCCTGGGGGTGCTGGAACTCACCGCGCTGCCGACCATCCGGGAAGAGAACTGGGTCCCGGCGGTCCGAGAGGCCGACGCTCTGCTCGTCTGGGGCGGCGACGTGCTGTATCTGACCTACTGGATGCGTGAGTCCGGCCTGGCGGAGCTCCTGCCATCGCTGAATGAGTCGGTCTACGTGGGGATGAGCGCCGGGAGTATCGCGGTGACCCCCTACAACTGCGACGCGGAGTTCGACCTGGATTTCGTGCCCGCCGGCAGCGATATGGCGGTCGGAGCCGACCGGGCGCTGGGACTGCTGGATTTCGCGCTGTATCCGCACCTCGATTGCGAGGGCATGGAGGACGCCACGGCGGCCAACATCGAGAAGTGGGCGTCCGGGATTCCGGTCCCGACGTATGCGATTGACGATGAGACAGCCATCAAAGTGGTCGACGGCGCCGTTGAGGTCGTCTCCGAGGGGAACTGGCGGCTGTTCAACCCGTCTTGATGTTTCCCGAAGCTTCGAACCGATCACATCGCCGGCAGTCCACCTGTCACGTCCCACCAGATGCTTGACGCCTCCAGCTCTGAGCGTCTGAATCGACGCGGCCGCGACCGCCGTCCCGCCTCCCCGCTGCCCTCGCAGATTTCGCCCCAACGGCCTTCGCTGGCTCTCTGCTGCCTCCGGCGCCGGGGGACACCGCCCGGGAGCGACGTCAACGACGACGGCGACCTGTGACCAGCTGCGGAGCGCTCCCAGGAGAAAGGGACGACCCCCGTCGGGGGGAAAGTGACCTGACGTAGTAGCGAGTGTGACCAAGTGCCGTGCCGCATGGTCAGACGTAGCGGTCGTGGTGTTGAGCGTGATCGAAAGTCACCGTTCAGTACGGCGCTTGCTGACGATCCGATGACTGATGGATGACGCGCTGCGGGCGCCCGAGGACGGCCGGAGGCCGCCCGCAGGGCAGTCCGCGAGCGCGTGGCCAGCTCCGGGACCTGCCTTGCACTGGTGCCGCCATCTGATCGGCAGATTCCGAAGACCACGCCAAGGCCGTCCGATGCCGTCCGCCTGGTCCTGGACCTCAAGCGCTCGGCAACTCGATCGGTCCTGCCCCGTCCGCCAGTCAGCCCGGTGGCTCCCAGACTGTCAGATTGGAAATTGACAAGAACCCTCTCGATACAGCGCTTCGCGTGGCAGAACCGCTCACGAGCGGCCTGATATGGCCCCGGCGGCACCACCTTTTGACCCAAGGAAGGACATTCCCCTCAGCGCCTACGGCTTCCATTGCCCCCGAACGTCCACCAAGGCCACCCGTTCAGCCAGAGCTTGCGACGATGGCGGGAACCCCAACGACAGCCCACCCCTGTACTTTCCTTGCCCAAGCGGGCACGGCGGGCTCTCAGCGTCAGACGGTCTTGACCGTACGCGCTCGGGATAGCACTCTCAGTCCACGTTCAGGGCTGCGTAACCACGGGGGAGGGTTTACAGTTGACTAAAGTCAGCCGCAGGTTGATCTGCGAGGGGGACTGTTACGTGATCCACTGCGCCGTTCGTGCGGATGGTCTCACCTCCCCTGCCTCCGCCTTCCTCGATCATCTAAGTCAAGGAACGTGGATCGAAGATCCAGAGTTCACGGACATTCCAGATGAGGCACAAATTAGCCATTACGACAAGTTCTTGGTGTTCTGTAAAACGTTGGCAGACTCTGGAGAGCCCTACTACGCGGGAGCAGTCAACAGCCTGCGGGACGGGGTATGGGAATTCAGACTGGGAGCCAAGCGATTGTCATTCTACGATACTCCGGGGGACGGAACTTACGAGCCAAAGCTACGCCCTGGCACTGCGGCGGAGGCTAGTCGAGGCGAATATTATTGGTTTCCCGACTTCGATGAGTTCATTAGGCTCGGCCACGCTTTTCCTAAAGAACAACAATGCACCACGGATAAGGACCTAGAACTAACCGTTGTTGTACGCGAGGAGGACCTGAGCCATGACCGAGCGAGCTAACAAGGAACTCTCGCTTTACGACGAACGCGCGTCTACGGTCACAGGAACGCTGGGGCTCGCCGCCGCTACCGCAGCCGCGATGGTTGCCCGGCTCTTCAATGCGGGTAAGAACGCCTCTGGGCTCACCTCGCGAGAGGTGGCATCGAAGCTAGGTATCACCGAAGGTCGGGTCTCACAGGTGCTGAAGGGTGATGGCAACGTCCACATCGCAACCGCAGCTCGCTTCCTTCGCGCCATGGGCTACGAAATTTCCATTTCTGCGGTTCCAGTTGAGCCGGACCGCGGACCCCTTAACCTCACGGGCCGTCGTTCGCGCCGACGGACGGTCCTAGAAACAGAAAAGTCTTTTGAGGTATATATGCAGAAATTCCTGACCCATGAAGGACCGATGGAGGTGCCGATGATCGTCCCAGCCGACGATACTCTGCACACCGTCCCATTCGGTGGTCCGTCTCAGGTCGCGAAGGTACGAGTTTCCGCTAGCGGGCGCACTCGCCGCCTTCTACCAAAGGGTGAGGCTTGGCAAGCCGACGATGTCGAAGTTCACCACGTGGGAACGTGAAGAGCGACATGCCGAGCGCCAGCCAAAGTCTTCTCGAGCAACTGAAGCTCGACTCACTTGTTCTTGACGAATGCCAAGTTGTGCGCGGTGAGGCAGGAACCGCCAAGCCAGGGAAGGTCGAAACCGAAATAGATGTCTCCTTCTCTAGCCAGGACAACGTCGTATATGTCGTCAAGTCGACCCACAGCTTCATGAACTCTAGTGGGGAATTACTAGCTCGAATTGAGGCGTCATACGTGGCGTCTTACTCATACGACGGTCCCGATCCGGAGGATGAAGAAATTGAAAATTACGCTCAGACCGCTCTGATGATCCAAGTGCTACCTTTCATCCGCGAATTCCTCGCGTCGATGACGAACCGGCTCGGCCTCACGCCGTTCTATCTTCCTCTCTTCGGGAAGAGGGCTACAGTTCTTTACCGACCCCAACCCGAAGCCCAGTGAAGCCTCTGCCCCGACTAACTGTGGAGCATGGCGTCGATACAGGGTTGGGACGGATCTCCTCTTCGGGCAGTTGCAGACCTTCCAGTCTTCCTAGACGGGGACAAGGTGGAGCGCGCTACTGGCCGACCTTGGACCGCGCCCACCGGCTGGCTTGGCTGTACGGATGGCTGTACACCCGACCTTTAATCCGCGCCCCCGGGTGATGCGATCCCCCGGCCACTCCTGGCTGTGAGCGTCGGCGGTCGCCCCCAACGCTCGCCCTGCTTATGAAATAGCATTAACCAGGGCGCCAATCGGTATCGAGGCGCCCAACAGACATAGGGTTACCAAACGGCGGGTGCCAGACGACTGCCCCCCTTCTCCTTGCAACTCAAAAGCAGGAAACATCCAATTATGCAGACGCTGCATTAAGAGAATCGGCCAGGTCGCCATAAACACCAGGCCCCCGACCACGAGGCGGACATCCCACCCAGCCGACTTTGCCAATACAAGCCCAACGAAACCACCGAGGACTGCCGCCACAGACACAGCGAGACCGAATCTAGAATTCTCTGACCGCAACGGGGACCAGCGAGGCACCCCCTTCTCGATCTCGTCCGCGAGCCTGGCGTATGCCTGCTTGGCCCATCCGGTCCGCCCAGACACCACATCGATAACAACTGCCTCGCTTGCATTCCGCGAGAAAGTTACGCTAAGTCGCTCAGCCGGCCAAAGCGCGGCCACAAATTTTAGACTCGCGACACTTCTCCGATCAATCTCCGGCAGCACCTCCGATATGGGCCCTGCCACTTCATCCTCATCTTCCACGACGAGCCCAACGAACGGATAGACCTCGCCGTCGCCCGGTGTGATGTATACGCTGTTGGAGTCTCCGACAATATTGATACCCTCGGCTACCTTGAAGGCCGACCTCCGCTGCTGCTCCTCAGCTTCAAGCTCTCGCAGCCGCGCTGAATGCAATTCTTCGACAATCTTGCCGAGGCGTTCAAGATCGGTCATCTCACCAGACCACGCGTGCCACTGATGGCGTTTGCGGAAGCTGCGCCTGACGGTACTCATGGTTCAGTCGGCCCCTCAGCGATCGACGTCCTTACACGGCCACGGCATGATCCTAGCGATGTGGCCCATGCCATCCCGTCTGCCGCCGACCCACACTCCGTGGAGTGGGCCAGGGCCAGGGTGACAAGGTGGAGCGCCCTACCGGACGAACGACCTTGTCACGCTGGCCCTGGTCTGCTCGGCTTGCCTGGGTCGGTGGCTGGCGGGATGGCATCCCACCACCCACGAACAGGAACCGTTCAGCAACTCCATCTCGGAGTCGTCTGGCCTCCGCCGGAGGCATGCCGCTAATCGGCCGGCGTGCCGGCCGATGCCGGCGCTTGCGCCGCGAGCAGGCCGAGCGCGTCCGGCGCGGCCCGCATGCGGGCCGCCTTGATCCTAAAGAGACTGTTTCGGCAGTGGTATCGCCCATCACCCGCCGGATCAGGCGTTGCGTGCCAGGTTTAGGCGACGTCTCGCTTACAAGCTCTGTGCATCGCGTCCGCATACCTCCGGGAAGAGCTGCACGCTCGGAGCTGCGTTCAGGCCAGTGCTCGTCAGAGTGCTGCCGTCCAGCGCCGTTGCTGTCAGCGTTGCTGTCGACAGCCACTCCGCCGGCGACCCGGCCGACCCCCGCTGGCTGACGTCTCCATCGTCGGTTGGCATCGCACGAGCCAGCGGGCAAGATCGGCCCGTGGCTCACGAAGAAGGCTTTCTCCGCTGCGAGGTGGTCGCATGGTTCAGCCAGGATTTCCCGGGCTGGGTGCGCGTCCGCCTGGTCGACGCGGACGGCAAGTCGTGGTTCTTCGTCGACAAGATCCCAGCCTTCACCGGCGGTCAGTTAAGCGCCGATACTCCTCTGCCAGCACCAGTTCATGTGCGATGCGACATCATCGGACGTGACGACGACCGCGCCCTAGTCATCTCCACCCAGCCGGATGGGGTCGAAGCAGAGAGTGGGCAGAGGCTGTTCCGGGTGCGCGAGGACCAGCTGGACCGACACACGGTTTAGGAGGGGATTAGCGCTGGCACGAGCACCCAGCGTCCTACCAGGATGGACAGCCTCCGGCCGCTCAAGGGCACGCGTGATCATTCCGCGCATGTTCCGGATCTTGTGACGCTACGCCTCGGTGACTTCTTCGCGATTGCTGCCCAGCACGCAGCCGTCAGGGTCCGATCGCGCCTTCTGAACCCCAAGCAGCGAGCCATCAGGCAGGGTGACGGCGACGACCGGTACGTACTCGTGGCCGTCGGGCTCCCAACCGATTACCCTGCCGACCTCGCGTTCAGAGCCTTCCTCGGCTGGCTGGGACAGCCACAACTCATAGCCTTGAGGGATCATCGAGGCAACGTATCCCCGCCAGGCCATGCTTCTAGGTCTTCTGTCAGCTACCTGATCCGTTGGAGCCGCTGAATCCGGCGTACAAGCGACTCGCCGGTCGCCCGCCAGTCCAGGCGTCAGCACAAGCGCTCGGCCTGCTGTTTCAGGGGCCCCTGCTGGTCGTCGTCGGTCAACGGTGGTCGGCATCTGCCGGCCTGGCACGGCCCACACGGCCCTGCGGCGGCCCCCGGGACAGGACCTCTCACCGCTAGGTCTTTCGGATCAAAGGCCCGGTAGGTACAGTGCGAAACGAACCAACTCCAATCAGTAAGGGGGCAGGTTGACAACCTATCCGGCCAATGCGCTTCCCTTACGCGGCAACCTCGACGTAAAGCAGTGCATGGAGAAGCTACAAGACGGCGTTCTACGTGCGATAGCTGCCGCTGCCCGCTGCTCATTAAGCAAGCCCGATCCCGATCCGGGTATCGATTGGATGGTTCACCACGCGAGCGAAAGTCATACTGACGATTTTCAGGCATTGCTGCGGATTCAGCTTAAGAGCACCTATCAGATTTCCCATTCGGAGCTTGGCGATACTTTTCCTTTCGTCCTAGAAAATGCTCACCTGAAAAAGCTAGCGAGATCTCCCGTCACAATCCCGAGCATTCTAGTGGTGATGATTCTGCCACGTGAGCTCGCCAGTTGGGTGAAGGCTTCGCCTAGCGACTTCACGATCCGCCACTGTGCCTACTGGGTCAATCTTGAGAGCCACCCAGTCACGGGGGTAGAAAAAACTTCGGTACGCGTTCCGACCAACCAAGTCTTTGACGATCTTTCACTATGTGGGATGATGGAGCGGATTGGGAAGGGAGGAAAGCCGTGACTGCGCCTTCGGACGTATTTGAACTCAAGGGTTCGTGGATAAGCGCGGCAAGCCTCCTGACCTATCTAGAACAGCGTGGCTGGAGTCGCGTTGGTGGCCGTGAAGGCCTGTATGCCAGGCTGGCTGAGGTGGCAAGCGATAGCACCGACAGTGTCATAGTGCCTCTAAACTCCGCAATGGAGGACTACGAGGACCTCCTTCGTGTTGCTGTAGGAGGAACGGCGGCCCGTCTTGGACTCGGCGAGGTCCAACTTTTGACGGAGCTCGATGTCGCAGTTGTCGGCGACAAGGTGCGATTTCGTAAGGATGTGCCGACCCCCCACGGGTCCATACCGTGGCCCTCTGGTCAATCGCTGGTGCAGGCTGCGGGACGCGCGTTAGAAGCCGCCGCGAAGGCGGAGCGTCAACGCCTAGCCTATTTCGGGGCACGTCACAGAACGTCGGCTAAAGCCTATCTCGAAGCTGTGCGGATGGGTCAAACTGAGCTTGGCAGCTATGTTGTCACAGCCTTAACGCCTACTGAGGATATTACCGGATCAACCCTCGAAATACCCGGCCTGACCACCCCACTTAATGGTAGGGCTGTCGCTGAGACGTTAGTAACGGCCTTGAGCGCAACACGCGACGCCGTCGACCACTTCCGGCGTCACAGTTCGGTGGCAATCTTCACGGACGCAATCGAATATGGCGCGTCATACGAGCTTTCTCGATCCTTGACTGGTCTTGTAGAACGCTCCAATGGCGCAGAAGTGTCTGTATCGTGGCACGCCATGCAGGGCGACTCGGAGCTCAGGCAGCCGGTTTCGGTAACCTTCGAGCCACCCGATATCCCGGCCTTGACGCGAGCATCGACGCTATACGCACAAACAGAGCCCCCGTCCGACGTGACCGTACTAGGCACGGTCACGCTCCTCGACAGGCCGAGTCCGGGATCGGTCGGTGTGATCCGACTGAACGTCATTGAGGGGTCACCCGCCAATAAAATCCGAGTTCGCATTCCCCACGACGCCTACGATGTGGCAATTCAGGCACATATTGAGGGCAAAGCGATACGAGTATCCGGCCGTCAGTCCAGGGAAGGCCAGATGTACTGGCTATACGAGCCGTCGGCTTTGGAGCTAGTCCAACTTCCTAGACGCCAGCAGTACCAGCAGGGCTCAATGTTCGACTCGACTGGCGAGCTAGAGGATGACGATTAGTTAGCGTCCCACCATCCCGTCTGCCATCGACCCGCCCTTCTGGGGAGCGGGCTACCGCCCGGCCCGCCATGTCAAGCGGACCTTGACGGCTCATACGGGCGCTGGCGGGTCGGGCGGTGGTCTGCTCGGCTTGCCCGGGTCGATGGCAGGCGGGATGGCTGCCGCAACCACCCGTGGACCGTGACCCGCCGACGGTCCCGGCCATCCTGGAGCCGGAGCGCCCCCGCCGGAGGCGCAGTAACCGCAATCCCGCGACCGCCGCCAGCTCGCCGACGCGGCCATGCGTGCGCTCCCCTACGCCGCGCGTGCTCGTGGCCGCGCGGCCCGGCCGGCTGCCGGCCCATCACCTCACTCGTCAACGGCCTGTCGTGCTGCGGCGGCCCCTTGGGCTTTCCGCTTCCGCGCCAGCCGCCGGGCGTGTTGCGTGGCTGGAGTCGGAGCGCCAGCGGAGCGACGGACGCGCGCCCAGGCGGCGGCGCGTGCGGCCCGTTCAGGGCCGCCTTGATTGTGTATCGAAACTGCGGTCTAGATTGCGCTGCCGTGTTCGGCATACGCGGACACGCCGTTACTGCGCGCTGCGATAGCGGTGCGGATCCTACGGGCGAGCCGGGGCGGGCCGTGCTGTTCCAAGGACCCTGCACTCACGTAGCGCCACTCGGTAAGTTCACCGTCTGCGAAGCGAATGTCGCGTTCCTGCTCTGCGCCGAGTGATCCGCCGTCGAAGATGAAGAGGAGCTTGTCGCCTTCGTGCTCGGCGGGTGCCCAGTCCACGACCAGCATCGGCCCGACTGCCGGAGTAAGGCCCAGTTCCTCTTGGATTTCGCGTATGCAGGCTGCTCGGGGTGACTCGCCGGGTTCGACGTAGCCGCCGGGGATGTCCCAGTGCTTCTTGTAGCTGGGGCGTACGAGGAGCACGTGGCCTTCGTCGTTGAAGAAGAGGGCGCCGGCGGCGACGCGTGGGGTTGCCATGGGTGGCATCTCGTTGGCCGTCACCAGGGCAGCCTAGATGGACTGGGTTCAGTCGAGCACCTTGAGTCGCTGGGCCAAGCCGACCAGTTCGGCCGAGGGCTTGCCGCGCTGCCGTCGGATCCAGGTCAGCGCGAGTTGGCGGCTGAGAAAGTGGTGCCGAACCTGCTCGGGTGCCATCTGTTCGGCGTCGAGGATGACGGCCTGGGCATCGTCGACGCGGTTCCACGCGCTGTAGGCGCGTGCGACTTCGAGGGCGTGCCGTACCCGACGCTCCATCGGTAGCCCGGCGGTGTCGACGCGCGGGCCGAGGTCGATGGCGACTTGTAGGTCGCCCAGCTCGGCGGCGGTGGCGACACGGTGGATGGCGACGTTGGTCGGGCCGAACGCGGTCCATAGGTGGTTGGCGTCGGCTCCGAGTTGGGCGGCGGCCTGGTCGGCGGCGGCGAGGAAGGTACGGGTGGTGGTGGCGTCGTTCGAGCGGGCTGCGGCCATCGAGCCGGAGAGGAACAGCGTCCCGTATACGGAGAGAAGCGCTGGTGTGGCGTGCTTGAGGTAGGGCTCAAGGTAGCCGGCGGCGTCTTCGGTGAGGCGTACAGCTTCGGTGTAGCGGCCGGTGGCGTGCAGGGCATGTCCGACGGAGCGGAACAGGGAGCCGGTGACGAGAGGGTCACCCGTGGGTCGGACGGCGGCCAAGCCGCGGTCGGCGGCGATCCATGCCAGGTCGCTCTCTCCAAGCTTGGTGAGCTGGGTAGCGGCGAGTTGGTACGCCAAGCCGAGAAGCCGACGAGCCTGGTCCTGGCCGTCGCCGTCGTGGTGGTCGGCGGCGGCCTGGGCGCGGTGCAGCAGCTCGGGCAGGCGGCCGGTCACGTACCCGAAACGGGAGTCCTGGTAGGCATCCCAGAGGGCGCCTACCTCCTTCCTGAGCACAGCGACGCTCGTTGGCTCCGCGTCCGTGTCGCTGCCGAAGGGGCCGAGGGCGCGGTAGTCCATCAGGGCGGCACGGAGGGCGGGGACGGTCGCGGTGCCGCTGTCGCCGGTCCAGTCGAGCAGCGAGGGTTCGCCGAGCAGGTCGCCGAGGGAGACGTCCAGGACTTCGGCGAGGGACTTGATGACGGAGAGCCGGTCCAGCTCGATCCGGTTGTTCTCGATCTTGCCCAACCAGTCGGCGGTGCGGCCGATGAGTCCGGCGAGGACTTCCTGGGACAGGCCGCGTCGGTAGCGGTACCAGGCGACGCGTTCGCCGATGGTCAGGTTGTTGGTTCTTCCGCGCACTGGTTCACCGTCTCCCCTCGGCCGGCTGCAACCCCGGAAGGATTTTCCGGGTTGCTGGGCGGTTTGTGCCACAACCTGTCTGCATGACGGGGCTGAACGTATCGAGCAACTGCCAATCCTGCTCGGGCGCGGGCTGGAAGTACACCCTCGCCCGCACCGCTGTCCGGGGGATGGGGCGTGGGTCGGAGCGGACCCGATCTCTGGCCCGACGGTCCTGCCTGGACTGCGCGGGTTCCGGTCGCGCGGCGACCTGCTGAGGCTGGCCCGGGGTGGGTGCTGGTGTGGGGCCGCGACCCGAACGACGGCCCGTGAATAGCCCGCCCGCCTCGGCGCTTCGCACGCCGACGCCGCGCCGGCCAGTTGTCCCCGTACCGGGTGACCTGGTGCTGATCGATGGTCGGGCGTCGGTGCAGTTTGGCGGCGATCGGGTGCTGTGGTTGCGGGTGACCTCGGTGTGCGACAAGCCGACCTATGACGGCTGGGTGTGGCTGACCGGCTACTCCATCAACCCGGCGAGCGGCAAGGCGCTGGCGCGGCGGGAGGTCTTCGTGCAGATCGCCGGCCTTCAGGTCCAGCCAGGCAAGACCGACAACGCGCCGCCTCGCAACGTGGCGCCGGTGACGAGGAGACGCGGTGTTTGATGTTCGGATACGACTCGGCGCGGTACTGGAGATCGACACGGCCGATCGACTCCTGCCGTCGGACGGGCCGGTGACGTTGTGGGTGACTGGAGTTCGGCTGGTGGCCCACCGCCCTTCGGACGATGAGTGGATTTGGGTCGAGGGGGTCAGGATCGGTCCGTCCGGCCGCCACGGCCGGCAGGCGCGAATCCTGGTGCGCGCAAGCTTCCTGCTGCCTGAGGGACCGGCGGATGACTACACATCTGTCAGTGGCCCTGCGTGACCAGCCCCGGACTGCTCAGGCGCAGCTTAACCAGCACACCCGTCAGACGTCGTTGGGCGCTGCATCGTCTGCGCCGGGAAGCGGACAGCTTGAATCCTGCAAGGTTGCCTAGATAGGTTCTAGCTGTCCTGCAAATGCTGACAAGTGACTGGTCCTGTATTTACTAGTTACCGACCCAAGGCTGGGTGCAACTGATGGCGTACGAGGTTCCGACGCCGAAATACCTGCGCGTGTTGAACACGCTGCGGAAGCGCATCGAAGATGGCGACTACACCCCGGGTGCTGCGCTGCCGTCGGAGAACCAGCTCTGCACGGAGTTCGGGGTCTCTCGCCCGACGGTGCTCAAGGCGCTGGGCATCCTTAAGCAGGATGGCTGGATCGAGTCGCAGCAGGGCAAGGGCAGCTTCGTACGCGGCCGGCCAGCTTCCGGCCGTACCTCACCCGACTACGCCCGCGACGCGGTGGAGTTGGACGAGACCGGAGAGACGGAGATCCTGCACGTCGGCCCGGTGCTCGCCTCCCCGCGCATCGCGGCGGAGTTGGAGATCCCGGAGGGTACGCCGGTCTACGAGCGGCGCCGCCGTACCGTTTCCGAGGCGGGGCCGGTGGACCTCGTCGCCACGTTCGTCCCAGTGGACATCGCGGTCGGGACCGCGATCACCAAGGCGGAGCCGATCCCGGGCGGCCTGCTTGACCTCATTGCCCGCCACAAGGGCCTGCGGGCTGACTACGCCACCGAGCGCATGACTGCCCGCCGGGTCAGCGAGGTCGAAGCTGAGGCGTTGGCCGTGCCAGCCGACGAGTCGGTCATGAGCGTTGTCATCACTGTTCATCAATCATCCGGTGACCCGATCATGACGTCGATCCTGGTGATGCCAGGTAGTCGGCATGAGATCGAAGACATCTACGCGCTGTCCTGAGAGGCAGCACCCGCATCCCGGCCGCTCCGGCGCGCGATAGCCCTTTCCGCTCCCCGGCGCATACGCCTCGAAGCGCCGGGAAAATTTTGAAGGCGGCGGACCTCGTTCGGCGTCAGCTCGGGCCGGCTGGCTAGGGCGATCGCGGCGGCGTAGGGCCTGACGTCCCGCTGGGCAAGCAGCAAGGCGACCTGGCTTAGGACGTTGAGTAGCACGACCCGGCCTGCCTGTGGATGGCCAGCGACGATCCAGAGCAGGCGGTTTCGATCCCACTGGGAGAACTCGCCCATCAGCAGCTCCGTCAGGACGGATGCATCGCTGCGGATGTTCGATGCGACTGCCAGTCGCACGAAGGAGAACGGGTTCCGAGCGAGGACCCGTAGTCCTTCGACGTCAACCCGTGGGTCCGTGGCGAGAGCCAGGTAATCACGCGGGGTACGAGGACTGGGAAGTAGCGCCTCGATATCCATCTTCTGCCTTCCTCCTCGCCGAACTCTCCACATTGTGCGGCGGACTCACATTTGCCTTGCCTGTACTTACAAGCTGGCGTAGCTTGTAAGACCAACCGTTGTCCGGATGGCGACTGGTGAGGCTAGGAGGTTGCCCCAAGTGGTTCCGATGACGTTGAAGGTGCCGGTCCCGTCCGAGTACGTCTTCCCCGCCGGGGCGCTGTGCCTCGGAGTATCGCCGCAGATCGACTTTGAGCGGCGTAGTGAAGCGGACAACCAGGCCCGGGACAAGGAAACCGGGGAACGGGTGTGGGTCGTGCGGGTGATGGACCTGGACCCGGAAGCGGGAAAGTTCGGCCGGTCGACTGAGGTGAAGGTGAAGGTGGTCGCGCCGCAGCAGCCAGTGCCGCCGCCGTCGACGGTGCCGGGTTACCCGCCGGCTGTGGAGTTCGAAGGCTTGACCTTGACCCCGTATGTGGATTCGCAGCGGTGCAAGCCCGGGCGGTCTTCGGGTGACTGTCGCTCCCGGATGGCGTACTCGCTGCGGGCTAGCGCTATTCGTCCGGCGTCGGTGCTGCCGGGTTCGATGGCTGCCTGATCGGTCGCTGTTTGGCGCGCGGGGCGGGTCGTTTCCCCGCCAAGAGTCCCGGCCCGCTCCCGCGCTCTCCCATCCCTCGTCTGATGAAGGAGGGCGTGATGCCCACCGTAGTTCACCCTGCCTTGATCATTGCCGTGCCGCTGCTGGCCGGCGCGCTGCTGGTGGTCTTCCGCCTCCACCTGGGGGGCCTGCGACACGCCTACCGGGAGGTGGAAGCGGCGATCCGTTCAGCGCTGCAGCTGCCGCCCGCTCTCGGCTCGGTTTCCGCGATCCGTTGCCCGCGTTGCTGCCGGTGGGTGAAGCCGCGCCGGTTCGATCTGCGCCGGATGTCGTGCCGGTCCTGCGTCTCGACGCTGGGCCGTGGCCGTGGCCGTGGCCGTCGCGGTCAGGGCGGTGACCTGCGCCTCTGATCAATATCATTCCGGGGGACAAGATCCCCGTCGCGCCGATGAACGTGCGTCTTCCCGCGTGGCGGGTTCCGGGTTGGCTGCTGGTGGCTGGGTCGGGGTCTGGTCCGCCTTGCCGTGCTGGCGGCCCGATACTGGTGGATCACCGTGCCTGCGGGCCTCGCGCTGTGGGTGCGGGTCGAGCTCGGGGGCCTCGTCCTGGCCGGCGTGCTCGCGGCGGTCGCCGTCGGCTGCGTGGTCTGGTGGCGGTGGCACCCGTCGTCGTGGCTGCGATTCGGCTGGTACCCGCTCGTTGCCCGAGTCCGCGCCCTGGTGGTCTACCGGCCTCGGTGGGCGTCGGTCATGGCCACCTGCAGGCTGGCGACGGTCTTCGGCGGTGACCGGTATGTGCCTCGGCTGCTGCGGGTGCGCTGCGACCGGTGGGGCGATGAGCTGACCGTGCGGATGCTGCCGGGCCAGGGCATGAGAAGGCGTCGACGACGCTGGACCGGTACACGCACACGCCCGAGGACTACGCCGACCGGGTCCGGCTGACCTTCGCTGACGATTCGCTGACTTTCCGCCCGTCGCCTCGACCGGCTGACCCGGGAGGTGTGCCTTCATCTGGTCGGGAGCGCTCCCCGGGAAAGGGACGACCCCCGTCGGGGGGAGACGGGGGTCGTCGGAGGTTCGGCTCCGGGGGGGTCGAGCCGAACCACTCAGCGGCCACGGGGGGTGCAACCGCTGAGGGTCTGCCTGTTTCGAGGATGTGAAAGCTCGTCGTACGGACAAGTCTGCCTGAGCGGACCCGTCACGTCGAGTGGTGCTGACTCCACTCAGTGCGAAAATCTCCTCGCAGAGTGTGAGCGTGATCACGCGGAGCGGAGATGGTGCTGCCGGCCCGCAGGTCTGAGGGGTGGCATGACCCCGGGCACCCGCCGACGATAGACCATCCGGCTAGACTTTCGCGCCGTGGGCCGAAGTGCCGCTTTCTTCGATCTGGACAAGACCGTCATCGCCAAGTCGAGCGCCCTGGCGTTCGGTCGGCCGTTCTACCGGGATGGGCTGATCACCCGGCGTGACGTGGTCAAGTCGGCGTACGCGCAGCTGATGTTCCGGCTGGGCGGCACCGACGAGCAGACCATGGCCCGAACACGGGACTACCTGGCTGCGCTGTGCAAGGGCTGGCAGGTGGAGCAGGTTCGCCAGATCGTCGCGGAGACGCTGCACGAGCTGATCAACCCTTACGTGTACGCCGAGGCCGCCGCCCTGATCGTGGAGCATCAGGCGGCTGGGCGGGACGTGGTGCTGGTGTCGGCGTCGGGTGAGGAGATGGTCCGGCCGATCGGCGAGCTGCTCGGGGTGACCGACGTGATCGCCACCCGGATGACGGTGCGGGACGGCCGGTACAGCGGCGAGGTCGAGTTCTACGCGGCCGGCCCGAGCAAGGTGGAGGCGGTCAGCGAGTTGGCCGCCGCCCGGGACTATGACCTGGCTGATTCGTACGCCTATTCCGACTCGTACAGCGATCGTCCGCTTCTGGAGTGCGTCGGCCACCCGAGTGTGGTCAACCCGGACCGGCAGTTGCGCAAGCTGGCGTCGGAGAACGCGTGGCCGGTGTTGGAGTTCCGGCACCCGATCCCGCTGGGCCGGCGCCTGCGGGAGCGGCCGGCGGTCCCGGTGGCCGCGGCGGCGCTGGGGGTCGGGGTGGGCGTGGCCATCGGCATCGCCTGGTACGGCCGGCACCGTCGCACCCGCACTTCCACCACCACCGCCTGACGGGCCCAGTCCGGCGGTACGTGCGGCAGCCACCGTTTGATCCATCCGCTGGCGGCGGCGCTGCAGCGCGAAGCCGAGTGTCGTCTATCCGATTCAGTGCGTCGCTCCTGCCTGACCACGCAATTGAGCGACCGCTCAAAAAGTCGTATGCTCCGTTTGAGCGACCGCTCAAGACGGGGAGATCCGCATGGTTGACGACGACGAACCGACTCCGCGCCGCACGAGCGCGCACTGGATCCTGGCCGGCCTGATCGCCCTCTTCGGGGTGGTCCTCTTCGTCGGTGTGGTCCGCCAGGGCCGGGCCGACAGCGCGGTGCTCTTCGTGGCGCTTCCAGTGCTGCTGGCCGCCGCCCTCGCGCTCACGCCCCGTCGGACGGCTCACGGCAGGGTCTTCGCGGCCACCACGATGGCCCTGCTGCTGGCGGCGGTGGCACTGCACGAGGGCGCGATCTGCGTTCTCCTGGCCGCCCCGCTGGTCTACGCGGTGGCGCACGGCACCACCGCGCTGATCCGCGTCCTGCGGGACGCCAACCGCCCGTACGCCCTGGTGGCCGTACCCCTGCTGCTCCTGCCCGGTCTGGAGGGCAGCGGCCTCGCTGCCCGGGTCGCCCCGGAGCAGACGGTCGAGGTGACCCGGGTCGTCGGGCTCCCGGTGGACCGGGTGGCCGAGCGTCTCACCACCGGCCCCCGGCCGACCGACGTGCGGTCCGTGCCGCTGCGGCTCCTTGGTGTGCCCACACCCGGTCAGGTCACCGGCGACGGGCTCGACGTCGGCGACCGGTGGATGTTCGGCTACCACGGCAGCGCGCACGGGCCGGGCGGCCACCTGCTGGCCGAGGTGGAGAGCGCCGCACCGGGGCGGGTGGGCTTCCGCTTCGTCGAGGACAGCTCCATCACCGCGCGCTGGTTCACCTGGCGGCACGCGCAGCTGAGCTGGCGGGCGATCGACCCCGGGCACACCGAGGTCCGGGTGCGGGTCGACTACACGCGGGGTCTGGACCCGTCGTGGTACTTCGGCCCGGTGCAGCAGGTGCTGCTCGGCGCCGGGGTCGGGCACCTTCTCGACATGCTGGCGCTGGAGTGACTGTCGCCCGCTGGCTGAGCCTGGCACTCCCCCTGGCCGCCGTGCTGGCCGTCGGCGCCCGGGAGCGGGACCGATCGGTGCGGGCCGCGGGGCTGCTGGCGTTCCTGACCGCCGGGATCGGCATCGCCGCGCTGCACGAGGTCGCCGGCCTGGCCGGCTGGCACGCCTTCGCCCCGGTCGACGGGGCGTACCGGGGGATGCCGGTGGACCTGTGGATCGGTTGGGCGGCCCTCTGGGGCCCACTGCCGGTGCTGCTGCGCCGGGTGCTGCCGCTGCCAGTCGCGCTGGGTCTGCTGTTGTGGGTGGACGCGGTGGCGATGCCGGCGCTGCATCCGCTGGTCAGCCTCGGCCCGCACTGGCTCGTCGGGGAGGTGGTCGGGCTGGTCGTGGTGGCGCTGCCCGCGCAACTGCTCGGTCGGTTCTGCGCCGACCGCCGGCACCTGGGCGCGCGGACGTCACTGCAGGTGGGAGTCTTCGCCGCCCTGTTGCTCTGGCTCATACCCACGCTGGCCTTCGAGGTGGGCGACGGGTCGTGGGCCGGGCTGGTCGAGCTGGACCGCGCCGGGATGCTGGTCGTGGCGCAGCTGACCGTGCTGGTGGCCGCGCCGGCGGTGGCCGCCGTCGTGGAGTTCGCCGCCCGGGGTGGTGGCACCCCGTACCCGTGGGACCCGCCCCGTCGTCTGGTCACCACCGGCCCGTACGCGTATCTGGCCAACCCGATGCAGCTCGCCGCCGTGGTGTTGCTGTTGTTCGTCGCGGCGGTCACCCGGAGCGTCGCCCTGGTCCTCGCGGCGCTGTCCGCTGCAGCGTTCGGCGCAGCGGTGGCCGGACCGCACGAGCAACACGACCTGCGGACGCGGTACGGCGAATCCTGGCGGTCCTACCGACGGCAGGTACGCGACTGGTGGCCGCGCTGGCGGCCGTACTCCTGCGAGCCGGCGGCGGTGCTCTGGCTGGACGACGGCTGCGGGCCCTGCGCGGCCACCTGGCGGATGCTGGCCCGGCGGCATCCGGTCGGGTTGCGGATCCGACCGGCCCGGGAGCACGAGCAGGTGCTGTGGCGGGCGGAGTACGTGGGCGGCGACGGCCATACGGAACGGGGCCTGGCCGCCGTCGCCCGCGGACTCGAACATGTCCACCTCGGCTGGGCGTTCGTCGGCTGGACGCTACGACTGCCCGGAGTCGCCTGGCTGGCCCAACTCGTGACCGATGCGATGATCACAGCGCCGCATCCGGCCCGCCCGAGAGGAGAGACATGGCCGACACCAAGCAACGCCTCCTCGACGGCGCCATCGCCGCCATCCGCGAGCACGGCATCGCCGGCGTCTCCGCCCGCACCATCGCCGCCGCCGCCGGCGTGAACCAGGCGCTCGTCTTCTACCACTTCGGCACTGTGGACGACCTGCTGGCGGCGGCCTGCCGGGTCAGCACGGCCGCGCGGGTCGAGCAGTGGTCGGCCCGGCTGGCCTCGGCCGGGTCGCTGCGCGAACTGCTCGCCGTCGGGCGGGCGCTGCACGAGGAGGAACGCCGGCTCGGCAACGTCACCTTCCTGGCCCAGATGTTGGCGGGGGCGCAGGCGGACCAACGGATGGCCGCCCCGACCGCCGGAGCGCTCCAGTTGTGGGTGGACGAGATCGAGGCGGTGCTGCGGAGATTGCTCGCCGGTTCCCCGTTCGCCGAGGTCGCCGACGTGCCCGGGCTGGCCCGCGCGGTCTCGGCCGCGTTCATCGGGCTGGAGCTCTACGACGGCGTGGACCCGGCGGGCGCCGACCGGGCGATGGCCGCGCTCGACCAGCTCGCGCTCCTCATGGAGATCGTCGACGATCTCGGGCCGATCGCCCGCCGGGCGCTGCAAGCCAAGGTCAACCGGGTGACGCGGCGGGACTGAGCACCCCTCAGGCGGCGGCGAGGATCTCGTCTCCGATGGCGGTGAGCTGGTCGGCGCCGACCTCGACGGCGGCCATGTAGTGACGTAGCCAGGAGCGCAGCCCGTCCGGGGTGCCGGTGGCGAAGGCACCGGCCGCGCCGACGTACTCGGGCTCCCGCTCGTGGTGCCCGACGTCGACGGCGAGCAGGCCACGCGGGTCGAGGCCACTGGCGAGCAGCACCAGCCGGGCGGCCCCCCGGGCCACCACGCCGGACGGCCCGGCGAACGGGCGCAGGTTCAGCAATTCCCCGTGCACGACCGCGGCGAGCACCAACGGGGAGACCTTCGTGCCGCCGGCGACGAGGCCGGCCAGCCCGTCCAGCCGGGTGGCGACCACGGGGTCGGCCACCGGCCGGCCCAGCTCGGCCTCGGGGACGATGTCGCGGGCGGCGAGTACGTGCAGCTTGGCGAGGGCCTGGCGGGGCGCCTTCGGCCACAGCTCGCTCAGCCCTGGCAGCGCCCCGGCGACCCGCAGCGCCCCCTGGAGCACCGGGTCGGTGACGGTGCCCGCCCGGACCGCCTCACGCTCGTGCCGGGCCCCCTCAAGGGTCGCGCTGGCCACCGCGGAGCGCAGGCTGACCTCGGCGGCGACCTGCCCACCGTGCCGGCGCAGCGCCCGGTGCCCGAGCGCCTGGTCGAACCGCTCGCGGGCCTGCTCGACGGCGGCGGTGATGTCGGCGAGCGCGAGCAGGGGCGCGAGCGGGTCGGTCGTCACCCCGCCACGCTAACGACCCGGCCCGGCCCGGCGGGCCGCACCCGCCCGCAAGGCGACCCGGACCACCCGACCCGAACCGGCACGGGCAAGGTCAACACGGGTTTCGTGAAGTCGGGGTATCCGCCTCCCCTGGACACCGCGACTTTACGGAACCCGTGTCGATCAAGGCGCGTCGCGCGGTGACCCCGGCGGGGACGGGAGGGACGGGCCGCCGGGCGCGCGGCGGGGGCCACTCGGCGCGACGCAGTGGGCAGCCGTGGCCGGCCGAGGGCTCCGCGACTACCCTCGTGCCATCGAGACGCAGGTCACCCCGAAGATGAGGAGCCACGGCATGAGCGAGGCATTGGCCAATCTGCTGAACGAGACGCGCCAGTTCCCCCCGCCGGCCGAACTCGCCGCGCACGCCAACGTCACCATCGACGCGTATGCCGAGGCTGAGGCCGACCGGCTGGCCTTCTGGGCGAAGCAGGCCGATCGGCTGGCCTGGTCGAAGAAGTGGGATGAGGTGCTCGACTGGTCGAACCCGCCGTTCGCGAAGTGGTTCGTGGGTGGGCAGCTCAACGTCGCGTACAACTGCCTGGATCGGCACGTCGAGGCGGGTCTGGGCGACAAGGTGGCGATCCACTGGGAGGGCGAGCCGGGCGACACCCGCACCATCACGTACGCGGACCTGCACGCTCTGACCTGCCGCGCGGCGAACGCGCTCACCGATCTGGGGGTGACCGCCGGCGACCGGGTGGCGATCTACCTGCCGATGATCCCGGAGGCGGCGGTGGCGATGTTGGCGTGCGCCCGGATCGGCGCCGCGCACAGTGTGGTCTTCGGCGGCTTCTCCGCCGACTCGTTGAGCAACCGGATCCAGGACGCCAGCGCCAAGGTGGTGATCACCGCGGATGGTGGTTACCGGCGGGGCAAGCCGTCGGCGTTGAAGCCCACGGTGGACGAGGCGGTGGCGAACTCCCCGTCGGTGGAGCACGTCCTCGTGGTCCGCCGCACCGGTGAGGACGTGGCGTGGTCGGACAAGGACCACTGGTGGCACGAGACGGTGGAGACGGCGTCGGCCGAGCACACCGCGCAGCCGTTCGACGCCGAGCACCCGCTGTTCATCCTGTACACCAGCGGCACCACGGCCCGCCCGAAGGGCATCCTGCACACCACCGGCGGCTACCTCACCCAGGTGTCGTACACCACGCACGCGGTGTTCGACCTGAAGCCGGAGACGGACGTCTACTGGTGCACGGCCGACATCGGCTGGGTCACCGGGCACTCCTACATCGTGTACGGCCCGCTCTCCAACGGCGCCACCCAGGTGATGTACGAGGGCACCCCGGACACGCCGCACAAGGGCCGGTTCTGGGAGATCGTCGACAAGTACGGGGTGAGCATCCTGTACACCGCTCCCACCCTGATCCGCACGATGATGAAGTGGGGCGACGACATCCCGGCCGGTTTCGACCTGTCGTCGCTGCGCCTGCTGGGCAGCGTCGGCGAGCCGATCAACCCGGAGGCGTGGATGTGGTACCGGCAGCACGTCGGCCGGGGCGAACTGCCGGTCGTGGACACCTGGTGGCAGACCGAGACGGGCGCCATCATGATTTCGCCGTTGCCGGGGGTGACCGCCGCCAAGCCGGGTTCGGCGATGACGCCGCTGCCGGGCATCGTGGCCGACGTGGTGGACGACCAGGGCCAGCCGGTGCCGAATGGTGGTGGTGGCTACCTGGTACTGCGCGAGCCGTGGCCGTCGATGCTGCGCACCATCTGGGGTGACGACGACAGGTTCATCGACACGTACTGGTCGCGTTTCCAGGGCATGTACTTCGCCGGCGACGGTGCGAAGAAGGACGACGACGGGCACATCTGGCTGCTCGGCCGGGTGGACGACGTGATGTTGGTGTCCGGGCACAACATCTCGACGACCGAGGTGGAGTCGGCGTTGGTGTCGCACCCGTCGGTGGCCGAGGCGGCGGTCGTCGGCGCGACCGACCCGACCACCGGTCAGGCGATCGTCGCGTTCGCCATCCCGCGGGGCAGCACGGACATCACCGGTGACGCGGGCGAGCAGCTCATCGCCGACCTGCGTAACCACGTGTCGAAGACGCTCGGCCCGATCGCCAAGCCGCGGCAGATCATGCTGGTGCCGGAGTTGCCGAAGACCCGCTCCGGCAAGATCATGCGCCGGCTGTTGCGGGACGTGGCGGAGAACCGGTCGCTGGGCGACGTGACCACGTTGCAGGACTCCTCGGTGATGGAGCTGATCTCCTCGGGGATGGGTGGCACAAAGTCCGACGAGGACTGACGGTAGGCGTACCCCAGCGGTGGGTGGCGGTCCGGACGGGCCGTCACCCACCGTTGTCTTTTGTGGAGGTACGCCCGCAGCGCCGATGTGATACGTCGGTTAAACAGATAACGCATCGATCACGTTCCCGCCGTACGGGTTGTTCGTCATTTAGTTTCACGCTCGTTGGGCGGCCCCGATGGCTCCACCGCGCACCGGGTCCGGCTGACAACATCTGCCGAGAAACGGAGTGGCATGAACAGAAACTCCCGTCCGGGGTCGCGCCGACGACTACTCGTCGCGCTGCCCGTCATCGCCCTCGCGGCCACGTCACTGACCGTGAGTGCCAGCGCGGCCGCCAAGCCTTCGTCCGACACCCCCCGGGCGGTGATCGGGGCGGACGAGTACTACATCAACTACGCCGAACCCGAGGTGCAGCCGGACACCGCCGGCCGTGAGGTGAAGGGCAAGGGTGGCATCTACACCCCTGCCGTGGAGTCCGCGCGTGAGTTCGACCAGAAGCACGCCCGGGGCAACCCGGTGGCGGCACGGCAGCTCGCCAAGGACGAGGCCAAGTCGCTGAAGACCGGCCAGAACCCCCGCAAGTTCAAGAAGGCGCCGACCACCCAGACGGCGAAGCTGCTGACGCTGCTGGTGGAGTTCAACGACAAGGCCAACGACGACTTCACCGACGTCATGGTCCCCAAGACGGTGTTCGAGGACCGCACCTGCGTGCCCGGCACGGTGCAGAACGGCCCGAAGCACAACAAGATCCCGGACCCAGCGCGCCTGCCCCATCAGGACAACAACTCGATGTGGGTGCCGAACTTCTCGCCGTCGCACTACAACAAGATGCTGTACAGCAAGAAGGGCATCACCGAGCGGGTCCGCACGGACCTGAAGGGCCCGGACGGCAAAAAGGGCATCGACCTGTCCGGTCGCACCATGCACAACATGTACCTGGAGATGTCCAAGAACGCGTACACGGTGGACGGGCAGGCCAGCCCGTGGATCACCGTGCCGCACTCGGAGGGCTGGTACGCGGCCAACCGCTGCTTCCAGGACGAGACCGGCGCCTGGGTTCCCGGCCGTGAGCAGTCGATGAACGGCCACCCGGACAACCCGGCCGGCGCGGGCCGGCTGGCGACCGACGCGATCGACGCGCTCGTCGCAAAGGACCCGGACTTCCCCTGGGCCGACTACGACATCGAGGACCAGGCCGACCGCGACGGTGACGGCAACGTCTTCGAGCCGGACGGCGTGATCGACCACCTCGTGCTGGTGCACGCCGGTCAGGGCAAGTCCCGCGGCGGCGGCGCCGAGGGTGTGTACGCCGTGTGGGCGCACTCCTCCACTGTCGCCGGTGGTTACACCATCCCGGGCACCAACCTGAAGGCGTCGAACTACATCGTGCAGCCGGAGGACGCCGGCGTCGGCGTCTTCGCACACGAGTTCGGCCACGACCTGGGTCTGCCGGACCTCTACGACACGTCCGGCAACGCCGACTCCGACGTGGACTTCTGGGACCTGATGGCCTCGGGCTCGCACTCGGGTGAGATCTTCCAGGCGCTGCCGACGCACATGGGCATCTGGGACAAGTGGGTGCTCGGTTGGGCCGACCCGCTGACCATCCGCCCCGGGTCGAACCCCCGCGAGGTGAAGCTCGGCCAGACGTCGCGTACCCCGATCGACTCCGAGGACGGCATCAAGGTCGACCTGCCGGACAAGGTGACGACGCTGGCCACCCCGCACAGCGGCACCAAGATGTGGCACAGCAACAACGACCAGGAGTGGGCCGACGTCAAGCTGAGCCGCTCGGTCGACGTGCCGGCGGCCGCCGACTCGAAGTTCTGGATGTGGAACAACTACATCATCGAGGAGGACTGGGACTTCGGCTTCGTCGAGCTCTCCACCGACGGCGGTACGACCTGGACCGAGCAGAAGGTGTACGACGAGGGTGGCACCGTGGTCACCACGCCGGACGGCTACCCGGACCCGAACGGCCGGATGAACGACTTCGGCGGCAAGAAGTACGGCCTGACCGGCAGCACCGACGGCTGGCGGCACGACTACGTCGACCTGTCGGCGTACGCCGGGACGACCGTGCAGGTGCGGCTGCGCCTCGCCACCGACGAGGCGTTCGAGGAGCGCAACTGGTTCGTCGACGACTTCTCGGTCACCGGCGGTGGCGCCACCACCTGGAGTGACGACGTCGAGGGCGGCGACAACGGCTGGACGGCCACCGGCGGCACCTTCGTCGACACCAACGGCGCGGGCTGGAAGGTCTCCAGCGGCACTGAGATCCACGCCCAGTACTACCTGGCGGAGTGGCGCAACTTCGACGGCTTCGACGAGGGCCTGCGGTACACCTACGACACCATCTACTCCCACGAGGCGTGGAAGGTCGACCGGATCTCGTACAACGCGCCCGGCATGCTGGTCTGGTACCGGGACACCGCGCTCGGCGACGTCAACCACGTCACCGGGCAGATGACCTCGCTGCCCAGCTACGGGGCCAAGGGCGGGTTGCTCATCGTCGACTCGCACTTCGACCCGCTGCGCCGCACCGGCGAGGCGGCGGTGAAGGACCCGTCGGTGACGGACAACCTGCCCAGCCGCCCGCAGTCGTCGAACGCGGCCTTCTCGCTACAGCGGACGTACCCGTTCAACGAGTGCCTGGAAGCGGCGGACGAGCCGTACAGCTCGTACTGCACCAGGTTCAAGGGGCTGCCGCCGGTGAAGTCGTTCAACGACGCCAAGGGCTGGTACCCGGGCATCGAGATGCGCGACGGTGCGGCGTACGCCCGGGACAACGACGCGTCGGTGGTCCTGCCGTCGCGCGACAACGCGCCGTACACCACCCGGGTCACCAACCCGGACGGTAGCCCGGCGCCGGAGTTCTACGGCGTGACCCTCGGCGGTGGCGCGATCGTGCTGGGCACCGGAAACCCCGGTGACCAGGGCGTGAACTACGGCGTCTCGCTTACCGTCAAGAAGGCGGCCGGGGACAACTCGTCCGCCACGATCTACGTGACCCCCGCGAAGAAGTAGCGGTTTCGCAGATCAACAACTGAACGGTGGGGCCGGTGGCGGAGACGCTGCCGGCCCCACTGTCGTGCTCCGAACACGTTGATCGAAATGGGTCGTTGCCATCCGAGTCGTCGGGTACGCGCTGGTCAACGTCCCTGATGAAGCGCAGATGTGTGACGGTGAAAAGCGTTCCCAACAAAATCTTGCTACAAATCGACGCGTCCGTCTTCCCACCCGTCCCGGCAGTGTCTATGTTCACCATTGGTCCCACTAGTGGGATCGATCTCCCACCGGCCTGTACCCCCGTTGGGCCGGTTCCCTCACACCGGAGGTACCACGTGCGCAAAGTCGCAGTGGGTCTGCTCGGGCTCTCACTGACGGCGACTGGCCTGGCGTTCGGCCCGTCCGCCTCGGCCGCCCCGCAGCCCAAACTGCCGGCAGCGGCACCGGCCGCTGCCGAACCACAGGCGCTGAAGGACGAACTCCCCGACAAGCTCGAGGAGAAGCGCCGCGAGCTGCGTGAGCAGGGTCTCGCTGACGTGCTGAGCGGGCGCAGCAAGCCGATCGAGCGCAACGGCAGCACGGTCGTCAAGGTCGGCAAGGTCGGCAAGGCCGGCGGGGCTGGTGCCAACGCCCGCGCCGCCGCCGGTGGCGGCCAGCAGACCAGGGATCAGTACGTCGAGCTCAAGCGTGAGCGGACCGACAAGATCTTCGTGATCCTGGCCGAGTTCGGTGACGAGCGGCACCCGTCCTACCCGGACAAGGACATGAACCCGGACATCGCCGGACCGGCGACGTTCGAGGGTCCGCTGCACAACAAGATCCCCGAGCCCAACCGGGCCGTGGACAACTCCACCATCTGGCAGCCGGACTTCAGCCCGGAGCACTTCCGCCAGATCTACTTCGGCACCAACCCGGGCGACGAGTCGCTCAAGCAGTACTACGAGGCGCAGTCCTCGGGTCGCTACACCGTCGAGGGTGAGGTGACCGACTGGGTCAAGGTCAAGTACAACGAGGCCCGTTACGGTCGCTCCGACGACCCGAAGGCCGACGACGACCCGACCGGCGACCCCGCCGTCTGCGGCGACAACGTCTGCTCGAACACCTGGGCGCTGATCCGCGACGCCGCCGACCAGTGGGTCGCCGACCAGAAGGCCAAGGGCCGGACGGACGCGCAGATCGCCACCGAGATGAAGTCCTTCGACCAGTGGGACCGCTTCGACTACGACGGTGACGGCGACTTCAACGAGTCGGACGGCTACATCGACCACTTCCAGATCGTCCACTCCGGCGGCGACCAGGCCGACGGTGACCCGCAGCAGGGTGAGGACGCGATCTGGAGCCACCGCTGGTCGGCGTTCAACAGCTCGCCCGTCGGCCCGCCGAACTTCCCGATCGGCGGCACCCAGATCGGCAACACCGGCGTCTGGATCCGCGACTACACGATCCAGCCGGAAAACGGCGGCCGCAGCGTGTTCTACCACGAGTACGGCCACGACCTGGGCCTCCCGGACGACTACGGCCCGGCGGACAACAGCAACGAGCACTGGACCCTGATGGCCCAGAGCCGGCTCGGCGCCAAGAACGACGTCGGCATCGGCGACCGGGGCGGTGACCTCGGTGCGTGGAACAAGCTCCAGCTCGGTTGGCTCGACTACGAGGTGGTCAACGCCGGGCAGAAGCAGACGCTGAAGCTCGGCCCGCAGGAGTACAACTCCAAGGAAGCGCAGGCCGTCGTGGTCGTGCTGCCGAAGCGGGAATACACCTTCAACTACGGCGCGCCGTTCGAGGGCTCCAAGCAGTACTTCTCCGGCAACAAGGACAACCTCGACGGCACGATGACGAGGACGTTCGACCTCACCGGCAAGTCCGCGGCGGCGATGTCGCTCAAGGGCAAGTACGCCATCGAGGCCGGCTACGACTTCCTCTACTTCGAGGCGTCGACGGACGGCGGTCAGACCTGGACCGACCTGGACGGCACTGTCAACGGCCAGCCGATCGGGGTCGACGGCGCTGGCCGTCCGGCCCTCGCCGGCACCAGCAACGGCGCCTGGGCGGACATCAACGTTCCGCTGACCTCGGTCGCCGGCAAGGTGGCGCAGGTCCGCCTGCACTACGTCACCGACGGTGGTGTCTCCGAGGGCGGCTTCTTCGGCGACGCGATCACCGTGACCGCCGACGGTCAGACCGTGCTCAGCGACGGCGCCGAGACCGACGCCGGCTGGGCGCTCGACGAGTGGGAGATCGTCGGCGCGACCTACACCGACGAGTTCGACAACTTCTACATCGCCGGCAACCGGTCCTACGTCTCGTACGACAAGTACCTGAAGACCGGCCCGTACTTCTTCGGCTACGCGAACACCCGCCCGGACTGGGTGGACCACTACGCGTACCAGGAGGGCCTGCTCATCTCGTACTGGAACACCCGCTGGTCGGACAACAACACCGCCCCGGCGTCGGCGTCCAACCCGGGCGGTCACCCGGGTGAGGGTCGCAACCTGTACATCGACGCGCACCCGCGCCCGATCTACAACCTGACCGGCGCTCCGTGGCGGGCCCGCGTCCAGATGTACGACGCACCGTTCAGCCTGAACAAGGCGGACTCGTTCACCCTGCACCTCGACAGCCAGCCGCAGTACATCCGTGGCCAGGCCGCTGTGCCGCTGTTCGACGACACCAAGAAGTACTTCTACGAGGAGCTGCCGAACCACGGCGTCAAGCTCCCCGCGGCCGGTGTCAAGATCAAGGTTCTGGAGCAGGACGGCACCTCGATGAAGATCCGGGTCAGCTGACCACTGATCCCGCACCAACCAGCGACGCCCGGGCAGGTCACCTGCCCGGGCGTCGCCCTTTCTGCGACACCTCCCGGACGGCCGGACCGAGTTGGTCGAGCCGGCTCCCCTGGCCCCGGTCCGGGACAACCCGGGACTTTCCCCTGTTCAGCAAGACCACCAGGGCCACCTGCGGCAACCGGGTCCTAGGCTGTCTGCCATGACCGACCAGCGCGACGGAGCCGTCGACGAGTCCTGTGTCCTCACCGAGGGGCCGTGGACGCACCGCTTCGTCGGCGCCAACGGCAGCCGGTTCCACGTGGTCGAGGCCGGCACCGGGCCGATGGTGCTCTTCCTGCACGGCTTCCCGGAGCACTGGTGGGCCTGGCACCAGATGCTGCCGGCGATCGCCGACGCCGGCTTCCGGGCGGTCGCCGTCGACCTGCGCGGCTACGGCGCCAGCGACAAACCACCCCGGGGGTACGACGGTTACACCCTCGCCGCCGACATCGCCGGGCTGATCCGCGCGCTCGGTGAACGATCCGCAACGATCGTCGGCAGCGGCCTCGGTGGCATGGTGGCCTGGACGGTGGCCTCGTTCCACCCGTCCCTGGTTCGCCGGCTCGTGGTGCTGGGGGCGCCGCACCCGCTGCGGCTGCGCGCCGCCATCTTCGCCGACCCGCGCGGGCAGTTCACCGCCTCCACCCCGGCGTTGAAGTTCCAGCTACCCCGCTACGAGCACGTGCTGACCCGCGACGGCGCCGCGGCGGTCGGGGAGATCATGCGCCGCTGGGGCGGTCCGCAGTGGGTGGCCGGGCCGGACTTCGAGGCGTACGCCGAGCGGTGCCGGGAGGCGATGTGCATCCCGCAGGCCGCGTTCTGCGCGCTGGAGGGTTACCGCTGGGCGTTCCGTTCACTGCTGCGGCTGCACGGCTACCGGTTCGTCCGTCTGATGCAGAAGCCACTGTCCATCCCCACCCTGCAACTGCACGGGGCCCTGGACGCCGCCTCCCTGCCCCGGACGGCGCTGGGCTCCGGCCGGTACGTCGTCGCCCCGTACGAGTGGCGACTGCTCGACGGGGTGGGGCACTTCCCGCATCTGGAGGCACCGGAGTTGGTGCTCGGCGAAATCCTGCGGTGGGCGAAGACCTGACCGGTCAGACCCGCTGCTCCCGCAGGTCGGTGACCTCGGCGGCTGGTGCCCACCCCTGGTAGACGCCGAAGTCGAAGACTTCCAACCGCATCGCCTCGGCCACCGGCCAACGACCACCTGTGTATTCCACCCGCAGCCAGGCGTCGTGCTCGCCGAGCACGATGAACGGCTGCCCCTTCCAGGTGCAGGTGGTCCGCACGTACGCCAGATCTTCGATCTCGGTCGCCGGCAGCACCCGGACGTAGCGGCCTGCCCGGACCTCCTCGAAGCCCTCACCGGGCTCGGGCTGGTACAGGCGGATGTCGTCGCCGTCCGGGCTGGCCTGGTATTCCCGGCCCTGCCAACGGGCCACGTAACCGTCGCGCATCACGCCTCCCCGAGCCGTCGCCAGGTGACCGAGTCGGTGTCCAGCTCCGCGACCACCCGCTCGGTGCCGTCCGCGCCGATCCGCCAGAGTTGGGCACCGTGCGGCAGGCGCGCGCTGTCCACTTTGAACTCGGCAACCACGTCGCTGCTCTCGCCCGGGGCGAAGCCGTTGCCCCGGAACGGCGGGCGTTCGATGACCCAGCCTTCCATGGCGCGCATCGCCGACTCGTTCTGACCGCCGTACGGGATGCGGTAGAGGCTCGGCCGGTGCGCCGGCCAGCGCAGCACGTAGATCTCGTCGGCGTCCGGGGCGAACGGCGAGCCGGGGTAGCTGAGGCCGAGCGCGTCGTGCAGCTGGGCTGGTGTGGTCAGGTGGGACAGTTCACCGGCCCGGTGCACGAACCCGGACACCCGGTCGTACCCACGATCCAGGTAGTACGCGAGCTGGCTGGGCGCGATCGCCTTCTGCATGACCGTCGGCCGGGTC
>NZ_QGSZ01000378.1 GCF_003857055.1 Micromonospora inaquosa | reverse complement strand
GGCGGTGGTCGCCCCACGGCACCAGTCGCACCTGGTCGGCCGGGGAGCGCCCACCACCGAGCACCGCGGTGACCACCGCTTCCGGGCCGAGGATGCCCTGCACCCGGCTCAACGCCCGGTGCGCGCGTTCCCGCTCCTCACCGGTCTCCCCCCAGAGGCCGGCCTGCAGACCGGCCTGGGCGATCACCCCGTCCGGGACCAGCCGCAGCCGGATGATGCCGGCCGTCGGTCGGGCCGCTCGGGCACCGGCGCGGCCGTTGCTGCCGGAGAGCCACCCGTCGAGCTGCCAGCGCACCCGGTCGGCGATGGCCGCGGCGGTGAGCAGACCATCGTGCCGCCACACCCGGTGCAGCTCCTGCCCGTGCTCGGTGACCGCCTCGATGCCGAGCCGGGTGCAGGCCAGCCCGTGCCCGGCCAGCCGCTCGTGCAGCTGCTCAGCCAGCGCCCGGGCCACGAACGCCGCCGCGTCCACCCGGTCGATCGGCTCGTCGTGCTCCGAGGTCACCGTCAGGTCGGCCGGCGGCTGCCGGACGGCGAGTGGGCGGTGGTCCCGCCCGGCGGCCAGCCGATGGGCCAGCGCACCGTCGAACCCGAACCGGGCCAGCACGTCGCCGGCCGGCAACGCGGCGAAGTCGCCGAGGGTCCGTACCCCCAGCCGGCGCAGCAGGTCGGCCAGCGCCGACCGGCCGAGCGCCTCGACCGGCAACCCGGCCAGGAACTCCGGTGTCCCGCCCGGTGCCACCACCCGACCAGCGCGAGCGGCCAGCCCGGCCGCGAACACCCCGTCGGCGATGCCGACCTGGCTCTCCACCAGGCACGACTGGGCCACGTGCTCGATGATCCGCTCGGCGGCCGCCTCCTCGCCGCCGAGGTAACGGCTCGGCCCCCGGGCGGCCACCGCGCAGGCACCCGGACGGACCACCTCGACCCCGGCGACCAGCTCCTCCACCGCGGCGACCACCGGCTCGAACGCCCGGGCGTCCCGGCCTGGGTCGTACTCCACGACGGTGAGCTGCGGGCAGCGACCCTGCGCCTCCCGCTTGCGCAGCCCTCGACGCACCCCCTCGGCGCGGGCCCGCTCGGAGCAGGCGACCACCCGGTTGGCGTGCAGCACGGCGACCGGGCCGGTCGCCGGCACCCCGTCGACGATCTCGGCGGCGAGCACCGGCCAGTCCGGGCACCACAGCAGCAGAGTCCGTGCCGGCGCGCCGGTCACCCCCGACCGACCAGGGCGAGTGGCGCGGCCGATCGGCCCACGGGCGACGGCAGCGTACGAGGGATCACCCGGGTCAACTCGTCGCCCGGCAGCCAGACCTTGATCTCCTTGGGTCGGGCGGCCGCCCCGCGCCCGCGCGCCGAGACGGTGATCTCCCGGCGGCGCAACCGCCCCCGGCCCCGCCCGAGCCCCTCCCAGACTCCCCGGACCACCTGCAACGTCACGTCCGCGCCGTCCCACCGGCCGTACGGGACGAGCACGCTGCCGCGCTGCCGGGCCCGGGCGGCCAACCGGGTGGCGACCGAGGCGGAGACCGTCGCCGGCACGGTGGTGACCACGACGTCCACGCCGTCGATCAGCGCGGCGACCACGGTGGCCCACTCGGGGCCGGGGTTCGGCACCAGGGCCAACCGGTCCAGGGCGATGCCCAGCTCGGCGGCCGCGCCCGCGCCGAACGTCGGCACCCCGACCACGGCACACCACGAGCCGGCCCGGGACGCCTCAGCGAGCAGGGCCAACATCAGTGAGGTGCCGCCGCTGCGGCTGGGCTGGCCGGCGGCGACCGCGATGGTGCTGCCCCGGCGCAAGCCCCGGTTGGGCAGCAGACCGGTCAACTCGGACACCACCGGCAGCACTCGGTGGCCACCGACCGGGTCGGGTGCGCTCGCTGGGCGCACCAGATCAGCCAGCGCGGCGGAACCGACCACCATGCGGCCCGCCATTGGACCAACTCCCCCGTCGTTGCTGTGGATCAGATCAGGACCGGCACGCCGTGCCACCGGCCGCCCAGCTCCCCCCGCGGGGCGGCCGGTGGCACGGCGGGATCAGGCGGCGAGGCCGTCCAGAGCCGGTTGGTGGGCCACGCCGAGCGCGGTTTCCACCACCGTGACGAACTGTTCGGCAGCGCGGAGCAGATCGTCGGCCTCCCGGGCGCTGACCACCCGGGGAATGCCGGCCTCGGCGGCGGCGCGCTTGCTGGCCCCCGCTGCGAAGAACCGGGACCACTCGTCAAGCTCTGGAGCGACCGCGCAGAGGAGGACCCAGACGCTGGTGATCCGGTTGCGCCGACTCGGCGCGGGTCGGGCCCGGGCGGCGAGCAGGGCCGCCGCCGCGCGCAGGGCAGCCAGGTGGGCAGCCGCGTAGCGCAGGCCGTCAGGTCGGGTCTGGCCGGCCTCGACCAGGCCACGGCGGGCCAACGTGAGGAGTTGGGCGGGGGTGCGATGCGGCAGCACGTGCGCCGGCACCGTCGGTGCCTGAGCCGGGTTGGTCGGCATGGAATGTCTCTCCTCCACGTGGCCGAGACGTCGCTCCGGCGGCTGATGCCACCGACGAGACGCCGAGGTCGGGGTGGTGCGGAGGAAGACGCACCGGGTGTGGCCGGCCGGGTGTGGATGCTTCCCCACACCACACCCGGCCGGCGGACCGGCGGGTGCGTCGCCCGCCGCCCGGGGGTCGTGGGCGGCGGGCGGCGCTCCTGCCTGATGGGACCAGGCTCGCGACTGCCCGGAAACCCAGGTGCGGCCCGCGGAGCCGCACCGCCCGGAGGTGGCGCCGCGAAACGCCGCGCTCCGGCTGGTTGGAACGGGCGTTCGAGGCAATCGAACACTCGTTCTAACTGCTGCTGACAGTACACCTCCCCGCCGACGAAAATGCAACGTGTGACGCGCGGAGCGTGCCGGCCGGCTGAACCCACCTCGGCGAACCGGGAAGAATGACGACATGCAGCCACACCCGAACGTACGAGCGGTGCAGGACGCGCTCACCGCCGCCGGCACGCTCGACGGCGCCGGTGAGCCCAGCATGGTCCGTCTGCTGCCCGACGCGGTGCACACCGCTGCGGCTGCCGCCGAGGCGCTCGACGTCGAGGTCGGTCAGATCGCCAACTCCCTGATCTTCGACGCGGACGACACGCCGCTGCTCGTGCTCACCTCCGGCGCGCACCGGGTCGACACCGCCGGCCTGGCGGCATCGACCGGCGTCACCCGACTGCGCCGGGCCACCCCGGAGTTCGTCCGGGCCCACACCGGGCAGCCGATCGGCGGGGTCGCCCCCCTCGGGCACCCGCACCCGCTGCGCACCCTGGTGGACACGGCGCTGGCGGCGTACCCGGAGATCTGGGCCGCGGGTGGCGTGCCCCAGGCGGTCTTCCCGACCACCTACGCCGAACTGCTGCGGGTCACCGCCGGCACCCCGGCCGAGGTGGCGTGAGCGAGCGAACCAGCCGGCCCAGCAGCGTGGTCCCGGAGCTGGTCACGCTGCACGTGTGGCGGACCTCCCGCGGTGCGCTGCCCCGGGCGCTGACCCGGATGGCGCTGGACCCGCGCCGGCTGCGCGCCCTCCCGGGCGCTCGGTTCGGCAAGCTGCTGGGCACCGGGACCGGCACCGACTTCGGGCCGAGGGACGCCGACCTGACCCGGTGGGCGGCGCTGACCGTCTGGGACTCCCCCGCCGCGGCGGCCGGCTTCGACGACTCGTCGGTCGGGCGGGCCTGGACGCGCATCGCCCAGGCCCAGGCCCGAATCGACCTGCGCCCGCTGACCAGCCGGGGTGAGTGGTCCGGCCAGCGGCCGTTCGGTGACCCGTCGGGCGGCCGGGTCACCGGCCCGGTGCTGGCACTGACCCGGGCTCGGCTGCGGGCCCGCCGGGCTGCCACCTTCTGGCGGGCGATCCCGCCGGTGGCCGCCGCCCTGCGCGACGCGCCCGGGCTGCTGGCTCGGTTCGGGGTCGGAGAGGCCCCGTTGGGCTGGCAGGGCACTGTGAGCGTGTGGCGCGAACCGACGGACCTGGTGGCGTTCGCGTACCGTCACCCGGAGCATCGGGCGGCGATCATGCGAACCCCCACCGCGGGCTGGTACGCCGAGGAGCTGTTCGCCCGATTCGAGGTGCGCGACGTGGTCGGCGACCGGTCGGTGCTCGGGTGGGTCGCCGACGGCGGCCCGGAAACGGTGAAGGGTGGACGGGCATGAGGTTGGTGCGCTGGACGCCGGACGATCTCGTCCGGCGGCTGGACGACGTGGTGGCCGTCTACGGCGAGGCGATGGGATACCGCACCGACCTGCTGGAGGCCCGGCGCGGTTACATCGCCAGCCACGTTCGCCGGCCGGGTTTCCGGGCGGTCGCCAGTCTGACCAGCGAGGGTCACCTCGCCGGCTTCGGCTACGGCTATCTGGGCGCCTCCGGTCAGTGGTGGCACGACCAGGTGCACCGCGCGCTGGACGCCCCGACCCGTACGCGCTGGCTCACCCACTGCTTCGAGGTGGTCGAGCTGCACGTCCGGCCACCGGCGCAGGGGCACGGCCTGGGCACCGGTCAGCTGCGCGCGCTGCTGGGCATGGCGGAGGGCGACACCACGCTGCTGTCCACCCCGGAGGCCGACGAGCAGACCTCGCGGGCCTGGCGGTTGTACCGACGGTTCGGCTTCGTCGACGTGCTGCGCGACTTCCACTTCCCCGGCGACGAACGACCGTTCGGTGTGCTCGGTCGGGATCTGCCGCTCGATCCACCGGCGTCATGACCCGACGGATCTCCTGGACACTGCTCGCCGTCCTGGTGTCCGCCCAGATCTGCTACCCGCTCACCACCGGCGCCACCCGGGCCGGGCTCACCGTGGCCACCGTCGTCCTCGGTTGGCTGCTCTCGGTCGGCCACGCGCTGCTCAGCCGGGGCCTACGGGTGGCGGCGGCGCTGGTCGCGGTGGCCACCGGCGGCGGGTTCGCGATCGAGGCGATCGGGGTGGCCACCGGTGTGCCGTTCGGCAGCTACGACTACTCCGGAGAGCTGGGCCCCAAGCTGGCCGGGGTGCCACTGATCATTCCGCTGGCCTGGACCTGGATGGCCTGGCCGGCGTGGCTGGCCGCGGTCCGACTGACCGGCGGCGACGCCGCGACGGCCGGCGGCGGGCGGGCGGCCGACGGCAGCGGCAGCGGCAGCGACGGCAGCGGGCCGACGGTGGGTCGATGGGTGGGTCGGATCGCGTTGGCCACTGTGGGGCTGGCCGCCTGGGACCTCTTCCTCGACCCGCAGATGGTGGCCGAGGGCTACTGGGTCTGGCGCGACGCCACCCCGGCGTTGCCCGGCCTGGCCGGCATCCCGGTCAGCAACTACCTGGGGTGGCTGCTCTTCGCGGTGCTGATGATGAGCGCGCTGCGCCCGCTGGCCGGGCCGGCCGCCGCGCACACCGATCGGCGAGACCACCCGATGATCGCGCTGTACCTGTGGACGTACTTCTCCAGCATCCTGGCGCACGCCGTCTTCCTCGACCTGCCCGCCTCGGCGCTCTGGGGCGCCGCCGGCATGTCGGTGACCGCCGTACCGCTGGCGGTTACCCTGCTCCGCGCCCAGCGCAGCCGTCACCTCCGGCCGGAGGACCACCAGCCACACCGCCCCGGCGTCGACGCGACCCGATGACCGTCCCGCTCGCCCTGCTGATCGCCGTCGCCGCGTTGACCGGGCACACCTGGCTCAACGCCGCCCGGTGGCTACGCCGGCCCACCGACCGGCCCGACGCCGTCGACGAACCGGTGGCCGTGCTGCTGCCGCTGCGCGACGAGGCGACCCGGGTCACGCCCTGCCTGCGCGCTCTGCTCGCCCAACGCGGCGTACCCCGGCTGCGCGTCGTGGTCCTCGACGACGGGTCCACCGACGGCACCGCCGACGTGGTCCGCGCGGTGGCCGGCGACGACCCCCGGGTCACGCTGCTCACCGGAGTCGCCCCGCCGCCGGGCTGGCTGGGCAAGCCGCACGCCTGCTGGCAGCTGGCCACCCGGGCCGACCCGGACGCCACCGCGCTGGTCTTCGTCGACGCCGACGTGGTGCTCGCCCCGCACGCCGTGGCCGCGGCCGTCACCGAGTTGCGCGCCGCCCGCGCGACCCTGCTGTCGCCGTACCCCCGGATCGTGGTGGCGACGGCGGCCGACCGGTTGGTGCAGCCGCTGTTGCAGTGGCTCTGGCTGACGTTCCTGCCGCTGCGCGCGATGGAACGCTCACCGCGGCCGTCGCTGGCCGCGGCGGGCGGGCAGTTCCTGGTGCTGGACCGGGCCGGCTACACCGCGGCCGGTGGGCACGCCGCGGTCGCCGACAAGATCCTGGAGGACGTCGAGCTGGCCCGGGCGGTCAAGCGGGCCGGCGGGCGGATCGCCCTGGCCGACGGCTCCAAGCTGGCCACCTGCCGGATGTACGACGACTGGCCGCAACTGCGCGACGGGTACTCGAAGTCGCTCTGGGCGTCGTTCGGGCACCCGGGCGCGGCGGCAACCGTGGTGGCCGCGCTACTGCTGCTCTACACCGCCCCACCACTGATCGCGCTGGCGGGTGCGGCGGCCGGCGCACCGGGGGTGGCCGCCGTGGGCCTGGCCGGCTATCTGCTCGGGGTGGCCGGGCGGGTGCTCACCGCCCGCGCGACCGGTGGCCGGTGGTGGCCCGACGCGCTCGCACACCCCGTGTCGGTCGTGGTCCTCGGTTGGCTGACCCTGCGGTCGTACCATCTGCGAAAGCGACGCCGTCTGACCTGGCGGGGTCGCCCGGTCAGCTAGGAGGGCGCGGCATGGCGCGGATCGTGGTCGTCGGCGCCGGGGTGGGTGGCCTCGCCACCGCCGCCCGGCTGGCCGCTACCGGGCACCAGGTGACCGTCTTCGAGCGGGCCGACACGGTCGGCGGCAAGCTCGGCCGGTACGCGCACGACACCCCGGCCGGGTCGTTCCACTTCGACACCGGGCCGAGCCTGCTCACCCTGCCCGAGGTCTTCCACGACCTGTTCGAGGCGACCGGGGCGAAGCTCGACGAATACCTGGACCTGGTCGGACTGGACCCGATCGTCCGGCACGTCTTTCCGGACGGCGGCCCGACCCTGGACTCGTGCGCCGACCCGGTGGAGTTCACCTCCCGGATCGGGGCCGCCTTCGGTGACCGGGCGGCAGCCGACTGGCAGCGGCTGTGGCGTCGAGCGGCGCGGGTGTGGCAGGCCTCCTCGCGGGACATCCTGCGCCGTACCGTCGACTCCCCCCGCGACCTCGCGTCGCTGGCCTGGCGCGTCGGCGACCTGGCCGCCATCGCCCCGGGTCGCAGTCTGCGCGGCCTGGGCCGCCGGCACCTGTCCGACCCGCGGCTGCGGATGCTCCTGGACCGGTACGCCACCTACACCGGCGCCGACCCACGTCGGGCACCCGCGGCGCTGGTCGCGGTCCCCTACGCCGAGCTGGCCTTCGGCGGCTGGTACCTGCGCGGCGGGCTGGGCACGCTCGCCGACGCGCTGCTGACCCGCTGCCTGGACCTCGGCGTGGTCGTGCAGACCGACGCCACGGTCACCCGGATCGACGCCACCGGCGGCCGGGTGCACGGGGTACGCCTCGCCGGCGTCACCGCCCCGGTGCCCGCCGACGTGGTGGTGGCCAACGTGGACGCGCTCACCGTCTACCGTGACCTGCTGCCGCACCCGCGCCGGCTGGCCGCGCTGACCGACCGCAGCCTCGCTGGTTTCGTGTTGCTGCTCGGCGTCTCCGGCAGCACCGGGCTGGCCCACCACAACGTCTTCTTCCCGGACGACTACGACGCCGAGTTCGACGCGGTCTTCGGTGACCCCGGGCGCGGCGTACGGGCCCGGCCGGCGGCCGACCCAGCGGTGTTCGTCACCGTGGCCGACGACCCGATGGTCCGCCCGGCGGGGCACGAGGCATGGTTCGTGCTGGTCAACGCCCCGCGGCAGGGCACCGCGGCGGGCGCTGTCGACTGGCGGCGCCCAGGGCTGGCCGACGCGTACGCCGACCGGATCCTGGATGTGTTGGCGCGGCGCGGCGTGGACGTGCGCGACCGGCTGCTGTTCCGTGAGATCCGCACCCCCGCCGACCTGGACGTGGCGACCGGCGCGCCAGGTGGCTCGATCTACGGCACCGCCGGTGGTCTGCTCCGCCCGGCCAACCGGGGCCCGGCGAATGGGCTCTGGCTGGTGGGTGGCTCCACCCACCCGGGAGGCGGGTTGCCGATGGTGGCCCTCTCCGCGCAGATCGTCGCCGACGAGATCGGCGCCGCCTGGTAGACCCGGCTGCTCTGCCGGCGCCTGTTCCAGCCGGCGCGCCTGCTTCAGCCGGCCCGGCCCGGCCCGCTCAGCCGGCGTCGAGCAGGGCGCGGCGGATGCTGGAGAGCAGTTGCCCCAGGCCGAAGCCGGCCAGCAGCACCCAGACCGCGGTCGCCATGGTGATGGTGCCGGCGGCCAGGTCCGGTTCGATCAGCCCGGCCAGCCCGGCGACCAGCAAGCCGGCCAGCGCCACCGAGACCCGGGTGGGGCGTTCGCCCACGGTCACGGCGCCGATCTCCCGCATACCGGCGGCGACCGCCCGCGCTCGGACGTACTCGTGCAACCAGGACAGTGCGCCGCCCGCGACGACCAGCCCACCCGGCGCACCCACCAGCCAGAACGCCAGCAGCCACGCCACCTCACCGAGCCGGTCGGCGACCGAGTCGTAGACGTAGCCGAGCCGGGTGGTGCGGCCGGTGGCGACCGCCACCGCACCGTCCACGCTGTCCGCCACGGCGGCGAGCAGCACGAACAGCGCGCCGAGGAACGGCCCGTTCCCCGGCCGGCCCACCAGCAACGGTACGCAGAAGCAGAGCAGCACCCCGGCCACGGTGACCGCGGTGGGGCTGACCCGCAGCCGACCCAGCACATATCCGACGTGGTACGCGAATCGCAGCCAGGCACGCACCACCGGCGCCGCGACCCGGGGGTCGAACCCGCCGTGCAACCGCGCCCACGCCGTGGCGTACTGATCCCAGTTCAGCTGTGTGCCCACCACGACTCAACCGTCGCGCCGGCCAACAGGTGTCGCAGGCACAGCGTTCACACGCGCGCGCCAGCCTTCAGGTTCTGCCAGACCTCGCGGGTCGCGGTGGACCGGTTGAGGGTGATGAAGTGGATTCCCGGCACGCCCTCGTCCACCAGCCGGCGGCACATCTCGCTGGCCTGCTCGATGCCGAGCCGGCGGACGGCGTCCGGGTCGTCGGCGACACGCTCGAACCGGGCCGCCAACGCCGGTGGGAACGGCGCACCGGACAGCTGCACGGACCGTTCGATGGTGCCGATCTGGGTCACCGGCATCACCCCGGCCAGGATCGGGGTGTCACAGCCGGCAGCAGCCACCCGGTCACGTAGCCGCAGGTAGTCGTCGGCGTCGAAGAACATCTGTGTGACCGCGAACTCCGCGCCGGCTCGACACTTGCGGACGAACTGGGCGGTGTCGCTGGCCACGTCGGGTGAGCGGGGGTGCTTGTACGGGAAGGCCGCCACGCCGACGCTGAAGTCACCGGCGTCGCGCACCAGCCGGACCAGGTCCTCGGCGTAGTCGACGCCCTCGGGGTGGCGGATCCACTCACCGCCCGGGTTGCCCGGGGGGTCACCACGAACGGCCAGCACATTGCGCACCCCCACCCCGGCGAGCCGGCCGACCACGTGCCGCAGCTCGGCGACGGAGTGGTTGACCGCGGTGAGGTGGGCCATCGGCAGCAGTGTGGTTTCGGTGGCGATCCGCTCGGTCACCGCCACGGTGGTGTCCCGGGTCGAGCCACCGGCGCCATACGTGATCGACACGAACGACGGGCGCAGGGACTCCAGCTCGCGGATCGCCTGCCAGAGCAGCTGCTCCCCCGCCGCGGTCTTGGGCGGGAAGAACTCGAACGAGAAGGTCGGCTGGCGCTCACGAATGAGCTCCCCGATCGCCGGCTGCGGATTGGGGAGTACCGAGGGAAGACCGAGCGCCACGACCCGACTCTAGCGGTCAATGCCAGGACGACCCAGGCCCTTCCCATCCAGCGGCCGGCGCCACCCGGTCCACCCTCAGCCGGCGGGGGTGTCGCCCGGTCCACCCTCAGCCAGCGGGCGGTGCCGCACGGTCCGCCCCCAGCCGACGGCCGGTGCCGCACCGCGCGCCGAGCCGGTGAGAGCGGTGCCGCACCGCGCGCCCTGAGCCGGAGGGCGGAAAGGCGTCGTACCTCCGAGGTAGGAAGGGGCGGTGCGGGAGGGGCGGCG
>NZ_QGSZ01000172.1 GCF_003857055.1 Micromonospora inaquosa | reverse complement strand
AGGGTCAGATTAGGCGGAGTTGGCGGTCTTTGGGGCGGCGGGGTTCTTCTTCGCCGAAGCGTTCGAAGAGGCCGGGGTCGATGGTGCCGAGGAACGGCGAGGGGACGCAGTCGCGCTCGCTGCCGTGGCGGGTGCGGCGGGCGGCGTGACTGACGTACAGCCGGTCCTGGGCGCGGGTCAGGCCGACGAAGAAGAGCCGGCGCTCCTCAGCGACGGCGTCCTCGTCGGGTGTCGAGCCCGGCCAGCGCAGCGGCAGCAACCCGTCCTCGACACCGACCAGGAAGACCACCGGAAACTCCAGGCCCTTCGCGGCGTGCAGGGTGAGCAGCGTGACCGCCTCGGCACGCGGGTCGAGCGCGTCCACCTCGGCACCGGTGGCCAACTGCGACAGGAAGGTTTCCAGGTCGTCGCCGCAGCGTCGGGCCAGCGGAGTCAGCAGGTCCACGGCCGAGCGGACGTCCTCGGGACGGACCGCGCCGCCCGCGCCGTCCAGGGTGGGCACGGCGAAGCGCTCCGCGACGACCTGACCGGCCAGCCGCACCCGGGCGGCCAGCGAGCCGGCCAGACCGTCGGCGTGCCGCAGTTCGCGGGCGATGGCAGTCACCCCGGGCCGATCCCGCAGCCGATCGTGGGAACGCTTCTGCACCGGGATGTTGGCCCGGGTCAGGGCGTCCACGATCGGGGCGGCCTGCGCGTCGGTGCGGTACAGCACGGCGATGTCGGAGAACGACAGCGAGGTGGACCGGCCGTCGATGCGACCCGAGTCCAGCGAGCGGTGCGACAGCCCGCCGACCAGGTCGTCGACGGTACGCACCACGAAGTCGGCCTCTTCGACCACGGACGCCGCCGGGTAGCGCCCGACCAGCGGGGCCTCCGGATCGAGCCGGGCCGGGTCCAGTCGTCGACCCCGAACCAGCGAGGACGGTGCGATGGCCTGCACGGCGGCGGCCAGGATCGGCGCCGACGAGCGGTAGTTGCGGTTGAGCCGGACCAGTCGGGCGTCGGTGAAGTCTTCGGAGAAGCGCAGGAAGTAGCCGACGTCGGCGCCCCGGAACGAGTAGATCGCCTGGTCCGGGTCGCCGATCGCGCAGAGGTTGCCGTCGGCGGGGCTGAGCAGTCGCAGCAGCTCGTACTGCACCTCGTCGACGTCCTGGTACTCGTCGACGAAGATCCACCGCCAGCGGTCCCGGTACCGTTCGACCAACTTCCGGTCGGCCCGCAGCAGCTCCACCGGCAGGGTCACCAGCTCGTCCAGGTCGACCAGGTCCTGCTTGCGCAGCAGCGACGCGTAGGCGGCACTGTCGTCGCCGGCCTCGGTGCGGGCTGCCGCCCGCTCGGCGTCGTCGGCGATCCGGAAGTCGGCCGGGAGGCCCGCCGCGTCGGCGTTCTCCCGGAGGATCACCAACCCCAGCGCGTGGAACGTGCCGACCGTGACGTCCTCGGCGACCGGGCCGAGCAGGCCGTCGAGGCGGTGCCGCAGCTCCTCGGCGGCCCGGCGGGTGAACGTGATCGCGAGGCAGTGCTCGGGAAAGACGTTCAGCTCCGCGCAGAGGTACGCGATCCGGTGGGTGAGCGTCCTGGTCTTGCCGGTGCCCGGACCGGCCACGATGAGCAGCGGGCCACCGGGGGCGGAGGCGGCCACCCGCTGCATGGCGTCCAGTCGGTCCAGCAGGCCGGTGCCGACCTCCTCCATGCCGGAGAGCATCGGTTCGAACGGTTCGTGCGGAGACGGCGGTGACGCGATCGGCGGCGCGGGCGTCGGGGCCGGCTTACGCTTCGGCTCCGACTTCGCCGCCGCCGGACGCTTTGCCGCGACCCGGGGAGCCGGCTCCGAGGGCCGTCGCTGCGCCGGCACCGGTACGTCGAACAGCGTCTCCTGTGCGCCCAACTCGGCCGGGTCGAAGAGGGTGATCACGCCGTACTCGCCGTCGTAGCCGGGCACCCGGCGGACGTCGCCGCGTCGCAACCGCCCGATGCCCTCCGCGAGCAGCTCACCACCGGCCTGCTCGATGTCGGCCAACGGCGTCGTGGTCAGGATCTCCAGCTCGGGGCCGAGTGCGGCCAGCAACTCGTTGAACCGCCCCTCGACCTTCTTCGACCGGGCACCCACCTTGTTGATCTCGCCCAGGATCTCGGCCAGCGGCACCAGGTGGGTGACGTCCCGGGCGTGCGCCGGCCGGTGCCCGGCCGGGCGGTCGGCCAACTCCTCGATCCGGCTGAGGACACCCACGGTGAGCGGTTTGCCGCACTCAGGGCAGCGGCCGTCGGCGGCCCGGGTGCGCTCCGGAGACCAGTTGACCCCACACAGCCGGTGCCCGTCCGCGTGGTACTTGCCCTCCTCCGGAAAGAACTCGATAGTGCCGGCCAGGCCGTCACCGGTACGCAGTGCCTCCCGAACGGCGAAGTAGTCCCGTTCGGTGGTCAGCACCGTCGCCTCCCGGCCGAGAGCCGGTGGTGAGTGCGCGTCCGAGTTCGACACCAGTTGGTAGCCGTCCAGGCTGCCGACGCGCCAGTTCATCGCGGGGTCGGAGGAGAGCCCGGTCTCCACGGCGAAGATGTGTTCGGCCAGGTCGGCGTAGCAGTCCGCGATAGCGTCGAAGCCGGATTTCGAGCCCAACGCGGAGAACCATGGAGTCCAGATGTGCGCCGGCACCAGGTAGCCGTCGGGGCTGGCCTCCAGGGTGATCTCCAGCAGGTCGCGGGAGTCGAGTCCGAGGATCGGCCGGCCGTCGGAGCCGAGGTTGCCGATCCGGCCGAGCGCGGTGTTGAACCGGGCCACCGCGTCCAGATCAGGCAGGTAGATCAGGTGGTGCACCTTGCGGGTCCGGTCGTCCCGCTTGTAGATGGTGGATATCTCCACGCTCAGCATGAACCGGACCGGGTCCGCCTCCGCCGTCCCGGCGAGTCGGGGTGGCAGCCGGCGGGCGATGTCCCGCTCCGCCTCCGGGGCGAGCCGGTAGAGCCCCGGCTCGGCCGGGCGCAGCGTCTCAACCAGGTGGTCGTACCAGGCGGGGTGGGTGAAGTCGCCGGTGCCGAGCAGGCCGATGCCCTTACGTCGGGCCCACCACGCGAGGTTCGGCAGTGTGAGGTCACGGCTGCACGCGCGCGAGTATTTCGAGTGGATGTGCAGGTCCGCGACGAATGGCGATAGGCCACCGGGGGGTACGGCGCTGAACGGGGGCACGCCGCATCCTGTCACGCCCGCCGCGCCGGCCACCCGCCGCCACGCGCGGACGTGACGTCCGCTATGCCGAGCGCAACTCGACCAGACTGATCTGCGGCTCGGCGCCGACCCGGACCGGCGGACCCCAGAAACCGGCGCCGTTGGTCACGTAGACCTTGGTGCCGTCGACCTCACCGAGCCCGCTGACCACCGGCTGCTCCAACCGGACGGCCAGGTTGAACGGCACCATCTGCCCGCCGTGGGTGTGCCCGGACAGTTGCAGGTCGACGCCGTAGCGGGCCGCCTCCTTGGCCGCCAGCGGCTGGTGCGCGAGCAGGACCACGGGCCGGCTCGGGTCGCGGTCACCGAGGGCGGCGGCGAAGTCCGGTCCGGCGGCGAGGCCGGTGCCCGCCCCGGTGAGGTCGTTCACGCCAGCCAGGTCGAGCACACCGCCCCGGGCCTGGATCTCCTGCCGCCGGTTCTGCAGCACCCGCAGACCGAGCCGGTCGACCTCCTGGACCCACTCCTCAACGCCGGAGTAGTACTCGTGGTTGCCGGTGACGAAGAAGTTGCCGTAGCGGGAGCGCAGGTCGCGCAGCGGCGCGGCGGCCGAGCCGAGCTCGGCGACGGAGCCGTCGACCAGGTCACCGACGACCGCCACCAGGTCGGCGTCGAGCCGGTTGATCGCGGCGACGATGCGCTCGGTGTGTGCCCGGCCGCGCAGCGGGCCGAGGTGGATGTCGGAGACGGTGGCGATGCGCAGACCGTCCATGCTGCGGGGGAGTTTGGCGAGCGGGATCTGCACCCGGTCGAGGTGGGGCGGGCCGAGGGCGGTGCGGACGCCGTACCCCGTGATGCCGGTGGCGGTGAGGCCGGCGAAGATGGCCGCCCCACGGGCCAGCAGCAACCGACGGGACGGGTCGTGGTTTGGTGCCGCGACGGCGTCGGCGGCCGGCGGCTCGGTCGGCCCGGCGGCACCGACCAGCACCGGCTCGGGCGCGGCGGTGCTCGGCTCCGCGGCGACCACCCGGCGGCGCTGCACCAGCCGGGTGACCAGCATCGGAACTTCCAGCACGATCAGCACGACCAGCAGGTAGAACATCAGCGCGAGCCACAGGTAACCCGGCCAGGCGAGCCAGTAGAGCCCGGCCTGCGTCCCGGCGAGGGTGACCGGCACGAGCAGGGCCAGCACCAGGGCGGCGACCCCGCCGATCCGTCGCCAGCGGCCCGGCGCGGTGGTGTCCCGAACGAGTCGCTTCCACAGGTAGAGGTGGATGAGGCCGGTGACCAGCGCCAGGACAGCCACGAACCCCAGAACTGCCATCATGTGTGCGCCTCCCTCAGCCGCCCGCGAACGGGGGCAGGACATCGATCGTGGCCCCGGCCGGTAGGGGTGCCTGACGATCATGACAGGTGACGCCGTTCACGAGAAAACTCGCCACCCGCAGCACCCCAGCGAGACGGTCGCCGTGGCGCTGGGTCAGCTCGGCCGTGAGATCGTCGAGTGACCGCCCGACGGGGATGGCCTCCTCGGCGCGGCCGGCGGCGGCGCGAGCGCCCGCGAAGTAGCGGACGGTCAGCGGTGTCCCCTCCACGCTCAGCCCCCGATCGCGGACATCGGGCGGGTGGGCTGGAGGAAGGTGGGGTCGTCGATGCCGTGCCCGGCGCGCTTGCCCCACATCGCGGTACGCCAGCGCCGGGCCAGCTCGTCGTCGTCCGCCCCGGTGCGGAGCGCGGCGCGCAGGTCCGACTCCTCGGTGGCGAAGAGGCAGGCGCGGACCTGGCCGTCGGCGGTCAGTCGGGTGCGGTCGCAGTCCCCGCAGAAGGGGCGGGTGACGCTGGCGATCACACCGACCTTGGCGGGGCCGCCGTCGACCAGCCAGGTCTCCGCCGGTGCCGCGCCGCGCTCGGCCGGGTCGGGGCTGAGATCGAAGGTGGTACGCAGGGACGCCAGGATCTCCTCGGCGGTGACCATGGTGTCGCGGGCCCAACCGTGCTGGGCGTCCAGTGGCATCTGCTCGATGATCCGAAGCTGGTAGTCGTGGTCGAGGGCGAAGCGGAGCAGGGCTGGCGCCTCGTCCTCGTTGACACCTCGCATCAGCACTGAATTGATCTTCACGGGATTGAGCCCGGCGGCCGCCGCCCCGGCCAGCCCGGCCAGCACCGCGTCGAGGCGGGGGCGGCGGGTGAGCGTGGTGAACCGGTCCGGGTCCAGGGTGTCCAGTGAGACGTTCACCCGATCCAGGCCGGCCGCCCGCAACGCCGGAGCCAGCCGGTCCAGGCCGATGCCGTTGGTGGTCAGCGAGACCCGGGGGCGGGGTTGGAGGGCGGCGACGGCCGTCACGATCTCGACCAGCCCGGGTCGGATCAGCGGCTCGCCGCCGGTGAACCGCACCTCGGTCACGCCGAGCAACTCGACAGCCACCCGGACCAGCCGGACGATCTCCTCGTTGGTCAGCAACTCGGGGCCGGCCAGCCAGGGCAGCCCTTCTGCCGGCATGCAGTAGGTGCAGCGCAGGTTGCACTTGTCGGTGAGGGACACACGCAGGTCCCGGGCGACGCGGCCAAACCGGTCGACCAGGACGCCATCGGTCCCCGGGGCGGCGCTCACCTGTCGACCGTAGCGCGCTCGGCCCGGCTCAGGACGGCACGGGCGGTCTGGACGACCTCATCTCGGTAGCTGACGCCGAAGAGCGCGGTGTGCACCAGCAGCAGATGCAGCTGATGCAGCGGCACGCGATCCCGCCAGCCGTCCGGTAGCGGCCAACTCTCCTGATAGGCGGCCAGCACCCGATCCAGGTGGGGGATGCCGCCGAAGAGGGCGAGCTGGGCGAGATCCGTTTCCCGGTGCCCACCGTGCGCTGCCGGGTCGACCAGCCAGGCCCGGTCGTCGGCCCCCCACAGCACGTTGCCCGGCCACAGGTCGCCGTGGATGCGCGCGGGCGGCTCGTCGCCGCCGAGCCCGTCGAGGCGACCGATCACCTGCTCGACCAGGGCGGCATCGGCGCTGCTCAACGCGCCACCGTCGACTGAGCGTCGCAGGTAGGGGGTGAGGCGTCGCTCGGCGAACCACGTCGACCAGCGCCCGTCGGTGAGGGTGTTGTCCTGTGCGAGCGCGCCGATGAAACCGGGCCAGGCCGCACCGAAGGCGGTCGCGCCCGCCCGGTGCAGCCCGGCCAGCTCCCGGCCGAAGCGCTCCGCGGCCTCCGGCGTCGGTTCGCCGGGCTCCACCCAGTCGAGCGCCAGCAGCTCCGGCAACACCACGATCACCTCGGGTACGGCGACCGCGCCGGCCTCCCGCAGCCAGCGCAGGCCGGCGGCCTCGGCGGCGAAGAAGCCCTCCGGCACCGGCCGGCCGGAGCCTTCCGGCCAGGACTTCGCGAACACGGAGTGGCCGTCGTCGAGGGTGAGCCGGGCGGCGGCGCAGATGTTTCCACCGGCGACCGGCGTCTCCCGGAGCCGCTGATGGGTCCGGAAGGTCGGGAGGTGCGTCGGATGCGCGCGCAGGTACGCCAGGTCCATCAGCGCACGGTAACCGCTCCTTACGACAGCCAGGTGTCGCGCGACGACATCGGCACTTTTTCCGCACTCGTAGGTGTGGCATGAGCAGGGAAAACACGCTAAGTAACTGTGGATAAGTCGCGTGTCGTCCACAGGGGTGGCCGGGCTCGATGCCCTCATCGCAGGCTTCCGGCATGACCTCGACCGAACGCCCTCAGCTCGCCGTCCGCTCACCCGCCGACCTGATCGCCGCCGTGCCGTACCTGCTCGGGTTTCACCCCACCGACAGCGTGGTCGCCGTGGCGCTGGTCGGCCGACAGATCATTTTTGCCGCCCGCGCCGACCTGCCCGACCAGACCGATCCGGGCGGGTTGGCCGAGCACCTGGCTGGTGTGATCCGCCGGCAGGGCGCGGAGGCGGCCACCGTGGTGGGTTACGGGCAACCCGAACGGGTCACTCCGGCGGTCGACGCGGTGCGCGATGCGCTGAGCGGCGTCGGCCTGCAGGTGCTCGACGCGCTGCGGGTCACCGACGGCCGCTGGTGGTCCTATCTCTGCACCGAGCCCGACTGCTGCCCGCCCGAGGGTCGCCGCTACGACCCGACCGTCAACCGGGTGACCGCCTCGGCGGTCTTCGCCGGCCAGGTCGCGCTCCCCGACCGGGCCGCCCTGGTGGCGCAGGTGGCACCGGTGGACGGTCCGGCCCGGGACGCGGCCCGCGCGGCCACCGCCCGCGCCGAGTTGAGACTGGCCGAGCTGGTCGAGCAGGCGCCCGAGAGCGATCTGCTCGGCGCTCGGGCGCTGCGCTCCGCCGGGGTGGCGGCGGTCCGCGAGGCTCAGCGCCGGCAGCGGCGTGGCGAACGGCTCGACGACGACGAGGTGGCCTGGCTGGCCCTGCTGATGACCCACCTGCCGGTCCGCGATCACGCGTGGGAACGCACCGACGGTCGTGACCGGGACATCGCGCTCTGGACCGACGTGCTGCGCCGTGCCGAGCCGGAGGTGGCCGCCGCTCCGGGCGCGCTGCTGGCATTCGCCGCCTGGCGTGCGGGACAGGGCGCGTTGGCGGCGGTCGCGCTCGAACGCACGCTCAGCCTGCACCCCGACTACTCGCTCGCCCTGCTGCTGGACGACCTGCTCCGGCGCGGCGTACCCCCGGCCGAGCTGGACGGCTGGCCGTCGGTCGGGATGCCCGGAGTCATCCGCCCCCGCAAACGGAGCCGACGTGGCCGCCGCTGACCGGCCGCGCCGTCCGCGCGGTAATACTGCGGGTGCTACCAGGCCTGGCGACGCCCATTCCGGCGGACGCTCTTGCCGAGGGGCGTCGGATGCTGGGACGCGCCGAATGAGCGATCAGATCGCGGTCGTGTTCGACGCGGCGGCGTGGACGGCCTACATCGAGGGCAACGCCTCGGTGGGGGAGTTGATGCTGGAGGTCGCCGACGAGGGGCGGCAGGTGGCCATCCCCGCTACCTGCCTGGCTGTCGCTTTCGCGAGCGTGGCTGACGAGATCGATGCCGCGCTGCTGGCCCTGATGATGACTGCCCCGATGATCCGCCTGCTGCCGCTTGACGCCGAGGACGTGCGAGACACCGGCACGTTGGCCCGCGCCGTGGATGGAGACATCTCGGTCGGCCATGCCGTCCGTGCGGCACTCACCCACGAGGCGCACTACGCGACAGTGCAACCCAAGGCGGCGGCGAGGATGCTGCCCACCAACTGGAGCATCCTCGAGCTGGCCTGACGTGCGACAAGGCCGCGTCGCCGTCGACGAGCGGTGCCTCGACTCCGCTTCACAGAACTCGGGGGTATCCCCGCCACCGGGACACCCCGGTATCAGCTAACCCGAGCAACGCCTCCGTCGAAGGATGTACGCGTTGCTCCTGTCCAAGGCCGACGCGACCGCCTCACCACCGCCGGAGAATGATCTCGTGACCGTTCGCCGCGTTGGTACGACATGACCCCCGAGTTGCTGCTGTCGCTGGCCGGGCTGGCGTTGATCGACAGCACCAGCATCGGCACCCTCTTCATCCCGGTCTGGTTGCTGCTCACCCCCGGGCCGGTCAACGTCCGGCGGATTCTGGGTTACCTCGCCACCATCGCGGTGTTCTACCTCGCGGTGGGGCTGCTGCTGGTCTGGGGCGGCAGCACGCTGGGCGGCGCGCTGGACGGCGCCCTGGACAACCGGGGTGTCCTCTGGGCCCAACTCGTCCTGGGCGTCGGCATGCTGGTGCTCAGCTTCCGCTATGACGGTAAGAGGCGTCCCCGTACCGGTGGTGTGTTGCGGTGGCGGGACCGGGCCACCGCCGGAGATTCCTCGCCCCGCTGGTTGTTCGGGCTCGCGCTGCTCGCGGCGCTCGCCGAGGTGGCGACCATGCTGCCGTACCTCGGCGCGGTGGGTCTGTTGGCCACGTCGGGAGTGGGAGCGGCGGGCGTGCTGGGTCTGCTCACCGGCTACTGCCTGGTCATGGTGCTGCCGGCGGTGTTGCTGCTGGGTGCCAGGGTGGCCCGCCCGCGACTGGTCGAGCCGGTGCTGGCCCGCCTGAACACCTGGATCGTCACGAAGGCGGGCAGCGCATTGGGCTGGATCCTCGGCATCGCCGGTTTCCTGATCGCCCGCGACGCCGCCGCACGGCTGGGCCTGTTCGACCTGATCGACCAGATCGGTCGCTGACAGGCCGCCTCGGCGAGCAGGACCGCGTCAGGCTGGCTGCTCCACCGTGATCCGGTGCGCCCCGGTGTAGACGTTCATGGTTCGCCCGCGCAGGAAGCCGACAAGTGTCATCCCCGCCTCGTCGGCCAGTTCGGCGGCGAGGGTACTCGGGGCGGACACCGCGGCCAGCAGCGGCAACCCGGCCATCCACGCCTTCTGGGTCAGCTCGAAGCTGGCCCGTCCGGAGACCAGCAGCAGGTGCCCGGCGAGCGGCAGCCGGCGTTCCCGCACGGCCCAGCCGATCACCTTGTCCACGGCGTTGTGCCTTCCCACGTCCTCCCGGAGCACCACCAGCTCACCATCGGGGGTGAACAAGCCCGCCGCGTGCAGCCCGCCGGTCCGATCGAAGCCGCGCTGGGCGGCGCGCAACCGGTCCGGCAGTTCCGTGAGCAGCGTGGCCGGCACGGTGAGCGGATCCGCCGCCACCGGGAAGAGTGACCGGGTGCGTACCGCGTCAATGCTGGCCTTGCCGCAGACCCCGCAGGAGCTGGTCGTGTAGAAGTTCCGGGACGGGTCGGTGGTCGGTTCCGGTACGCCGGGGGCGAGCACCACGTCCACCACGTTGTACGTGTTGGGCGTCTCCGCGCCGGCACAGAGCTGTGCGGTCAGCACGTCGTCGGTCGACCGGATCAGCCCTTCCGTCAGCAGGAATCCGATGGCCAGGTCCAGGTCGTCGCCGGGGGTGCGCATGGTGACGGCGAGCGGCTGTCGTCGGCCGGGACCGGCCGCGCCGACCCGGATCTCCAGCGGCTCCTCCACGGCGAGGGTGTCCGGTCGGCGGACCGACCCGCGGCCGGCGGTCGCCGCGTCGAGGTCGATCCGGAGTACGCCGCGTCGATCAGTTGCCCGTCCCATCCCGCCATCCTCCACCCCATCCCAAC
>NZ_QGSZ01000113.1 GCF_003857055.1 Micromonospora inaquosa | reverse complement strand
CTACGCGGTCATCCGCGAGCTGCAACGACTCCTCGCGACCTGGACCGGCGCCTGCCTCACCTGCCACCAACCCGTGAAGCCGTTACACCGCAACAAACGCCACAGAACCTAACAAAGCACTACTAGCAGCGGGCCGGTGGTGCGCCGGTGGTCGGCCAGCGTGGCGAGCCAGGCATGCGCGGTGTGCACCGGGCAGGTGCGAGGGTCAATGCCCCAGGGGAGGTCCGCGGTCCGGCCGGCGGAGTGCCGGTCGGTTTTGGCGGTGCCCACGGTCACCTGCAGTCCGTTGGGGGTGAAGACGAGGTCGGTGATGTCCAGGGCGGTGAGCTCACTGCGCCGGGCCGCGAGGGCGAAGCCGAGCACGAGCAGCGCGATGTCGCGAACGCCGGCGGGAGTGCTCCGGTCGAGGACGGAGACCATGGCCCGCAGCGCGGTGACGGTAACCGGGGCAGCCTTGCGCACCCGCCCGCCAGGGCCGCTGGTGGCCTGGCCACGGCGGTAAGCACGCAGCACGGCGCGAGGACCGTCGGTGGGCAGTGCAGCGGCGGCGGTGGCGCGGTGCGCGGCGGCGATCGCGGCCAGGGCTCGCTCGATGGTGGCGGGGGCACGGCCGGCGTTGGCGAGGGACCTGACGTAGTCGGTGACGACCATGTGGATGTCGGAGCCGTCGGCCAGCAGGGCGTGCAGCGCTGCGGCGAGCGTGTCGAAGTCGTCGAGAGTGGGGACCACGTCCAGCAACTGCTGGTCGCCGCACCAGGTGAGGAAGCGGCGCAGGTCACCGGTGTAGGCGCAGCGGGTGCTCTCGGGCATCACGCGGCGCAGCCGATCGTGGGTGCCAGCCCGCAGGATCACCGGCTGCCGGCTCGCGGGCGCGTTCCCGGTGATGTCGGCGTCCTTTTGCGACGAGGTCACGGCTCACCGCCCGCCCGACGGTCGTCGCGACCGTTCTTCTATCACGAGAAGAGATATTATCGTGAATGAGGTGGCAGCGAGCTCCGCGCTTGTGTGATTGCACCTAAAACAGCCGATGGTCATGACTCTCTCCAGGGGTCTACCGCCTCAGCGGCCGAGCACGCTGTCGACCAGCCGCCGCAGCGCGTCGATCACCTCGACCGTGCCCTCGCCGGTCACCGTGCTCCGACGCCCGCGGCGTCCGCGCATCGCCACCACAGCGGCGGCCGCCACCAGCACCCCGGCCAGCAGCCAAGGCGCGATCAGCACGCAGCCAGCAACCACCAGGCCCGCCACTGGATGCCCCACCGCAGTGCCGCCAAGCGCGGAGACCACCGCGCCGCCGCTAGCGAGCGCCACCACTCCCCAGGCCGGGCCGGACCCAATGGACCCACCCGGACGCATCACGTTGAACACAGAACCTTCCTTCAAGATCGTTTTTTGGGCATGAAAAAACCCCGAGCGTCCACTCGGGGTTATCTATCGCTCGAGGCGCGTGGGAGGCTTCACCTCCTCTCGTGGGGAAGGGTCCGCCGGCAGCAGTCAGGTGACTGTAGGTCCGGCGGAGAGCAGGTGTGGTGCGATGGTTGCCCGGGGTGCAGGGCGACCTGGCCAGCCCGACCGAGATGGTGACGTAGCCGGAGGTCTTGCCAAAGCCAGCCCAACGAGAACAGGGGTTGGGCGGGCAGCAAAAAAGGCGGCACCACTCATCGGTTCCGCCTTGGTTTAAGGGCTCCGCCCGAATTTGGGCGCGCTGCACCTACTGCGGAGATAGTGGCACGCGAACGAATGCCGGTCAAGAGTATCTCGGTAAATTCACGTCTTCCCAGCTCAGACGGGTTGTGGGCGCTCCGTGCGGCTCCATGCCATCGACAACGAAGGTTGCCGTCGATTGGATTGCGACAACTAGCATTGTCGCTCGTGGACCACACTCGCCAAGAGCTGTTCGAGCTGACGATGCGCCGCGCCGTGGACCTGCTGGCCCAGCACGGCGTAGCAAAGACCGCCAGTTCCAACCCGTTCTTCAACAGCCCTCAAGACGAGCGCCGGGCGCACGCCCTAGCCGTCCTGCAGACCTGCCGTGAGCTGACCGTGCAGCTTGACCAGTTGGCCGACGATGCTGCGCTGCAAGCCCAGCGGGCGCAGGCAAGTTATGCCGAGATCGGTGCCGCCCGCGGTGTCAGCCGCCAAGCCGCCCGGCAAGCAGCGGTACGGCACGAGCGGCGCGTCCAGGCCCAACAGGCCGGCCGACAGGCCGCCCGCCGAAGCGCGTTGGACGACGACGAGTGGAACGATCTCGAATACCAGGGGCAGCTCGCGCGGGAAGAACGCGAGGAGCGCTGGCCACCCCGGTCGTGGCGCTACCGGGCGCCGACCGGCTACCGCACGGTCACCCTCATTGATGGCCCGGCAATCGAGCACACGTTCCGGGTCCCCGTTGGTGACGACGCCTTCCCGTTCGTCGACCGCTACCAGGTCTTCGGGCGCATGCACGAGCGCTACGCCAGGTACACGGCCACGAAGCCCGGAGCCGACCAGTACTACTTCACTGGCGAGTACTTCATCCGCTGGTCATGAAGTTCCGAGCCGCGTTGCCGCGGGTCTCGCTGTCCCGCGGCAACCGAATGACTACCGGTCCGCGCTTGCGCATTCTGGCTGCGGGCACATTCCACCTACAAGTTGGATGTGTGATGGATTTTGCGCATTGCGGTGCACCGGCGTCAACTCGACGCGCTTGGCCGCTTCAAGGTGCCGGTGCGTGGCGGTCCGCCCTTGGCGCGGCGGGTGATGGCCTCCACCTTGGCCGCCTGGTCGAAGCGGTACCAGGTAGTCCCTCGACCTCGGCCGGTTGCGTGATGGCGGGGCAAGAGGCCGTGGAGCGTGTCGGCGGGGTTGGCAGAGCGGCGTGCCCAGTCGCGAACCCGGTCTGCGGTGACGTCGGGACCGAGCCCTTGCGCGATCTCGGCGGCGGTGCCGTACTCGTTGCCGGCGATCCAGATCATCAGCCCACCGTATTCGTATGAACGGCGCTCGTCACACCTCAAGGACCAGGCATGAACAGCGGCCCGAAGGCTCATCTGGCTTCTTACAACGCTTGACTACCGTGAAGAGTCAGACCCGGCACGCCCTGGGCCGGCTGCGGGTGCTCGCCCCCGAGTTGGCCGAACTCGTCGGCCAGAGCGCGCAGGAGGTGACCTCCCGATGACCGCCCGACTCTCCGAGGCGCTGCGCCACCTCGCCGCCGACGTGCCGCCCGCGCGCGTACCGGATGGGCTCTTCGACGCGGCACGGAGGCGGCACCGCCGTGGCCGGGCCGCCGTCGCCGGCGCGCTCGCCGTCCTGGTCCTGCTCCTCGGCACCGGATACGCGCTGCACCCGGTGGCCCTGCCGCTGCCCGCCGCCCCGCGTCACGACACCCCCGGCCTACCGAGCAAGCTCGTCGACCCGCCGCTGCGGACCGCCTCGGTGGGCTACTCGGCACCTGGCGCGGCGGCGATGCTCTTCGGTGGTCCCGCCGTCCGCACCAACTGGTTCGAGACCCGGATGGGTGTGGTGGCTGCCGACAGCGACCGCTACCGCGTGCTGGACGGCGACCCGGCCGTCGCCGGCTTCGAGGCGACGCTCTCCCCGGACGGCCGATACGTCTGGATGGGCGCGACGCTGCTCGACCTGACGTCCGGAAAGACCACCCCAAACCGTCCGGACGGCTACCCGCTCGCCTTCGCGCCGAACGGGAAGCGCCTGGTCTACGCCGACGACGACACCACGTTCACGTCCCCGAACACCTACTCCACCCCGTACGTGGGGGTCTACGACCGGGATCGCGGAACGGACGTGCTGCGGGTGCGGGTCGGCACCACCTGGGTCCCGCCGGGTCGCACTGCCGCGTTGTCGTCGGACGGCGGCGATCTCGCCCTCCAGGTCCGCGACGAGGTCTGGCTGACCCGGGTGGACGACGCGGACGCGGATCGGTTCGCCGAGCCGTACCGGAAGCTGCCGCTGGCGGGCGGGCGGCTCGCCGGGGCCGGGTCGTGGCTGCCGGACGGCCGTTCGGTGGCCCTGCTGGGTCGGTCCACCTGTACCGACTGCCCGGTGCCGTCCTACCCGCGCACCTGGACACTGGCCGTCAGGTCCACGGTGGATGGTTCCCCGTTGGCCGGCGCGGCGTTCCCGCCGCTGCGCTCCCGTTCGTTCGTGCACCTGCTCGGCTGGCGCTCGGCGGACGAGGCTGTCGCGTTGGTCGGTGTGCCGGGGCCAAAGGCGGTGGACCTCCCGGAGGAGCACGACATCGCCTGGGGGCCGTATCACGAGGTCGGAACGGAGGCCGTGGAACTCGTGGTGCTGCGCCGGGGGACGACCACGCCGGAAGTGCTCTTCCGGACGCCGGAGGGCATCACCGACCTGTCGGTCGCCGCCGACCTCGCGATCAGCGGGGCGGTACGCGAGTCCGGCCGCCCCCACTACGGGCCGCCGCCGTTCTGGGCGCTCGCGGTGGGGTTCGTCCTGGCGGTGCTGGTCACCCGGCTCGTGCTGGCGCTGCTGCGCCGCCGGCGTGATCGGTGACTAACCCTCCCGGACCTCGATCACCCGGGTCGTCGGTGCGGACCGGCCCAGGGCACCGCGCAGGGCGGCCCGGTCCGGGTCGGCGAGGAACGACTCGTAACCGGCCCGCCCGTCGAACCGGATGACGTGTACCTCGGCCTGCCCGTCGGTGCCGCGCAGTCGCCGGTCCAGGTGGCCGCCGTGCCGCCCGAGCAGGGCCAGCACGGCGTCCTCGTAACGCTGCCCGGCGGCCTCCGCACCGGCGGGAAACTCGACGAGCGCGACGAGTGTCAGCACGCCGGCCGCGTCAGTCATCGAGACCGACGGCCTTGGCGCTGGCCTCCCACAGCCGGGCGGCGAGCTGCGGATCAGCCGCCTTCCGGAACGGTCGACGCGGTCGACGGTCGACGTAGTAACCCCCGTTGAGCAGCCGGGAGCGGTCCTGATTGGCCAGCCACACCAGGGTCTCGGCAGCCTTCTCGGGGCTGCGGAACGGCATGATCCGCATGCCGAACGCCACCAACCTGCTGTCGTTCGCGAACCGGGTGCGCACCACCCCCGGGTGGAAGCTGTACGCGGGAATGCCCGGCCAGCGCCGCGCCGCCTCGGCGGTGAACAGGATGTTCGCCTGCTTGCTGGTGCCGTACGCGCCCATCGGCCGGTAGTCACGCAGTGGCTTGTTCAGGTCGTCCGGGTCGAGCGCGCCGAAGCGGTGTGCGCCGGAGGCGGTCACCACGATCCGGCCGACCCGGTCGGCGAGCAGGTTGGTCAGCAGGAACGGGGCCAGGTGGTTGGCCTGGATCGACATCTCGAAGCCGTCGACGGTGCGCAGCGGTTGCAACGCGATCGCGCCGGCGTTGTTGGCGAGCACGTCGATGCGGTCGTACGCGGCCCGGAGCTGCTCGGCCAGTCGGCGCACGTCGTCGAGGCTGGCGAAGTCGGCCCGGAACAGTTCCGGACGCTCGCCGGAGGTCTCCCGTACCCGAACGGCGGCGGCCTGTAGGCGGGCCGGGTCCCGCCCGACCAGTGCCACCCGGTCGCCACGGCAGGCCAGGTGCACGGCGGCGGCAAGGCCGATGCCGGAGCTGGCCCCGGTCACCACCACCAGTCGACGCCCAGTGAGATCTTCCACAGGTCCATTCACCCCGGTCATGGCGCGAGGTTACCGTGGCGTCACAACGCCCTTTGGGATCGTTAAGGTTTTCGGATCTGTCGTCAGGTGGCGCCGGCGTGCCCACTGGACGCTGGAAGGAGCGCATCCATGGCCGCAGTCGGTCGTCCCCGCCGGTCGTGCCTCGCCGTGCCGGGTTCCAGCGTCAAGATGCTCGGCAAGGCCCAGGGGCTCCCAGCCGACCAGGTCTTCCTCGACCTGGAGGACGCGGTCGCCCCACTGGCCAAGCCGGACGCGCGCAAGAACATCGTGGCCGTCCTCAACGAGGGCGACTGGGCCGGCAAGACCCGGGTGGTCCGGGTCAACGACCTGACCACGCCGTGGACCTACCGGGACGTCATCGAGGTCGTCGAGGGGGCCGGCGCCAACCTGGACTGCATCATGCTGCCGAAGGTGCAGACCGCCGCCCAGGTGCAGTGGCTGGACCTGACGCTCACCCAGATCGAGAAGACCATCGGCCTGGAGGTCGGCCGGATCGGCATCGAGGCGCAGATCGAGAACGCCGCCGGTCTGGTCAACGTGGACGCGATCGCCGCCGCCTCACCGCGCGTGGAGACCATCATCTTCGGCCCGGCTGACTTCATGGCGTCGATCAACATGAAGTCGATGGTTGTCGGTGGCCTGATCCCGGACTACCCGGGCGACCCGTACCACTACATCCTGATGCGGATCCTGATGGCCGCGCGGATGCACGACAAGCAGGCCATCGACGGCCCCTTCCTGCAGATCCGCGACGTCGACGGGTTCCGCGAGGTGGCCAAGCGCTCGGCCGCGCTGGGCTTCGACGGCAAGTGGGTGCTGCACCCGGGCCAGATTGACGCCGCCAACGAGGTCTACCAGCCGGCGCAGGCCGACTACGACCACGCCGAGTTGATCCTCGACGCGTACGAGCACTACACGTCGGAGGCCGGGGGTCGGCTCGGCGCGGTGATGCTCGGCGACGAGATGATCGACGAGGCGTCCCGCAAGATGGCGCTGGTGGTCGCCGCCAAGGGCCGGGCCGCCGGGATGGGCCGTACCTCGTCGTTCACCCCACCGGCGCGGTGACCGGCCGGGCCGGGACGACAGCCGCCGGCTGCCGATCCGGCTCGACGATCGGCGGTACGCCGACCAGCCCGCCGGTCAGTAGCTGCTGCCGTTGTCGCTCGTCGCGATCGCGTAGATGATCGCGGCAGCGTAGAAGGCGAGAATCAGCACCAGGAACCCGGTGAGAATCCAGCCGACGATGATGGCGGCCTTAGCGATCCCCGCACCGCCCTCGCCGCTGAGCCGGATCTGCTTCTGCGCGACGTGCCCGAGGATCGCGCCGACCGGCGCGGTGATGCAGGACGTGAAGCCGAGCATGGCCAGCACGAACGCCGCGATGGCCAACCCGTTCGTCTTCGGTGGCTGCGGGTAGCCGTAGCCGGCGTACTGCGGCGGGTAGCCGGTGGGGGCGTACCCGGGCGGGGCGTATGAGGGCATCGGCTGGGCGGCTGGCGGCTGCGCACCGGCGTACGGGTCGACCGGGGCGTACGGGTCGGCCGGTCCGTAGGGGTCGACCGGGCCAGGTTGTGCGGGCACCGGCTGACCGGCCACAAGGGTCGGATCCGGTGCGGGGCTCGACGGCTGGGCCGACCAGGTGGGATCGTTCCAGTTGCCGGGCGGCGGGGGATTGGTCATGCGAACTCTCCGTCAGGTCGGGGTGCGGAGACAGGGTAGCCAGCGCCGCCCAAACCCGATGCCCCTGCTTCCGGGTGCCGCGTTGCTCGGGCCGGTCGTAACGGGCAGGATCCGTGGCATGGCATTCGACGCGCGCGCCGCGGACCGCTCCGGCAGTCGACCCCGACGGGACGTCAGCCGTCCGGGCGCGGCCCGGCGGGCCCGGACGGCCGCCCCGACGGGCAGCTCCGGCCCGGACGAGCCGGTCGCGCTCGCCGACCCGGTCACCATGCGTCTCGACGGGCGGGTCGCCCTGGTCACCGGGGCGGGCAGCCCGGACGGCATCGGGTACGCCACCGCCCGGAGGCTCACCGACCTGGGAGCTCGGGTGGCCATCGTCTCCACCACCCGACGCATCCACGAGCGGGCGACCGAGTTGGGGGTGACCGGCTTCGTCGCGGACCTGACCGACGAGTCCGAGGTCGGCGCACTGGCCGACGCGGTCGCCGAGCAGTTGGGCGACGTCGAGGTGCTGGTCAACAACGCCGGCCTGGCCAGTCGGGCCAGCCAGGGCGTGCTGCGGCCGGTGGCACAGCTGAGTTACGACGAGTGGCGTGGTGAGATCGACCGCAACCTCTCCACAGCGTTCCTGTGCAGTCGGGCGTTCATCGGGGGAATGGCCGAGCGGGGCTGGGGTCGGATCGTCAACCTGGCCGCTACGGCCGGCCCGGTCAACGCCCTGCCCACCGAGGCCGCGTACGCCGCGGCGAAGGCCGGGGTCGTCGGGCTGACCCGGGCCCTGGCCATGGAGATGATCGCCGACGGCGTGACAGTGAACGCGGTGGCACCCGGCACCATCTACACAGCGGCGTCCACGATGGCCGAGATCAAGCAGGGGCTGGGCACCCCGGTGGGGCGACCGGGCACGCCGGACGAGGTCGCCGCGGCGATCAGTTTCCTCTGCTCGCCGGCCGCCTCGTACATCACCGGGCAGATGCTGGTGGTCGACGGCGGCAACAGCGTCCGGGAGGCTCGCTTCCGCTGAGTGTGACGGTCCGCGCCGGCCCGTCTGTTCAGTAGCCTCCGCTGTCGCCGGTGTTGCTGAAGGCCACCAGCGCCAGCCAGCCGCAGCAGGCCAGCACGGTGAGCCCGGTGAAGACGTAGCCCAGGATCAGACCCCAGGTCGCGAGTTGGTCGCCGTCCTCGCCGCTGGTGCGGATCTGCCGCTTGGCCACGTGGCCGAGGACGGCACCGGCCGGCGGAAACACGAACGCGAACACCAGCGACAGGATCGCCAGCACGTTGGTGCCCCGACCCGGTCCGGCCGGCGGTGGGCCGTACTGACCGTAGGGGCCCTGCGGGGGGTACGGCGGCTGCTGGCTCCAGTGCGCCGACTGCTGTGGCCCCTGGTGGCCGTACGACGGTTGGTCACCGGGTGGCCCGTACGGTGACCGTTCCGCTGGTAGCTCGTACGCCGGCTGGTCCGGCTGCGGCGGCTGGCCGGCCGGCGGTGGCGCGTACGGCGACTGGTCCCTGGGTGGCTCGTAGGGTGACGGCGGTTGCTCGTCCTCGGGCGGTCCCGACGGCGGCGGGTAGCTCACAGCTGTCCTCCTCCTGCCGGTGCCGGAAAAGTCCCTCTTGCCGGACGCTACCCGCAGCGGTGAACCTTTTCACAGCGGTTGTGTGGACTGGTCACCTTGGCCTCGCCGACCCGAGAGGCCGATACTGACCCAGCGTTCAGTTACCCACGAGTAGTGCGCGGATCCCCGGAGGCTGAGATGGCCCGACTCGCCCAGACGCCCGGCCTGACCGATGTGCAACAGTCGATCCTGGAGACCGTTCGGGAGTTCGCCGACAAGGAGATCATCCCGCACGCGCAGCGGCTGGAGCACGCCGACGAGTACCCGACCGACATCCTCGATGGGATGCGCGAGATGGGGCTCTTCGGCCTCACCATCGACGAGGAGTACGGCGGGCTCGGCGAATCACTGCTCACCTACGCGCTGGTGGTGGAGCAACTGTCCCGAGGCTGGATGTCGATCTCCGGCATCGTCAACACCCACTTCATCGTGGCGTACCTGATCTCCCAGCACGGCTCCGTCGAGCAGAAGGCCCGCCTGCTGCCGAAGATGGCCACCGGCGAGGTGCGCGGCGCGTTCTCCATGTCGGAGCCCGAAACCGGCTCCGACGTGTCGGCGATCAAGTCCCGGGCCGTCCGTGACGGCGACCGCTTCGTCCTCAACGGGCAGAAGATGTGGCTCACCAACGGGGCGTACTCCTCGGTGGTGGCCACCCTGGTCAAGACCGACACCGGCGCGGAGTCCGTCTACGGCAACATGAGCACCTTCCTGCTGGAGAAGGAGCCGGGCTTCGGTGAGACCGCTCCCGGCCTCACCATCCCCGGCAAGATCGAGAAGATGGGCTACAAGGGCGTCGAGACCACCGAGATGGTGCTCGACGGCGTGACAGTGCCCGACTCCGCGATCCTCGGCGGCGCCGAGCAGGTGGGCCGTGGCTTCTATCAGATGATGGACGGCATCGAGGTGGGCCGGGTCAACGTGGCCGCCCGCGCCTGCGGCATCTCCATCCGCGCCTTCGAGTTGGCCGTGCAGTACGCCCAGCAGCGCAAGACCTTCGGCCAGCCACTGGCCAAGCACCAGGCGATCGCGTTCAAGCTCGCCGAGATGGGCACGAAGATCGAGGCCGCGCACGCCCTCATGGTCAACGCCGCCCGGCTCAAGGACGCCGGTCAGCGCAACGACGTCGAGGCTGGGATGGCCAAGCTGCTCGCCTCGGAATACTGCGCCGAGGTTGTCCAGGAGGCGTTCCGCATCCACGGCGGCTACGGCTACTCCAAGGAGTACGAGATTGAGCGGCTGATGCGGGAGGCCCCGTTCCTGCTCATCGGCGAGGGCACCTCGGAGATCCAGAAGACCATCATCAGCCGAGGCCTCCTAAAGGAATACAAGCTCTAACCCCACCCCCACCCCCATC
>NZ_QGSZ01000408.1 GCF_003857055.1 Micromonospora inaquosa | reverse complement strand
CCCCGCCTCCGACCACCCCGCCTCCGACGACGCCGCCGCCGACTACCCCGCCTCCGACCACGCCGCCGCCGACCGGTGGCGGCTGTGCGGCGGCGGTGTCGGTCAACCAGTGGACGGGTGGCTTCGTCGCCACGGTGCGGGTGACCGCCGGCACCGCACCGGTCAATGGTTGGACGGTCACCATGACCCTGCCGTCAGGTGCCAGCATCACCAGCGTCTGGAGCGCCGACCGGAGCGGCAACACCGGCACCGTCCAGTTCACGAATGTCGCCTACAACGGCTCGATCGCACCGGGGCAGTCGACCGAGTTCGGCTACCAGGGCACCGGCACCGGCACGGGGATGATCCCCACCTGCTCGGCCGGGTGACCGCCAGGCCCGGTGCGGAGGTTCACGAGCCTCCGCGCCGGGCCGTACGGCTGCGCGGGCGGAGCCCCGTTGTCAGAGCCAGACCACGATCCCGGTCAGGTCGTTGAGGACGGCGGCCACGCCAGCCCGGATGGCAGCGGCACAGCGGTCCGCGGTGAACGACTTCGGGTCGTACGTCGAGGACATGCCGAGCCCTTCACCACGGAAAGACGCGCCGTCCCAGTCGACAGCCGTCACGTTGTGGGTGGGCTCGGCCAGTTCCGCGCCCACCACCAGGAACTTCTCGTCGAGGTGGTTCGGGGTGACCAGCGCCAGCGCGTCGATCAGGTCGTTGCCCGCGCTGACGACGAGGTCCGGGCCCATCTCCATCGCCTTGGCGATGCTGGGAACGGCGTCCTGCGCATCGCCTGCGGTGATCGTCCTGAGGTCGACGTGTTCGTCGTCGGCCCACTCCTTGACCGCCGTCACGAGGGCCTTGGTCGGGTCGTCGTCGCCGCTGGTCAGCAGGACGACCCGATAGTCCTTTGGCGGGTGGACGTCGGCCCACGAGCCGGGCTGCGGCGTGATGGTCGCCTCCGGCGCGGGTTTCGTCGAGGGGCCGACGAAACCTGGGCCGAGCGAGCCGATGGCGCGGGGCGCCGGATGTGGCTCCGACCAGTCATCGCTGGAGCCACAGGCAGTGACCAGCGCGGCGGTCGCGGCCAGCATGGCAACGGCCCGAAGCGGGGGGCGCAAGGTGATCGTCCTCCGGGTGGTGGCGGTGGGTGCGCGTACGTCTCCGTATTCCTATCTCAATTCCGGTCGCCGGCAATCGGTGGGCGACCGTTCGGCGATTTTGTTCTCCGGCGGTTCGCCGGTGCGCGGGTTGGTGTTCACCCACGACATGCAACGTGCACTGGCCAACCGAGGGAGTCGAATGTTAGGCCGCATCCGCCGTACCGTTATCGTCGCCGCTGTCGGTTTCGCCGCAGTGGTAGTTCCGTTTCTGGCCGCCGAACCGGCTTCCGCGCACGGCTTCTCGTCGACTGTGTACGCAAAAATTGCGGCGGGAGATGAGGGTCACATTCGGACGGCAGTGGAGCTCGAATACGACCTCCTCATCGTTTCCGCCGCGGATGCCGGCGACGACGACCCGCTCTTTCAGGCGGGAACCGCCGCCTTCGAGGCGGGCGACACCGCCGCCCAGGCCGCCGCCCTGAAGAGTCACGCGTCGACGGTCCTCAGGTACGTCTCCGACCGGTTCTCGGTGAACTCCCGAGGTGCGGCCTGCCAGCCGACACAGGTGGGTGACGCGACGATCGGCGATCGCGAGGGCGTGCCGTACGCGAACCTGCAACTGGACTGGACCTGCCCCGAGCGGGTCGACGAGCACGTGGTGCGCAGCAACCTCTTCCCGGATGACGAGGACTACGTCAAGGGCACGAAGACGATCGTCACCTACGAGATCGACGGCCGTTCGGGCAGTGCCGCACTCGACGCCGCCAACCCGTCCTTCTCGACCGCGCAGGCGTGGTACCAGCGATTCGGCGAGTTCTTCCTCCTGGGCGCCGAGCATCTGCTGGGCGGGATCGACCACATTCTGTTCCTGCTGGCGCTCATCGCCGGGTCGCGGCGGCTCCGGGAGATCGTGCTCGCGGCCACCAGCTTCACACTGGCGCACTCGGTGACGTTCATGCTCGCCGCGCTCGGCCTGGTCGAGGTGCCGGGGGCGGTCGTGGAACCGATCATCGCGTTGTCGATCGCCGTCGTCGCCGGGTGGCATCTGTGGGGAATCTGGCGACGAGGTGCGCACGCGACCGACCTGGAGGCGGCTGGGCACGGTCATTTCAGCCTGGATCGGGCCGGCTGGATCCGCCTCGGTGTGGTGTTCTGCTTCGGCCTCGTGCACGGCCTGGGCTTCGCGGGCGCGCTGGGCATCGACGAGGCGTGGTCATGGACGCTGCTGTGGTCGTTGCTGGTGTTCAACATCGGCATCGAAGTCGTTCAGTTGACGATTATCGCGCTCGTCTTCCCGCTGCTGTTCGTGCTGCGGCGTCGCGCGCCGAAGGCCGGCCTCTGGGCGACCGGAGCTGTTTCCGCCGGCGTGTCCATTATGGGTTTGATCTGGTTTGTCCAGCGCATTTCCGGATCATGAGCAACGCTAAGTAGTTCGTGAAGTGTGTCTTTCGCAAGATCGCGTTCATGATCGGTTCACCGGGCAACGAAAGCGTGTGATTGCTTCCCCCGGCGTCGGGTGAAGACACATTCATTTCTCTATTTGAGAAGGGAACAATGTCGATGACATTGAGCACCTCGACATGGGTCCCCGCACCCATGCGGCGGCGCCTGATTGCCGGGGTCGCAGCCGGGTTCCTCGGAATGGGCGTGGCCCTCGGTAGCGGCCTGATGGCCCCGGTGAGCGCGGCTGAGTCCACCACGATCACCGGTGTGGTCCTCGGCGTCGGCGCCAACGAGACCCAGCGCATCGTGACCTGGTACTCCTCCGCCGACACGGCGCAGAAGATCCAGCTCGCGCCGACGGCCGAGATCGTCAACGGCGAGTTCCCGGCCAGCGCGGTCAGCTTCGAGGCCGTTGGCGGGGCGAACACCTCCACCACCGGGTTCAACCGGCACGCCACGATCAGCAACCTGCGTGAGAACACCGCGTACTCGTACCGGGTCGGCGCCGAGGGCAACTGGTCCCCGGCGTACGCCTTCAAGACGCAGGACTTCGAGGGCGACTACAACTTCCTGTTCTTCGGTGACCCGCAGATCGGATCCTCCGGCGACGTCGCGAAGGACCAGGCCGGTTGGGCGGAGACGCTGAAGGTCGCCACCACGGCGAACCCGGACACCGAGCTGCTGGTCTCCGCCGGTGACCACGTCGAGTCCGCGAACAACGAGGCACAGTGGGACGCGTACCTCTCCCCGGAGCAGCTGCGGCAGTACCCGACGGCGGCCACCATCGGTAACCACGACGTCGGTGGCAAGGCCTGGGAGCAGCACCACTTCACCCCGAACACGGACCGCTCGGCCCAGTACTACACCGGGGACCAGGCGACCCGCTCCGGCGGCGACTACTGGTACATCTACAAGGACGTGCTGTTCATCGACCTGAACAGCAACAGCTACGTCAACCCCACTGACGGCTCCGCCGGTGGCGACGCGGCGCACGTCGCCTACGTCACCGACGTCGTCAAGAAGCACGGCTCCGAGGCCAAGTGGAAGGTGCTGGTCTACCACCACTCCATCTACTCGGCGGCGAGCCACGCCACCGACGCGGACAACAAGATCCGTCGCAAGGACTTCACGACGGCCTTCTCCGAGCTCGGCATCGACATGGTGCTGCAGGGTCACGACCACGTCTACACCCGCAGCTACTCCATCAAGAACGGCCAGAAGGAGAACCCGGCTGAGAAGCCGGGCGCTGCCGACGTGTTCCCCGGACCGGGCGGCGTCATCTACGTGACGGCGAACTCGGCTTCCGGCTCGAAGTACTACGACATCAAGAAGCCGGACAACACCGGCACCGGTGTTGAGGGCCTCGGCCCGGACCCGCTGAACCCGAACAACTACTGGTTCAACTCGGTGCAGAACCAGGAGCACGTCCGCAGCTACGTCAAGGTGCAGGTCAAGGCCGACAAGCTGGTGCTCCAGAACATCCGCAGCGGCACCTGCGCGGCGCCGAACGCGGCTGTCGAGAAGGGCCTCTCCTGCACCAACACCGCCGAGGGGCAGCCGGTCGGCTCGATCGTGGACAACACCACGATCCACCCGTACCACGCTGACGGTCAGGCCATCCAGGTCAACGTGCCGAACCCGGCTCCGGGCGAGTTCGGCTGGACGATCGACGGCTACAACGGTCTGGTCGACCTGGGCACCGCGCAGGAGCGCAACGGCACCTACTTCCAGGCCAACGGCAAGATCAACCCGATCCTCGTGTCGGACAGCCGCCGCTCGCTCGCCCCGTGGTCGATCTCGGCCAACGTCGGCGACTTCCAGGACGCCGACAAGAAGTTCTCCGGCTCCTACCTCGGTTGGAACCCGTACGTGCTCGACGGCGGCGCGGGCGCCGAGGCCGGTGCCGCGGTCCTGTCGTCCTACGACGATCAGGGCAAGGGCCTCTCGGTCTCCAGCGGCCTCGCCGCGGCCGTGCAGGGTCACCCGCGTGGTGGCGCCAAGCTCGGCGCTGACCTGGACCTGAAGATCCCGGACAGCATCGCCAAGGGTAACTACCGCACCACCCTCACGATCACCGCGCTGAGCAGCTGATCGAACAGTTCCACCGGGCGGGGTAGGCACCTTCGGGTGTCTACCCCGCCACCCATTTGCCATCCGTCCAAGATCACCTCAAGGAACTGACATGTACCCGTCCGTAACGCGCTGGAAGACCACGCCCGCCGCGCTCCTCCGTACGACTGCACTGTCCCTGCTCGCCGTCGTCGCGGCCGTCGGCGTCGGTGCTGGTCCCGCCCGTGCTGCGGACGGTAACGTCGCCTGGACGGTCCGGACGGCCTCGAACAGCTACGGCGAGGCCCGGTCCAGCTACAGCTACAACGTCAACCCCGGTGGCGCCGTCGAGGACGCCATGGTCGTGGCCAACCGCGGCCCGGCGCCGCTGACCCTCTCCGTGTACGCCGCCGACGGCTTCACCACCGACGCCGGCCAGCTCGACCTGCTCACCAAGGACAAGAAGTCCGTGGCGATCGGTGCCTGGGTGAAGGCCAACGCCAGCAGTGTCGTGATCCAGCCCGGCAAGACCGCCCAGGTCCCCTTCAAGGTCAGCATCCCGGACAACGCCACGCCCGGGGACTACGTCGGTGGCATCCTGACCGCGCTCACCCAGCCTGACCAGGCCGAGGGGATCAACGTCGACCGGCGTCTCGGCATCCGGATCAAGCTGCGGGTCGGCGGCGAGCTGAAGCCGAACCTCGCGATCGAGGACCTCCACGTGAAGTACGCCGGAACGGCCAACCCGTTCAGCAAGGGTGACGCCACCGTCACGTTCAAGGTCCACAACGTCGGCAACGCGGCCCTGTCCGGCCAGCAGACGATGACGGTCTCGGGCCCGTTCGGCCTGCTGAAGGTGCGGGCCGAGGACATCGCCGCACTGCCGGAGCTGCTCCCGGGTGAGAGCTGGGACATGACGGTGCCCGTACACGGGGTGGCCCCCACCATCTCGCTGGCCACGACCGCGACGCTGACCCCCCTGCTCACCGACGCCTCGGGCTCCACCACCCCGCTCAAGCCGGTCGAGGTCACCGCGCACGGCTGGGCCCTGCCGTGGACGCTGGCGTTGGCGCTCGTCGTGCTGATCGCCGCGCTCGTCGGGGCGTACCTCTACCGGCGTCGCAACCAGGCGCAGCGCAAGGCCCGCGAGGACGCCCGCGTACGTGACGCCGTCGAGCAGGCGCTCCGCGGTCCGGAGCCGCAAGCTTCCTGATCACTCAGCCGACCGCCGGGATCACCGCCTGGATGAGGCGTGGTCCCGGTTCGGTGATGGCCCGGGAGGACTGCGCTTATCGCCCGGTGGTCATCGCCCGTTCGCGGGGGTCCTGGGCCGCCGGCTGAGGCCGATCGCGACCGCGATAACGGCGACCACCAGCACCGCCGCCGGCACCGATGCCCAGGCCGGGGCCGTTCCCAGCACCACGGTGCCGAGCACGGCACCCACCACCAGCCCCGCCAGCCGGCCGGCGCCGCCCACGTCGGCGAACCGGTGCGGGTCGAGGACGCGACGCCGGACCAGCTGGGTCAGCGAGCCGGTCAGGTAGGTGGTCGACGCACCCCGGATGCCGGCAGCCACGGTGATCACGCTCTGGATGCCGCTCGACACGGCCGCCATCGCCAACAGCACGAGCCCGAAGCCGTACCCGGGACGTGCCGAGCAGGCCAACCAGCCGGCAGTGAAGCCGAGCAGCAACACCGCCTCGGCCGACGTCACCACCGCGGTACGGCGGTTCCAACCCGGCGGGGTGTGGCGCAACGGCACAGTGGCGACGGCCACCCCCACCGCGTACCCGCCGACCGCCACCACCGCTCCCGCGAGCGAGCGGGTGTCGGCAGTGGCGAGGGCGTGACCGAAGTGCACCAGGTTGCCGGTGATCACGCTGGCGAAGTAGCCGTTGAGCCTGGTCAGGCAGATCACGTCGAGGCAGCCGGAGGCTGCGGCCAGTGCCACCAGAAGCCAGGCGGTGGCCCGCGTCGACGGCGCGTGCACGATGCCCCTTCCGTCGGTCCGGCGGCCAGCGCGACCCGCCCGGCACGGAACGTCGGCATTCCCGTGCCCGCCCTGGCTACGCCCGGCGATCGTGGCGTTCGCCCTTGTGGGTGAACGACCCTCCGCTCCGGGCCACGCCTGTTCCCGAGCCGGCATGCTGCGACGGTGACGCCGGCACGGAGAGGGAATCCACATGGTTGACGGGGATGTGCCAGAGCGGATGCAAGCCGCGGCCTTCGATGAGTTCGGCGGGCCGGAGGTGATCACTCTGCGAAAGCTGCCGATCCCGCAGGTCGCCGACGACGAGGTGCTGATCAAGGTCTGGAGCGCCGGCGTCGGGGTGTGGGACGCGTACGAGCGGGAGGGTGTGCTGGTGCCGGAGGGCTCGGCGCTCCCGATCGTGCCCGGCTCCGACGGCGCCGGAACCGTCATCGCGGCCGGCAGCAAGGTGACCGGCCTCGCGGTGGGTGATTTGGTCTACGTCTCCGCCACCACCCGCCCGAAGGGCGGCCTCTACGCCGAGTACGCGTCGGTCAAGGCCGAGTACGCGGCGAAGGTGCCCGATGGTGTGCCCGCCGAGCATGCCGGTGCCATGCCCACCGACGCACTGACCGCGCTGGCCGGGCTCGACACCCTCAGCCTGTCGGCCGGCGCCTGGCTGCTGATCTTCGGTGCGAGCGGCGGTCAGGGCCACCTGGCCGTGCAGTTGGCGAAGCGGCAAGGACTGAACGTGATCGCCGTGGCGTCCGGCGCTGACGGTGTGGCGCTGGTGACCCGGCTCGGTGCCGACGTGTCCCTCGACGGCCGCGGCGACATGACCGAGGTGCTGGCCCGGATCCGGGACGCGGCGCCGGGCGGGGTGAACGCCATCCTGGCGATGGCCGGCGGCGCGACGCTGGACCGGCTCACCGAGGTGCTGACCGATGGTGGGGTCGTCGCGTACGCCCACGGGGTGCGGCCCGAGCCGCAGGAACGGCCGGGTGTCACGGTCCGCCCGTACGACGGCGAATCGAACCCCCGACAGTTGCAGCGCCTCAACGAACTCATCGAGGCGGGCCCGTTCGTGGTGCACGTCGCGGAGACGTTCCCACTGGGCAAGGTGCGGGACGCCCACCAGCGGCTGAAGACGTCCTACGCCGGCAAGCTCCTGCTGACGGTGGCCTGAGCGCTCAGGGCGTGCGCTGTTGCGGCACGCGTACCGATGCCATGCCGGCCGCCGTCGCGGCCTGGATGCCCAGGTCGGTGTCCTCGAAGACCAGGCACGACTCCGGGGGTACGCCGAGATGCTTCGCCGCGAGCAGGAACGCCTCCGGGTCGGGCTTGGCACGGGTGTAGTCGTCGGCGCAGACCAGCACGTCGAACCGGTCCAGCAGGCCCAGCACGCCCAGGGAGGCGGTGACCGACGCGCGGGTGCTGCCGGATACGACGGCGAACGGGACCTGCCGGTGCGCGTCGTGGATGTGCGCCAGCACCTCGGGCACCGCGGCGAGTTGCGGCAGCAACTCCTGGTAATAGTTCTCCCGGCGCTCGACGACGGCCGCCACCGGCATGGTCAGACCCTGCTGCTCGTTCAGCGCGACGATGATGTCGGCGGTGGGCCGCCCACCCCAGGCGTAGAAGAGGTCCTCCGGAAACTCGCAGTCCCACTCCCGCAGGGCCCGCTGCCAGGCCAGGTAGTGCAGCGGCATCGAGTCGACGATGGTCCCGTCGCAGTCGAACAGGTACGCGGCGAACGGCCCGGGGGGCAGCGGCAGACTCACCGGGGAAGGGTACAGCTCACTCGGTCGTGACGGCCTTCAGCTGACTGAGCAGGTACGCGCGCTCCGGTTCGGTGCCGACCAGCGTCAACGCGTCGCGGTACGCGGCCGCGGCTTCGTCGTACCGGCCGAGCCGGCGCAGCAGGTCGGCCCGCGCCGCCGGATAGGGATGGTGGCCGCGCAGACGCGGATCGTCGGCCAACTCGTCGAGCAGCGCGAGCCCCGCCTCCGGTCCGTCCCGCATGGCCACCGCGGCGGCCCGGTTCAGCGCCACGATCGGCGAGGGCACCAACCCGAGCAGCACGTCGTAGAGCGCCACCACCTGCGGCCAGTCGGTGCTGGCCACGTCGGCGGCCTCGTCGTGCAGCGCGGCGATGGCGGCCTGCACCGCGTACGGTCCGGGCGCTCGGCCGGTCAGCGCGACCACCACCAGGCCGCGTCCCTCCTCGATCATGGGACGGTCCCAGCGCCCCCGATCCTGGTCGTCGAGAAGGATCATGGCGCCGTCCGGTCCGGTGCGCGCGTCGCGTCGGGCGTGGACCAGCAGCATCAGGCCGAGCAGCCCGGCGGCCTCCCGCTCGGCCGGCAGCAGCCGACGCAGGATCCGGCCCAGCCGGATGGCCTCCTCGGCCAGATCGATCCGTTGCAGATCCGGGCCGGAGCTGGCCGCGTACCCCTCAGTGAAGATCGAGTAGACGGCCTGGAGCACCGTGGGCAGACGACCGGGCAGCTCGTCGTCGCCCGGCACCCGGAACGGGATACGTGCGTCGCGGATCTTCCGTTTGGCGCGGACGAGTCGCTGGGCCATGGTGGCGGGCGGCACCAGGAAGGCCCGCGCGACCTCGGCCGTGGTGAGGCCGGCCAGGAACCGCAGGGTGAGTGCTCCACGATCCTGCGCCGCCAGGGCCGGGTGCGCGCAGGTGAAGAAGAGCGCCAGCCGGTCGTCGGGCAGGTCACGGTCCGCGTCGGCCGGCGGGGCGTGATCGGCCCGCTCGGCCTCCGCCCGGAGTACGGCGAGCCGGGTGGCCAGCACCCGGTCGCGACGCAGCCGGTCCACGGCTCGACGCCGAGCCGTGGTGAGCAGCCAGGCACCCGGCCGGCTCGGGACGCCGTCCGCCGGCCAGTGGGTCAGCGCCGCCTCGATGGCCTCGGAGGCGACCTCCTCGGCCAGGTCGAGGTCGCCGAAGCGGCGCACGAGCGAGGCGAGCAGTCGGCCGCGTTCCTCCCGGAACACGGCCTCCACCGACGACCCGACGGCTGCCCTCTCACCCGACACGATCAGACCGGCACGTCGATCTCGGCGATCGGACGGACCTGGACCGACCCGGGGCCGGTGGCCCCCGGACTGCGGGCCGCCCACTCCAGCGCGGCGTCGAGGTCCGGCACGTCGATGACGTCGTACCCACCGAGCAGCTCACGGGTCTCGGCGAACGGCCCGTCGGTGATCGTGCGCTCGCCATCCGGGCCCACCTGCACTGTCGTACAGGTGGTCAGGTCCTGTAGCGGATGCCCGGACACCCAGACCCCGGCGTCCTTCATCTCCCGGTCGTAGCGGATCCAGTCCTCGAAGCTGCACCCGTTGTCGACGGTCTCCCCGTCGACCAGGGGACTCATGAACAGCAGCATGTACTTCACGTTTCGGCTCCTCTCGGTGCGGCGGTGTCGCCGTACAGCATGACGACGAACGGGGACCGCGGATTTCGACACGCCACCCGACGTCAATTCACCGACCGCATGCCCCGGACCCTCAGGCCGAGGTGTCCGTCCGGCGCCGGCTCCGCTCAGCCCGCCGGCGCACCTGCTGGTACGCACCCGTCAGCCCCATCGCCCGGCGTACCTCGAGCATGGTCTGGCGTACCTCCTGGCGGGTCCGTTCCGTGCCCTCGACGATCAGCCGGTCAACCAGGCCCCGGTCGGCCTCGATCTCGGCCCGACGCTGCCGGATCGGCGCCAGGAACCCCTCCAGCGCGACGATCAGCCGCTCCTTGACCTCCACGTCGCCCAC
>NZ_QGSZ01000407.1 GCF_003857055.1 Micromonospora inaquosa | reverse complement strand
TACCGGCACGCCGCGCCGGTACGTACCCCCGCCGCCCTCCGAAGAGCCGGTGGCACCCGTACGCGAACCGGACGACGTCCCGCCCACCCGTGGGCCGGACGCGTGGTTCAGCCCGGCTCACCCCGTCGACTCCGAGCCGAGTGAGCCGGCGACGGATCAGCGGTCGTTCGACCCGGACGACGATGAGTCGACGGCCAGCGACGTCTCCACGACAGCGCCCACATCGGACGTCGAGACGTCGACACCGACGGCCGACGCTTACCTCGACGTGGCCGAGGAGCATGCCAGCGGGTCGACATCAGACGACGCCTTCGCCCCGGTCTCCGGCGCTCCCCGGCGCTGGATGGACGACCTGGACGACGACCCGCAGCCCACATTCGACACGGAACCGGTGGACGACGACCGCCCCGTCTCCGGTGCACCTGTCGTCGCGATTCCCCATCAGCAGGCGGAACCCGACCTCGGGGCCCAGGTCGAAGCCCCCGTCGAAGCCGAGATCGAAGCCGCCGTCGAAGTCGACCAGCAGCCCCTCACCGGCTCGTCCACCGAGGACACCGATCCGAGCGAGCACGTCCCGGCGGACGAACTCGCGCCACCCGACGAGCCAGCGGACGCGGCTGACGCCCCGAGCATGAGCCCGTCGGACGGCTCGCGAGCCGACGAGTGGCCGGTCGACGTCACACCATCCGTGACGGCTGCGGACGACCGGAACCCGCCGGCCTCGGCACCACCGGTCTCGGCACCACCGGCCTCGACACCGCCCGCCTCGGTCACGCCGGTCTCCGCTGCCCCGGCATCGCCGGTATCGGCCCCGCCGTCAGCACCCGTCTCCGCTCCCCCAGCACCCGCCGCACCGCCAGCGCCCGTCTCCGCGCCACCCTTCACCACCGCGCCCATCTCCGCGCCACCCGCCCCGACACAGACATTCTCCGCAGCGCCCGTCTCCGCTCCCCCGGCATCGCCGGTATCGGCCCCGCCGGCAGCGCCCATCTCCGGGCCACCAGCGCCCGTGTCCGCGCCGCCAACGCCCGTCTCCGCGCCGCCTGTCTCCGCGCCACCAGCCTCGACACCGGCGTCGGTGGAGCCGACGTCCGGGCCGCCCGCCTCGGCCGTACCCGGTCAGCGGAGCGGGTCGGACGAGGAGAACCCTCCGGTGTCCGCGCCACCCGACGAGGCGCCGCCGGTGGTGACCCGCCCGTCGCTGGCCGACCCGGGCGACCCGGAGCAGGTGCTGGCCGCGTACCGCTGGCGGTTGGAACCTGTCACCCTGCGCGAGGAACTGACGGAACCGGACGACCTGCGGGCCATCCGGCGACGGCTGACCGAGAAGTTGGGCTCGGCCGTCGACAACCGTGCCCGGGCCCGCCTGCTCAGCCTGCGGGCGGTGGCCTCGCGGATTCTCGGCGAGCTGGACGACGCGCTGGCCGATGGTCGGCTCGCCCTCACCTACGCCGAGGCCACCGGCGAGCTGCGTCGGACCGCGCTGGCCCAGGCCCGGCTGGCCCACGTGCTGCGCTGGCGCGGTGACTTCGCCGAGGCCGACCAGCTCTTCGCCCAGGCCAATTCGGTCGAGTTGCCCGACCGGTTGCGGGCCGCGCTGCACGAGCACGCCGGGCGGTCGTGTTACGACCAGGGGCGGCTCATGGAGGCCTGCGAGCACTTCGAGAAGGCTCTCGACCTGCGCGGTGCGGGCGACGCCGAGCTGCTGGACCGGGTCCGGGTGGCCCTCGACGCGGTCACCGTCCGGGCCGAGGCGGACGGCTTCGGGCCGTACCCCCGGAGTCGGGACGAGGTGCTCGACCGGGACCGGCCCCCGTTGCCGGACCGGGACGGGCCGTTGTGGGGTTACACCAGCCAGGACGGCGACGTGGTCATCCCCGCCCGGTACGCCGAGGCACAGCCCTTCCACGACGGCCTGGCCTGGGTCCGCCGGCCGGACACCGACCGCTGGTCGCTGATCAACCTGCTCGGTACGACGGTGATCCCGCCGTCCTTCCGGGCCGCGCATCCGTTCAGTGACGGCCTGGCCTGGGTGGTCGGCGAGGGCGGTTGGACGGCGATCGACGCGACCGGGGCGGTGCAGGTCGCGCCCAACTTCGCCGAGGTACGACCGTTCCGGCGGGGGCTGGCCGCGGTGCGACGCGAGGGGTGGGGGGCGGTCGACCGGACCGGCCGGATCGTCGTGCCCACCCGCTACCACGGCTTCGTCACCGAGTTGGCCGACGGCCAGCAGATCGACGGTTTCACCGACGAGGGGCTGGCCGTGGTCGACGTGGCGGGTCGGCGGGGCGTGGTGGACCGTACCGGCACGGTGCTGGTCCCGCCGGCGCACCCGATGTTGGTCATCCACCCGGTGGCGTTCCTGGTCGAGAACGACAACGGGCGGTGGGGCGCGCTGGACCGGCGCGGCGTGCCGCTCATCGACCCGGTGCACCGCGACCGCGCCGAGGTGCTGGAGGAGATCGACCGGCTACTCACCGACGCCAATCCAGTGCTCTGAGTCATCTGTCGCCAACGATGATCCACTGGGGCTAGGGTCGGTACATGGAATTCCGACACCTGGGCCGTTCCGGCCTGATGGTCAGCGAGATCTCGTACGGCAACTGGATCACCCACGGTTCGCAGGTCGAGGAGGACGCGGCGTTCGCCTGCGTCCGCGCCGCCCTCGACGCGGGGATCACCACCTTCGACACCGCCGACGGGTACGCCGGGGGTCGTGCCGAGGAGGTGCTCGGCCGGGCGCTGCAGAACGAGCGCCGGGAGAGCCTGGAGATCTTCACCAAGGTCTACTGGCCCACCGGACCCAGCCGCAACAACCGTGGCCTGTCCCGCAAGCACATCATGGAGTCGATCAACGGCTCGTTGCGCCGACTGCGCACCGACTACGTGGACCTCTACCAGGCCCACCGCTACGACAACAGCACCCCGCTGGAAGAGACGATGGAGGCGTTCGCCGACGTCGTCCGCTCCGGTAAGGCGCACTACATCGGCGTCTCCGAGTGGACCGCCGCCCAGCTGCGCGCCGCCCACCCGCTCGCTCGGGAGCTGCACATCCCGCTGATCTCCAACCAGCCGCAGTACTCGCTGCTCTGGCGGGTCATCGAGGCCGAGGTCGTGCCGGCCAGCGAGGAGCTGGGCGTCGGGCAGATCGTCTGGTCGCCGATCGCCCAGGGCGTGCTCTCCGGCAAGTACCTGCCGGGCCAGCCGCCGCCGGCCGGTTCCCGCGCCACCGACGAGAAGTCGGGCAAGGGCTTCATCTCCCGGTTCATGAACGACGACGTGCTGACCCGGGTCCAGCAGCTCAAGCCCCTCGCCGAGCAGGCCGGGCTCAGCATGGCCCAGCTCGCCGTGGCGTGGGTGCTGCAGAACCCGAACGTCGCGTCGGCGATCATCGGCGCGTCCCGCCCCGAGCAGGTGCACGACAACGTGAAGGCGGTCGGGGTGAAGCTCGACGCCGACCTGCTCAAGGCGATCGACGACATCGTCGAGCCGATCGTCGAGCGGAACCCGGCGAAGACCGAGTCCCCCGCGCAGCGTCCCTGACGCCGTTCCGGCCCGGCCGGCGCGAGGCTCTCGCGTCGACCGGGCCGGGTCAGGTCAGGTCAGCCCGTCAGTGGGCCGGGTCAGGTCAGCCCGTCAGCGGGCCGACTCAGCTCTGCCAGAAGCGGATCAGCTCCAGGCCGGTGGCGTAGAGCCACGAGGGCAGACCGAGCAGGTCACCGACCGCGAAGACCGCGTCGAAGAACCAGCCGCCGATGCGCGGGTTCCACAGCAGCGCGAAGAGCAGGATGAAGCCGTACGGCGCGAACAGGTCGTACATTTTGCGCCACTGCGGGTTGAGCCACGGCTGGATCATGTTGCCGCCATCCAGGCCGGGCACCGGCAGCAGGTTCAGCACGCTGGCGGTGAGCTGGAGGAAGGCGAGCAGCGCCACCCCGGCCCAGAACTCCAACGGGCCGCCGGACTGGGTGCCGAACCGCACCGCCGCCACCAACACCAGCGTGAACAGCACGTTGGTCGCCGGGCCGGCGAGGCTGACCAGGGTGTGCCGCAGTCGGCCCGGGATGGCGTGCCGGTCCACCCAGACCGCGCCACCCGGCAGGCCGATGCCGCCGAGCAGCACCACCACCACCGGCAACACGATCGACAGCAACGGGTGGGTGTACTTCAACGGGTTCAGCGTCAGGTAGCCGCGGTGCGCGATGTCCCGGTCGCCGGCCCGATAGGCGACCACCGCGTGGGCGTACTCGTGCAGGCAGAGCGACACCAGCCAGCCGGACACCACGAAGAGGAACACGTTGAACCGGACGCTGCCGTACCCGTTCCAGGTCAGCACCCCGCTGACCGCGAAGAGGGCGACCAGGCCGAGGAACACCGGGCTGGGCCGGAACGCCGCCCTGGGTACGCCGAGGACCAGCCCTTCGCCGCCCGGGCGGTCGTAGGCCATCACTCGGCCGTGGGCAACAGGCTCATCCGGTACTCCACCCGGTCGTCCTCCACGAGCGCGACCGAGGTGACGCCGGACGCCGCGAGCTCCCGCCAGGTCTGACCAATCCAGGATTCGGCGTCGGCCTGACTGCCGAACGACTCCGCCGGCCCCTCGACCGTCTGACCGTCAGTGCCCTCGTACCGCCAGCTCCACGCCATGCCGCGTCTCCCCTCGCCGCTGAAGTCCCCGTGGGACGAACCCCCGCCAGCGTAGTCGGCTCCGCGCGCAACGGCCGCTCGCTCGCCCCGGCGGGGACCGACGGGGTGGATCAAACCGATTGACGCCGGCCGGTACGGTGGCTCGGTGTTGACGCGGGGAGTGCTGCTCGACGACCGGTACCGGCTGGGCGAGCGGGTGGCGACGGGCGGGATGGGCGCGGTCTGGCGCGGCACGGACGTGCTGCTGGAACGCGAGGTCGCGGTGAAGGTGCTGCTGCCGTCGCTGGTCGCCGATCCGGAGTTCACCGCCCGGTTCCGGGCCGAGGCGCGGATGCTGGCCGCGTTGCGGCACCCGGGCGTGGTCCCGGTACACGACGTGGGGCAGGCCGCGCTCGACGACGGCAGTCGGGTCGACTACCTGGTGATGGAGTACGTCGAGGGTGAGCCGTTGTCCGCCCGGGTGCGCGCGGTGGGGCGACTGGACCCGGCCACCACCATGTCGGTGCTGGCCCAGGCCGCGGACGCGCTGCACACCGCCCACCTCGCCGGCATCGTGCACCGGGACGTAAAGCCGGGAAATCTGCTGGTCAAGGCCGACGGCAGGGTGGTGCTCGTCGACTTCGGCATCGCCCGGTCCCGCAACATGGCCGGGCTCACCGCCGCGAACATGGTGCTCGGCACCGCCTCGTACATGTCTCCCGAGCAGGCCACCGGGCAGCCGGTCTCGACCGCCACCGACATCTACGCGCTCGGCGCGGTGGCGTACTTCTGTCTTGCGGGGCAGCCGCCCTTCCACGGTGACAATCCCCTCGCGGTGGCGCTGCGGCACGCCCAGGAGGACCCGGCGGCGCTGCCGGCGGACACTCCGCCGGCGGTCGCCGCCGTGGTGGCCCGCGCGCTGGCCAAGCGTCCGGAGGACCGGTTCGGCAGCGCCGCTGAGTTGGCCGCTGCCGCCGCCGAGGCCCGCGACGCCACCCTGGCAAGCATCCCGGTCTCCGCCCGCCCACCGTGGGCGCTGGCCGCACCGACCCCGGGCATCGCGGCCTCCGCCACGCCCGCTGTCCCGTCCCCCGCCGCACCTGTCGCGGCGACGCCGCCCGCCGGGCCGGTGTCGGCAGGGCCCGCCGCCCTGCGCGCGCCGGCGAGCATCACGGCCGAACCGACGACCGAACCGAAGCCGACCCGGGAGGACGCGCTGCGCAGCGGGCCGGCGGGCCGACGCCTTCCCCTGCTGGTCGGGGCCGGCGCTGTCGTCCTCGTCGCGCTGGTCGTCGCGGTGACCATGGTGGCGCTGCGACCCGGCGCCGACCAGGGCTCGGCGGACCAGCCACCCGCGCTGGCCGGTGAGACGGCGGTGGCGGCCAACGGTGACCCGCTGCCGCAGCCCGGAGACGCGACCACCACCGGGCCCCGGCCCAGCGGAACGCCGGGTGCCAGCCGCACCGCGACGGCCAGCCCGACCGGTTCAGCCCCCGCCGACACGACGACCACCGGCGACCCCGCCAGCACCGCCGGGCCGGACGGCCCGCCGACAGCCACCGCCAGCAGCCGCCCGACGCCCAGCCGCACCCCGTCTGGCCGGCCCAACCCGTACACCGCCGCCCAGGCGTGCGGCAGTGGCTACCAGGTGATCGACTCGGCGACGCTGACCGGCGGTGACGGGAAGCGCAGGGGCCGGGTCTTCCTGCTGTACCACTCCGGCACCGGCGCCAACTGCGTGGTCACCCTCAAGGACACCGCGGTCGGCGCGAAGTCGGCGGCCTCGGCATACCTGGAGGTGCAGGGTCGGGCACGCAGCACCGACAGTGGCTCCTTCGACTACTACGCCGGGCCGGTGCGGGCCAACGCCGCCGGGACGTGCGTCAAGTGGGGCGGCTCCACCGGCGGGGTCAGCTACGGCAGCGGGTTCGAACACTGCGACTGAACGACGGCGAGAACCGGGCCGGCAGGCAGCGCGACCCTGGGCGGCTTTAAGGTACGGGCATGTCCCTAGACGGGTGGAACACGGTCCTGGTGCTCGGCGGTATCCGGTCCGGCAAGTCCGAGTTCGCCGAGTCCCTGGTCACCGACGTGCCGGTGGTCCGCTACGTCGCCACCGCGCCCGAGGGCGACCCGGAGGACACCGAGTGGGCGACCCGGCTGGCGGCGCACCGCGCCCGACGGCCGGGCAGTTGGACCACCGAGGAGACCACCGAGGACCCGCGTCGGCTGGCCGACGTGCTCGCGTCCGCCGAGGCCAACGAGACGGTGCTCGTCGACGACCTCGGCGGCTGGGTGACGGTGCTGCTCGACCCGGACCACCAACCCGCCGACGACGTGGCGACGATCGCCGAGTTGGCCGAGGCGATCCGCGGGTGCGCCGCCCGGGTGGTGCTGGTGAGCCCCGAGGTGGGGCTGTCGCTGGTGCCGACCACCCCGCTGGGCCGGGCGTTCACCGACGCGTTGGGCGCGGCCAACCGCGCGGTCGCCGACGCCTGCGACGCGGTCGTGCTGGTCGTCGCCGGTCAGCCGGTCTGGCTCAAGCCGGTCGCCACCGCGACCGAACCGGCCGCTCCCGCGACCGCCACCGCGCCGACGGCCGTCGCCAGCGCACCGGTCGGGACGAGCCTGGCCGACGCCGAGCCGACCCCCGAGGTGCAGCTGCCCGACGTGCTGACCCACACGCCGCCGGCCACCCCGACCCCGGAACCGGGCGACGCGTGGGCGGCACCGACCATGGCGCTGCCGATGGTGGCCACCGGGCTGGTCATTCAGCCCGGCATGGAGCTGCCGATGCCCGACGAGTACGCGGGCCCGCAGGCGGTGGACCGACTGGCCACGCTGGACGTACCGGGCGCCGGGTTGGGCGTGCTGGAGCGGGTGGTGAGCTTCGCCGCCGCCACCCAGGGCACCTCGACCCCGGCCGCCTGGGGCTCGGTCCGGGTGCTGCTGCTGCACGGTGACCACGCCGGCGGGGCGGCGGCCGGCACCCTCGCGGGCGAGTCGGCGCGTCGCGCCGCACAGGCCCGCGCCGGCCGGGGCGCGTTGGCCCGGCTGGCCGCCGAGAGCGGCGCCAGTCTGCAGGTGGTGGACACCCCGGCCGCCGCGCCGATCGAGGACCAGCCGGCCCTCACGCCGGAGCAGGTGGAGTCCGCGCTGCGCTACGGCTGGCGGTTGGCCGAACAGGCCGCCGACGCCGGCGTACAGCTGCTGGTGCTCGGGGCGTGCGGTGCCGGCACCGAGGCGGCCGCCGCGGCGGTGCTCGCGGCGACGGCCGGCGCGGAGCCGCCCGCGGTGCTGGGCCGGGTGATCACCGACTCCGGCGAGATCGACGACGCGGCGTGGATGATCCGCTGCGCGGCGGTACGCGACGCCCTGCACCGCACCCGCCGCTCGTCGCGCGGCGCCAAGGACATCCTGGCCGAACTGGGCGGCGGCGACGTCGCGGTCGCCACCGGCGTACTGCTCGGCGCCACCGCACGTCGGGTGCCGGTGCTGCTCGACGGGCCGGTCGGGTTGGCCGCCGGCATGGTGAGCCGTGACCTGGCCGGCCAGGCCCGGCACTGGTGCCTGCTGGCCGACCACGGTGGGCACCCGGCCGTGCGGCTCGCCGCCGACGTGCTGGGCCTCACCCCGCTGCTCGACCTGCGGTTGGATCTCGGCGAGGGCGCGAACGCGCTGGTCGCGCTGCCGCTGCTGCGCTCGGTGCTGGCGCTCGCCGCCGCGCTGCCGGTGCACCCGTCGCTGGGCGGCGGGGACGACACCGACCCGACCGGCGACGAGCCGGAGTCCACCGACCCGAGCTACGCCGACCCGGAGCTCACCGAGCCCGACGACGACCTCACCGAGCCCGACTTCGCCGAGCCGGAGCCGGCCGGGCCGGGCCCGGCCAGCACCGGGACGGACGAGCAGCCGGCGTCAGGCGTACGTGCCGGCTGAACCCCGGCTGCTCGCGGGGGCCCGGCTGGCAGTCACCACGTTCACCACGCTGCCGGTGCGGGCCGGGCGCATCGATCGCCCGGTCGCCGGCACGGCGATGGCCCTCGCCCCGCTGGTCGGCGCGCTGCTCGGCGCCCTGCTGGCCGGTGTGCTGCTGGTCGCCGGCGCGCTCGCTCCCCCGCTGGTGGCGGCCGGCGTGACAGTGGGCGTCGGCGCGCTGCTCACCCGGGGTCTGCACCTGGACGGGCTGGCCGACACCGTGGACGCGCTCGGCTCGTACCGGCGGGGCACGGCCGCCCTGGAGATCATGAAGAAGCCGGACGTCGGCCCGTTCGGGGTGGTCGCCCTGGTGGTCGTACTCCTGGTGCAGGCGGCGGCGCTCGCCGACCTCGCGGGTCGGTCGTGGCCGGCGGCGCTCGCGGCGGTGGTCGCGGCGACCGCGGCCGGGCGGTTCGGTGTCACGGTGGCCTGCCGGCGGGGAGTGCCCGCGGCCCGGCCCGACGGGCTGGGCGCGCTGGTGGCCGGCACTGTCGGCCCGGTGGCCCTGGCCGCCGGCGCGGTCGCCGTCGTGCTGCTGGCGGTGCCCGCGGTGCCGGGCCGTCCGTGGCAGGGCCCGCTCGCCGTCGTCGCCGCGATCGCCGTCGCGCTACCGCTGCTCACCCACGTGGTACGCCGGCTCGGCGGGATCACCGGCGACGTCCTCGGCGCGACCGTCGAGGTGGTCACCACGCTGGTCTACCTGGGTCTGGTGCTGTCCGGCTGAACCGGGCACGGCGGGCCGGGTAGCGTTCGCCTCGACAACACCGGCGCGGCCACCACCGGGGGATCCCACCATGCTCATCACGGACGACTTCCTGCCCGTCCCGGTGCCGGAGTCGCTCAGCGCGACCTACCTGGTGCCGATGGTGGGGCTACCGAAGGTCAGTGCGAAGACCGCGGTGGCGGCCCTGACCGGTCGGCTGGCCGAGCCGGTGCACGGGCTGGCCCGGCAGATGCTCGACAGCCCGCTGATGAGCGTCGACACCCGGCCGATCACCGAGTTTCCCGAGCTGCCACCGGACCTGCTCACCGCGTTCGGCGCCACCAAGGAGCAACTGGCCCGGCTGGCGGCGGCGACGCACCTGGTGGTCGTGCAGGCCGAGTACCGGCCCGGATGGCCGCCCGCGCACGAGTGGGCCGCCCGGGCCGTCGCGGCGGCCGTGGCCGAATCCGTCGACAGCGACGTGGTGGACGTCTTCGGTCTCCAGTTCCTCGACCCGGCGACCGCGCTGCGCTCCCTCCCGGACGAGCAGGGCCGCATCCGACTCGTCGACTGGGTGCTGGTGCCGTACTCCTCGGACACCGAGGGCCTGTGGTTCACCACCAAGGGGCTACGCCGCTTCGGCCTGCTGGAGTTGCAGACGCAGGGGGTGCCCGACCACCTCACCCGCGCCTGGGGTGCGGTGATGACCGGGGCGGCCCGCCGGCTGCTGCGGGACTGGACCGACGGGCTCACCGGCGAGGAGGTGCCGGCGTTCGTGCAGCTGCCGGTGCTGGCGACGGTCACCGGGCACGACATCGCGGTGGCGTACGGCAATCCGGAGCAGCACGGCGCCACCGCCCCGGTGCTGCTCCGCCTCGAACTGGACCCGGCGACCGACCCGGAGGCCGACTCGTTCCTCAGCCTGCGACCGCCGGCCGGGCACCCCGGCCCGGACGGGCGCTACTACGCCGCCGCCTGCGCGACACTGTTCTCCGGCATCCAGCCGGACGTGCGCTACGCCCGCTCGGGTGACGCGATGAGCCGGGCGGTCGCCACCGCCCGGGCCGCGCTGGGTGACGCGCGGGCCCGGTTCGTCGCCGGCCAGTTGCCCAGCGAGTCGCAGCTGGTGGTGAAGTACGGCCTGCCCGGGGACGACGGCCCGGAGTACGTCTGGGCGGGCGTCACCTCGTGGGAGGCGCCGGAGCGCATCGTCGGCGTGAGCGCCAGCGACGCCAACACCGACCAGAGCGTCCGCATCGGCGCCCCCGTGGTGGTGGAGACGTCCGACGTCGTCGACTGGGCCGTCCTGGACGCGACAGGCGTCATCGAGGGCGGCTGGACCCAGGCTGTCCTGGACTCCGGCGAACCCCCCACCCCAACCCCCCTCTCTCTT
>NZ_QGSZ01000370.1 GCF_003857055.1 Micromonospora inaquosa | reverse complement strand
TACGGCGGTCATGGCGGAGGGGAAACGCCCGGTTACATTCCGAACCCGGAAGCTAAGCCCTCCAGCGCCGATGGTACTGCACTCGTGAGGGTGTGGGAGAGTAGGACGCCGCCGGACAATCTTCCAGAAAAGGCCACCCCAATCGGGGTGGCCTTCTCTGCGTCCCCCGAACTGATCGGCCGATTCGGTTACACGGAACCCCGGGTATCAGGCGACCCGGGACACCGCGTGTACCGCGATAACCAGGTCAGCCTCGGGTCTGCATGCCGTCGCGAAGGTTGCGCAGCAGGCCGCCGGCGTCGCTGACCGACCGACCCGGGAACATCGCCATGACCACGCTGCCGTGGTCGGCCCAGCCGCACACCGCGAAGTCCCCGCCCTCGCCGCTGGTGCTGCCGCACTTCAGCACACCGCCGAGGTCGCCCGCGGGCAGCTCGCGCAGACCGTTCACCGCGCCGGTCTCGTCCGACATCAGGCGGAAGAGGGTGTCCAGGTCCCGTTCCGGCTGCCAGAGCAGGGTGGTGCCCCCGAAGATGAGCACCGAGCGCTTCTCGTCCGCCGGGTCGCGGTAGACAGTGCCGAAACTGCGGTCCAGCTCGATGTTCGCCGCCAGGCCGCTGCGCAGATAGTCGGCAGTGCTCTTCGCCCGCTCGCTGTCGTCGCGGGTGAGACCCACCACCCGATCGGGTGAGGTCAGTTGGGTGTCCTTCTGCTGCGCCACCCGCCACCCGGCGACGCCGAGCACCCCGGCGCCGGCGAGGCCGACCACCAGTGCGGCCGTCCAACCGATCTTGCGGCGGCGTGACCACCCGCTGGATCGCTCGTCGGGATCGCCTCCGGAGTCCCGGGTGCTCAGCTGGATCGGTTCCTCGGTCAGCTCGACCGGCTCGCGACTGCCGTCGAGCGACCGCTCGGTGAGATGTGCGTCGGACATAGCCGACACCGTACGCGAACGGCAGGTGGCGCACGTCAGGTCTGCGGAAGCCCTCCGTAGACTTGTCCGGTGACCGAGAGACTGGATGCCCGACGCCCCGACGCCCCGACCCTTGCCGGCCAGTACCAGCCCGGTGAGGTAGAGCAGCGACGGTACGAGCAGTGGGTAGCCGGCGGGCACTTCCGGGCCTCCGCCGACAGCGACAAGCCCCCCTTCACCATCGTCATCCCGCCGCCGAACGTCACCGGCTCCCTGCACATGGGCCACGCGTTCGAGCACACGCTGATGGACGCGTTGACCCGGCGTAAGCGGATGCAGGGCTTCGAGGCGCTGTGGCTGCCCGGCATGGATCACGCCGGCATCGCCACCCAGAACCTGGTCGAGCGGCAACTCGCCGCCGAGGGGCTTTCCCGACACGACCTCGGCCGGGAGAAGTTCGTCGAGCGGGTCTGGCAGTGGAAGGCCGAATCCGGTGGTGCCATCCTCGGCCAGATGCGCCGCCTCGGCGACTCCGTCGACTGGGACCGCGAGCGCTTCACCATGGACGCGGGGCTGAGCCGCGCCGTCCAGACGATCTTCAAGAAGCTCTTCGACGACGGCCTCATCTACCGGGCCAACCGGATCATCAACTGGTGTCCGCGGTGCCTCACGGCGCTCTCCGACATCGAGGTCGAGCACACCGACGACGACGGTGAGCTGATCTCGATCCGCTACAGCGACGAGGTCGTGGTGGCCACCACCCGGGCCGAGACGATGCTCGGCGACACCGCCGTGGCGGTGCACCCCGACGACGAGCGCTACCAGCACCTGATCGGCACCGAGGTCGAGCTGCCGCTGACCGGCCGCCGGATCCCGATCGTCGCCGACGCGCACGTCGACCCGTCCTTCGGCACCGGCATGGTCAAGGTGACGCCCGCCCACGACCCGAACGACTTCGAGATCGGCCAGCGGCACGACCTGCCCGCGGTGACCGTGATGGACGAGCGCGGTGTGATCACCGTCCCCGGCCCGTTCGAGGGGCTGGACCGGTTCGAGGCGCGGCCGGCGATTGTGGCCGCGCTGCGGGAGCAGGGCCGCATCGTCGCCGAGAAGCGCCCGTACGTGCACGCGGTCGGGCACTGCTCGCGCTGCAAGACCACCGTCGAGCCGCGGCTGTCGTTGCAGTGGTTCGTCAACACCGCCCCGCTGGCCCAGGCCGCGGGTGACGCGGTGCGTGACGGCCGGGTCCGCATCGAGCCGGCGGAGTTGGCCAAGCGCTACTTCGCCTGGGTCGACAACATGCACGACTGGTGTATCTCCCGCCAGCTGTGGTGGGGGCACCGCATTCCGGTCTGGTACGGCCCGGCCGGCGAGATCGTCTGCGTCGGCCCCGACGAGGCGCCGCCGACCGGTGAGGGCTGGCACCAGGACGAGGACGTCCTGGACACCTGGTTCTCCAGCGGCCTGTGGCCGTTCTCCACCCTGGGCTGGCCCGAGCAGACCCCGGACCTGGCGAAGTTCTACCCGACCAGCGTGCTGGTCACCGGGTACGACATCCTGTTCTTCTGGGTCGCCCGGATGATGATGTTCGGCCTCTACGCGATGGACGGCCGGCCGCCCTTCGACGTGGTCGCGCTGCACGGCATGGTGCGCGACCAGTTCGGCAAGAAGATGTCGAAGTCGTTCGGCAACGTGGTGGACCCGCTGGACTGGATCGACCGGTACGGCGCCGACGCCACCCGGTTCACCCTGGCGCGGGGTGCGAACCCCGGCCAGGACGTCCCGGTCAGCGAGGAGTGGTGCCAGGGTTCGCGCAACTTCTGCAACAAGCTCTGGAACGCCACCCGGTTCGCCCTGATGAACGGCGCGCACACCACTGGCGACCTGCCTCCCACCGAGCAGCTCTCCACCGTCGACCGGTGGATCCTGTCCCGGTTGGCGCACGTCACCGCCGAGGTCGACGAGCAGTTCGAGGCGTACGAGTTCGCCAAGGTGTGCGACCTGCTGTACCACTTCGCCTGGGACGACGTCTGCGACTGGTACGTCGAGCTGAGCAAGCCGGTGCTCGCCGAGGGCGGTGAGCGGGCGGAGGCCAGCCGCCGGGTGCTCGGGCACGTGCTCGACCAGCTGCTGCGGCTGCTGCACCCGGTCATCCCGTTCGTCACCGAGGAGTTGTGGCTCGCGTTGACCGGCGGCGAGACGGTGCAGGCCGCCGCCTGGCCGGTGGCCGACCGGTCGCTGATCGACGACGCCGCGGAGGCCGAGCTGGTCGCCGTGCAGCGGGTGGTCACCGAGATCCGCCGGTTCCGTTCCGACCAGGGGCTGCGCCCCACGCAGCGGGTCGCTGCCCGCCTGGACGGGCTGTCCGGCGCGGGTATCGCGGCCCACGAGCCGCTGATCCGCTCGCTGGTCCGGCTGGACCCGGCCGGTGACGACTTCCAGGCCAGTGCCACGCTGGCCATGCCCGGCGCGGTTGGTGTCGCGTTGGACACCCGGGGGTCGATCGACGTGGCCGCCGAGCGGGCCCGGCTGACCAAGGACCGCGCGGCCGCCGAGAAGGAGGTCGCGCAGGCCCGGGCGAAGCTCGACAACCCGGCCTTCATCGGCAAGGCCCCCGAGCCGGTGGTCGCGAAGATCCGCGACCGGCTCGCCACCGCCGAGGCCGACCTGGTCCGGATCGACGCTGCTCTGGAGACACTGCCCTCGTGACCGACCGTACCGATTTCGCCGCCGTCGAAGCCGAGCTGAACGCCCGCGGTTTCACCCGCATGGTGTTCGAGCTGGACCGGATCGAGTCACTGCTCGACCTGCTCGGCAGCCCACAACGGGCGTACCCCGCGATCCACCTGACCGGCACCAACGGCAAGACCTCCACCGCGCGGATGATCGACTCGCTGCTGCGGGCGTTCGGGCTGCACACCGGCCGGTACACCAGCCCGCACCTGGAGACCGTCCGGGAGCGGATCAGCCTGGACGGGGAGCCGGTCAGTGAGGAGCGGTTCGCGGCGGTGTACCGGGAGATCAAACCGCTGGCCGAGTTGATCGACGCGCGCTCGGACGAGCCGCTGACGTACTTCGACATGACCACCGCGCTGGCGTTCGCCACGTTCGCCGACGCGCCGGTCGACATCGCGGTGGTCGAGGTCGGCCTCGGTGGTGCCGAGGACGCCACCAACGTTCTCCAGGCCGGGGTCTGTGTGATCACCCCGATCGGGCTGGACCACACCGAGTGGCTCGGCGACACGCTTCAGGACATCGCCTTGGCCAAGGCCGGCATCATCCACCCGGGCGCCACTGTGATCTCGGCGGCGCAGGACGAGGAGGCCGCCGGCCCCCTCCTCGAGCGCTGCGCCGAGGTCGGAGCCACCGTCGCCCGGGAGGGCGGTGAGTTCGGTGTGCTGGGTCGCGCTGTCGCGGTCGGCGGTCAGGTGCTCAGCCTCCAGGGCCTCGGTGGCGTGTACGACGACGTGTTCATCCCGCTGCACGGTGCCCATCAGGCGCAGAACGCGGCGGTGGCGCTCGCCGCCGTGGAGGCGTTCCTGGGTGCCGGGGCTCGACGCCAGCTGGACATTGAGGCGGTTCGGGAGGGCTTCGCCTCGACCAGCTCCCCGGGCCGGCTGGAGCGGGTCCGTAACGCCCCGACCATCCTGCTGGACGGGGCGCACAACCCGCACGGCATGAAGGCCACCGTCACCGCGCTTCAGGAGGAGTTCGCGTTCAGCAAGCTGGTGGCCGTGATCGGCGTCCTGGCCGACAAGGACGCGGAGGCGCTGCTGGAGTTGCTGGAGCCGGTGGTCGACCATGTGGTGGTCACCCGTAACAGCTCGCCACGGGCGATGCCGACGGAGGAACTCGCCGCGCTGGCCGCCGAGATCTTCGGCGACGGGCGGGTGGACTCGGCCGAGGAGATGCCGGACGCCATCGAGTTGGCGGTGGCGTTGGCCGAGGAGGACGTCCCGGGTGAGCTGAGCGGGGTCGGGGTGCTGGTCACGGGGTCCGTGGTGACGGTCGCCGACGCGCGCAGGCTGCTGAAGCGATGACCAGCCCGGAGCGGGAGCCGCACACCACCGAGGACCCGACCGGCGCGCCGGTCGAGCCGCCGGTGGGGGAGGAGCCCACGGCCGGGCAGCCGCGGCGCTCCGGGTTGCGCAACCCGGAGCGGGCGGTACGCGGTCTCGGTGCTGGCACCCTCAGCCTGGAGGCGCTGGTGCTCCTGCTGGCGATCCAGCCGATCCGGGTGGTCGGCGGTGACCTCGGCGGCGCCGCGATCGGTGCGGTGATCGCACTGGCGGTGGCCGCCGTGCTGCTCGCCGGCATGATGCGCCGCCCCTGGGCCTGGAACGCCGGCACCGTGCTCCAGGGCCTGCTGCTGCTGGGCGGGCTGCTGCACTGGTCGCTGCTCGGGCTGGGCATCATCTTCGCCCTGGTCTGGGCGTACGCGTTGCACGTTCGCCGGGTCATCCTCGGCTGACGTCGACCCGGTCGGCGGCGTCCGAAGGCGGGGCGGGGTCGGTCAGGCGTCGGCGCGTTCGCGCCACTGGGTGAGCGCGACGCCGTGGCCGTCCGGGTCGCGGAAGGCCGCAGCCCACGCCTCCAGCTTGGTGCCCCGGTTGACGACCCGGGGCGCGTACGTGAAGCGGACACCCGACTCGCGCAACCGCTCGTACGCCGCCTCGATGTCGTTCACCTCAAGGTTGACGTGCACCAGCCGGCGACTGATGGGCGCTGCCCCGGTCACCTCCCGCAGGACGAGCCGGGTCGTCCCGGAGGCGAGGACGGCGTTGTGGGCACCCTGGTCGACCTCGCTGAAGCCGAGCACGTCACGGTAGAAGCCGAGCGACCGGGGCAGGTCGGTGACCAGCAGGGTGAGGCCCACCCCGCTGATCGGCGCGGCCGAGCCCGCATCGAACCCGAAGATCGCCTGGTCCAACTCCTCGTCGGTCACGGTCGCGTGTGCGGCCCCGGCCGGGGAGGGGTCGTCCAGCGGAAGGTCGAGGGGGTCCAGCGGGTCGGCCGCGCCGGGGCCGGACCGCTGGGCGGGCGGCGGCTCGGAGCGGTGTGCGCTGGCTGGCTCGACGCGCTGTGGGCGGGGCGGGTTGGCGGTGTCGTCGGAGGACGCGATGGTCGTGCCGTCCTCCTCCAGAGCGTCGAACCGGTCGGCGGCGGGCTCGTCGAAGCGCTCCTCGGCGGGTGAGCGGGGTGCCGGGGTGGCCCGCCGCGGCAGCCCACCGGCTTGCTGTTCGACGACAACGCCCTCCAACACCACCGGGCCACCCGGGCTCTGGTGCATCACCACGGGCTCGCGCTCCTCGGGCGCCACGCTCGGGTCGTCGCGCCGGAGGTCATCACGCCGGCGGTCGTCGAGCCGGAGATCGTCGCGCCGGAGGTCGGTGCGCACCGGGTCACCGACCGGGTCCCGGAACGGGTCACCGACCGGGTCCCGGAAGTCGTCCCGGAAGTCGTCGTCCGGCGCGCGGTCGGCCCACGGCGGCGCGTCCTGCTGGATCAGCAGCTCGTCCATCGGCTCCGCGTCGGCGAACTCCGGCGGGAGATCGGCGACGGCAGCCGCGGTCTCGGCATGGGTCGGCACTTCGTCCCAGAGGACCTTGACGTGCCGCTGGTCGTCCAACGCGACCCGGATCGGCAGGGTCTGACCCAGCGACGGCCACTTGGAGACCGGCACCCTCGGCTCGATGATCTTCTTGGATCGCGGCGGCAGACCAGGGGCGTCGATCACCAGTTGGAGCTCGCAGCGGCCGAACGCGTACTGGGTGGGTGGTTCGGAGGCGCTGTGCACGTGCCCGACGCCGACCACCCAGGTACGCCCGCCGCCGCGTACGGTTGCCAGCGCGATCGCCAGCACCAGCAGGGCGACCCCGAGAGCCACGATGGCCCAACTGGTCATGCCCAGGCCGAAGAGGACGACGAAGGTGGCCACGGTGCCCAGCACCGCGCCGATCAGCTTGCGTACCGGCGCGATGGGTCGGTTCCCGCCATTCGCCACAGTGGACCTCCCGGGGGTCAGGACCAGGCTAGGCCGGATCGGCCACCGGGCGAAAGACCGGCCGCCGCGCCGACGCCGGGGCCGGGTCGCTAGGCTGACCGTACCGACCCCGAGCGTTCAGCGCGTACAGGAGGAACCCAGCGTGTCCAGCAACAGCCCGGATGAGCGCAGCCTCGTTCTGATCAAGCCCGACGCGGTTCGCCGCGGCCTGGTCGGCGAGGTCCTCTCCCGCTTCGAGCGCAAAGGGCTGCGGATCGACGCGATGGCGCACCGGACGATGGACGCCGCGCTCGCCGACGAGCACTACGCCGAGCACGTCGACAAGGCGTTCTACCCGCCGCTGAAGGACTTCATGACCGGCGGCCCGCTGGTCGCCCTGGTGCTCTCCGGCGACCAGGTCATCGACGTGGTCCGCGGGCTGGTCGGCGCCACCGACGGGCGCAAGGCCGCCGCCGGCACCATCCGGGGTGACCTGTCGCTGTCCAACCGGGAGAACCTGGTGCACGCCTCCGACTCGACGGACAGCGCCAAGCGCGAGATCGCGCTCTGGTTCCCCGAGCTGGGCTGACGCCCGACCGGCCCGAAGCCCGACCGGCGGCATCCGGGTTCAACCGACCGCCGGCACCTTCGCCGGGTTGCCGACCACGTAGATCCCGGTGATCCGTCCGTCGGCCGCGGCGATGGTCAGCGTGTACCGACTGCCGTCCGCCCGGGTGACCAGCACCGCGGGTTCCGCGTTGAGCTCGATCGGATCCATGGTCACCCGGTGACGCGGGCCGTAGACGCCGGCGTAGAACCGGGCGATCCGGTCCGCGCCGGTGACCGGGTTGAGGGCGGCCCGCGCCCGGCCGCCACCGTCGTTCCAGGCGGTGGCGTCGGCGGCCACCAGGTCGGTGAGCGCCGCCAGGTCGCCGTCGCGGGCGGCGGCGAGGAACGCGTCCAGCAGCCGCTCCCGCTCCGAGCGGCTGGCGGTGAACCGGCGCTGCTCATGGTGTACCCGCGCGGTCGCCCGGTGGTACAGCTGTCGACAGTCGGCGGCGGACCGGTCGAGGATCTCGGCGATCTCCGCGTACGGCAGGTCGAAGGCCGTGTGCAGGACGTACACCGCCCGCTCCGGTGGGGTGAGCCGCTCCAGCACGTGCAGCAACGCGGTGGAGAGCGAGTCGCGTAGCTCCACCCGGTCCAACGGCCCGAACGGCGACGGCGCGGTCGGCACCGGTTCGGGCAACCATGTCCCGACGTAGGTCTCGCGGGCCGCCTGCCGGGCGCGCAGCCGGTCCAGAGCCAACCGGGTGACCACTCGGGACAGGTACCGGCGCGGCTCGTCGACCCGTGCCCGGTCCACACCCAGCCAGCGCAGGTACGCCTCCTGCAGCACGTCCTCCGCGTCGTGCCGGCTGCCGAGCAGGCGGTACGCGAGCCCAAGCAGCATCGGCCGGTGCGCTTCGAGCGCACCGGCCGCCTCTGCTGCCGCCTTGGTGGTCACGCCTGGGCCGGAGGCTCCAGCCGCATCGTCACGCCGATCCGATTCCACACGTTGATTGTGGCAATGGCGATGACGAGGTCGGCCAGTTCCTTCTCCGACCAGACCTTCGCGGCGTCATCCCACACCTCGTCCGGCACCCCGTGCTCACCGAGCCGGGTGACGGCGTCGGTGAGGGCCAGCGCGGCCCGCTCCCGCTCGTCGAAGAAGGGCGACTCCCGCCAGGTGGCGACCGCGAACAGCCGCCGGCTCGACTCGCCGTCGGCGAGCGCGTCCCGGCTGTGCATGTCCACGCAGTACGCGCATCCGTTGATCATCGATGCCCGCAGCTTCACCAGCTCCAGCACGGTGCGGTCGACGTTCGTCTGGACGTACTTCTCCAACCCCAGGACGGCCTTGTACGCCTGTGGCACGACCTCGCTCGGGTTCATCCGTTGCACGACTACCTCCTGATCGGTTCCGACAGCCATACGACGATCGGGCCGGGCCGGGCGTGACAGCCAGGGCTGTGATCCCGCTCATGCCGCCGAGGCGGCCGGGGTGGGCGGTGAGCCGACCAACGACCGACGACCGGCGTTCGCGTTCGCGTCACCCGGGCCGCCGCTCACTGTCATCTCCACCCGATAGACCCACGGGGTCAACCCATGATCGGGAGGAAGCATGACCGAGTTTGATCGACGTACCCTGCTCCGGACCGGCCTGGTGGTCGGTGCCGGAGCCGCCGGCGGCGCGCTGTTGGGCGGTGCCGGCGCGAACGCCGCCCCGGCCTGGCGCCCGGCGGCGCGCCCGCTCCTCACCCATGGGGTGCAGAGCGGCGACGTGACCGCGGACTCGGCGCTGGTCTGGACGCGGGCCGACCGGCCGGGCCGGATGCTGGTCGAGGTGAGCCGTCGGCCGGACTTCCGGGGGGCGCGCAAGCTGCGCGGCCCGGTGCTCACCCCGAACGGGGACTTCACCGGAAAGGTCCGGCTGCGGGGCCTGCCGGACGCCGAGCGGCTGCACTACCGGGTGCGGGTGGAGAGCCTGGATCGGCACGGGGTGGTCAGCGAGCCGCTGACCGGGACGCTGACCACCGCACCGGGTCGGCACCGGCGCCGCGACGTGAAGTTCGTGTGGACCGGCGACGTGGTCGGGCAGGGCTGGGGGATCGCGCCCGACTTCGGCGGCATGTCGATTTTCCGGGCGATGCGGCAGACCCGGCCGGACTTCTTCCTGTGCAGCGGCGACACGGTGTACGCCGACGGCCCGCTGGTCGAGTCGGTGACGCTGCCCGACGGGCGGGTCTGGCGCAACCTGGTCACCCCGGAGAAGAGCAAGGTCGCCGAGACGCTCGCCGAGTACCGCGGGCAGTTCGCCTACAACCTGCTCGACGAGCACCTGCGGGAGTTCGCCGCGGCGGTGCCGCAGATCAACCAGTGGGACGACCACGAGGTCCTGAACAACTGGTACCCGGGTGAGATCCTCGACGACCCGCGCTACACCGAGCGGCGGGTTGACGTGCTCGCCGCCCGGGCCCGGCAGGCGTTCAACGAGTGGCTACCGGTGCCGGTGGACGGGCCGATGTACCGGCGGCTGTCGTACGGGCCGTCGCTGGACGTGTTCGTGCTCGACATGCGCACCCACAAGGACCCGAACGACGGCAACACGTACGCCGACCCGAAGCGCGGTCTGCTCGGCCGGCAGCAGCGGGAGTGGCTGATCCGGGAGCTGAAGCGCTCCACGGCGACCTGGAAGGTGATCGCCAACGACCTGCCGATCGGCGTGGTGGTGCCGGACGGTCCGGGCGCGCAGGAGGGTGTCGCGCAGGGCGACCCGGGTGCGCCGGCGGGCCGGGAGTTGGAGTTCGCCGAGGTGCTGCGGGCCACCCACCGGGCCGGGGTGACCGGCATGGTCTTCCTGACCGCCGACGTGCACTACACCGCCGCGCACCACTACGACCCGTCCCGCGCGGCGATCGGCGACTTCACCCCGTTCTGGGAGTTCGTCTCCGGCCCGGCGCACGCCGGCGCGTTCGGTCCGAACGCGTTGGACGGCACGTTCGGACCGCAGGCGGCCTTCGTGCACGCGCCGCCGGTGGCCAACACGGGCCCAGCCGGAGGTTTCCAGCACTTCGGCGAGGTCACCATCGACGGTGAGTCCGAGGCCCTGACGGTTCACCTGCGCGACCGCGACGGTGCCTCGCTGTGGAGCACCACCCTCCCGGCGCCCTGACCTGACCGCAGCTGGTTGATCATGAGGTTGGCGGGCGGATCGGCGGCCAACCGACCCGTCAATCTCATGATCAGCGGCGGTCGCCGCCGGGGGTGAGAACCGGAGTGGGGGGCACGGTCCGGTCGGCGGGCGCCGGGGGTTCGGGGGAGGCCGGCGTGGCGGG
>NZ_QGSZ01000362.1 GCF_003857055.1 Micromonospora inaquosa | reverse complement strand
GGGTTGGTGGGGGTGGCGGGGTGCGCTGGTGGCGACATGGTGCGGCCCGCGTCACCGCCACTCATCGGCGGGGACGCGGGCCGGGTGCGCCCGTCCGGTCGGTCAGCCCTTGGCCTGCGCCTGGAGCTGCCGAAGGTTGTTCAGCTCGGTCTGCTGGGTGGCCTTCATGGTGTTCGCGACCCGCAGCACCTCGGCGTTGTCGGTCGCGCCGAGCGCCGCGTCGATCATGTGGATGCCGCCCAGGTGGTGGTCGTACATCAGGGCCAGGAACTGCCGGTCGACCTCGATGCCCTGAGCGTTGCGCAGGGCAGTCATCTGTTGCGGCGTGGCCATTCCCGGCATCAGACCGTCCTTGACGGTGGCCCCGTCGGACATCCACGACATCGGCGGCTTCGACCCGGTCGGGCTGAGGTCCCATTCGCGCAGCCAGGTCTGCATGGCGCCGATCTCGCCCTGCTGCCCGGTGGCGATGTCGACGGCGATCTGCCGCACCTCGGGGAGGGTCGCCGACCGGTACGCGATCAGGCTCATCTCCACTGCCTGCGCGTGGTGGGTGGTCATGTCCCGGGCGAAGCCCGCCTCGACCGAGGCGTCACCGGGTCGGGTGAGCCGCGGGGTGAGCAGGCCGCCCGCGTACCCGAGGAGGAGCCCCACCACCAGCATGATGGCGAGTGCCAGCACGCCGTAGCGCGACGCCGGGGCCCGGCCGCCCTCTTCCGGGTCGGCCGGGATCTCGTCGTACTCGCTGTCGGTGGTCGCCGGAGCGGTCATTGCGGTCCTTACTGGGTGGGCTGCTGCTGGAGCTCACGCGGCGTGGTGCCGGTGGCGGTGATGCCGGTGTTGCAGAGCGCCGTCGGGCCCTCGACGGAGGCGTTCACCCGCAGGTCCTTGATGAACTCGTCGATCCGCGAGTCGTCGGCGTTGTCGACCTTGAGCTGGTAGCCCCAGGCCTGCAGCGAGATCGGCTTGTCCAGGCCCTCGAACGGGCTCATCATCGTCTTCTCGACGCCACGCACCTTGCCGGCGAGCTTGTCGACCTGGTCCTTGGGCAGGTCGGGGCGGTAGGTGATCCACACCGCGCCGTGCTCCAGGCTGTGCACCGCGTGCTCGTTGGCGATCGGGGCGTCGTACACGTCGCCCATGCAGTTCTGCCAGGCGGCGTTGTGCACCCCACCCACCGGGGGCGAGTAGTTCCAGGTCAGCGGGCCCGACTTGTGCGATTCGTACTTCAGGCTGTCCGGGTCGGACTTGCGGATGTTGACGATGCCGTCGATGGCGTTGGCCCGCTTGTCCCACGGTTTGGAGCCCTGGAACGACGCCCAGGCGCCATAGCCGATGATGCCGGCCGCGAGCACGCCCACCGCGACGAAGAGCGCGATCGGACCCCAGGCGCGGCCCTGGCTCACCTTGACCGGGGTGACCGGCTTGCGCGGGCCCTTGCCACCGGCCCGGGGGGAGCCCGTCGGCTTGCCGGAACCGGCCTTGGCGCCGGACGCCGGCCGGCCTGCGGCCGGCTTCTTGCCGGTGCTGACCACGGTCGGGCGGCGCTCAGGGCCACCCGGGGTGCTGATGCTCATCGTGCCTCGTCAAGTCGGTCGGTCAGGGGAGTGGCGGGCCGGATGACGCGCAGGGGAGCCGCCGAGTGCCCGAGTCTACCCCCGATAACATGGTTGGGTGACTCCTGCAGAACTAGCCTCGGTCGTACTTGCCGCCGCCCACGCCGTCTTCGAGCAGCGTGGGCTGGACCGCGCCGCGCTGCCGGTGAGCACGGTGGTGGAGCGACCGCGCAACCCCGAGCACGGCGACTACGCCTCTACGCTCGCGCTGCAGTTGAGTAAGAAGGTGGGCGTCCCGCCCCGGGAGTTGGCTGCGGCTCTGGCCGATGAGCTGGGCCGGGCAGTTGGTGTCAAATCGGTGGAAATCGCCGGGCCGGGCTTCCTGAACATCCGGCTCGACGCCGCTGCCGCCGGTCAGCTCGCGCGGGTGATCGTCGAGGCCGGCGCGGAGTACGGCCGCAGTGACCGGCTCGCCGGCGAAAAGATCAACCTGGAGTTCGTCTCGGCCAACCCGACCGGGCCGGTGCACATCGGCGGGGTCCGCTGGGCGGCCGTCGGTGACGCACTGAGCCGGCTGCTGCGGGCCACCGGCGCCGAGGTCGGCACTGAGTACTACTTCAACGACGCCGGTTCGCAGATCGACCGGTTCGCCCGGTCGCTGCTCGCCGCCGCCAAGGGCGAGCAGGTGCCGGAGGACGGCTACGGCGGGGCGTACATCGCCGAGATCGCCACCGAGGTGCAGGCCCGCCGGCCGGAGGTGCGCTCGCTCGACGACGCCGCCGCCCAGGAGATCTTCCGGGTCGAGGGCGTGGCGCTGATGTTCGACGAGATCCGCGCCTCGCTGCGCGACTTCGGGGTGGAGTTCGACACCTACTTCAACGAGAAGGACCTGCATGACCGGGGTGAGTTGGACCTCGCCCTGGCCCGGCTGCGCCAGCAGGGGCACCTGTACGAGTCCGAGGGCGCCACCTGGCTGCGCACCACCGACTTCGGTGACGACAAGGACCGGGTGCTGCGCAAGTCCAACGGCGAGTGGACGTACTTCGCCGCGGACTGCGCCTACTACCTGGACAAGCGCGAGCGCGGCTTCGAACGGGTCGTGATCATGCTGGGCGCCGACCATCACGGCTACATCGGCCGGATGAAGGCGATGTCCGCCTGCTTCGGCGACGACCCGGAGCGCAATCTGGAGATCCTCATCGGGCAGCTGGTCAACCTGCTGCGCGACGGCGCCCCGATGCGGATGAGCAAGCGGGCCGGCACCGTGATCACCCTGGAGGACCTGGTCGAGGCGATCGGCGTGGACGCCTCCCGGTACGCGTTGGCCCGGTACTCCAGCGACTCGCCGATCGACATCGACATCGAGCTGTGGACCAAGGCCAAGAACGACAACCCGGTCTACAAGGTGCAGTACGTGGCCGCCCGGACGGCGGGTGTGGCCCGCAACGCCGCCGAGGTGGGGCTGGTTCGGGGGGACGCCGACGCGTTCCGCCCCGAGCTGCTCGACCACGAGAAGGAGAACACGCTACTCAAGGCGCTCGCCCAGTTCCCGGCGGTGGTGGCGACGGCCGCCGAGCTGCGCGAGCCGCACCGGGTGGCCCGCTACCTGGAGGAGGACATCGCGCCGTCCTACCACCGGTTCTACGACGACTGCCGGGTCGTGCCGCGCGGCGACGAGGAGATCACCGACCTGCACCGGGCCCGGCTCTGGCTCAACGACGCCACCCGCACGGTCGTCGCCAACGGCCTGTTCCTGCTCGGCGTCTCCGCACCCGAGAGGATGTGACATGAGGGCTCATGAGGCTGGTGCGCTGCACGCGGACATCAGCAACCAGGGGCCGGCCTGGCTGCGTACCCCGGCCGACGTCAACGCCCTCGTGCCGGCGCTGTGGCCGCGGTCGGTGACGCGCGGCGCCGACGGCGCGGTCGCAGTCGCGGGCCTGAGCGTCCGCGACATCGCGGCCGAGTTCGGCACCCCGGTGTACGTCCTCGACGAGGCCGACCTGCGGTCGCGCTGCCGCGACTTCCGAGCGGCCTTCCCGACCGAGGACGTCTTCTACGCCGGTAAGGCGTTCCTCTGCCGGGCGGTGGTCCGGATGATCGCCGAGGAGGGGCTGCACCTGGATGTCTGCACCGGCGGCGAGCTGGCCACCGCGCTGTCGGCCGGGATGCCGCCGGAGCGGATCGGCTTCCACGGCAACAACAAGTCGGTCGCCGAGCTGGGCCGGGCGCTGGACGCCGGGGTGGGCCGGATCATCGTCGACTCGTTCACCGAGATCGACCGGCTCACCGCGCTGGCCCGCGAGCGCGGGGTCCGGCCCCGGGTGCTGGTCCGCGTCACGGTGGGCGTCGAGGCGCACACCCACGAGTTCATCGCCACCGCCCACGAGGACCAGAAGTTCGGCTTCTCCCTCGCTGGCGGCGCCGCCGCGAACGCCGCGTTCAAGATCCTCGACGAGGACGTGCTGGAGCTGCGCGGCCTGCACTCGCACATCGGCTCGCAGATCTTCGACGCCAGCGGTTTCGAGGTCTCGGCCCGTCGGGTGCTCGCCCTGCAGGCGCAGATCCGCGACGCGCGCGGGGTGGAGCTTCCCGAGCTGGACCTGGGGGGCGGCTTCGGCATCGCGTACACCACCCAGGACGACCCGGCGACACCGCAGGATCTGGCGAAGCGACTTCGCAAGATCGTCGATTCGGAGTGCGCCGCGGAGAACCTGGCCGTGCCGCACCTGTCCATCGAGCCGGGCCGGGCCATCGTCGGGCCGGCCGTGTTCACCCTCTACGAGGTCGGCACGGTCAAGGACCTCGACGGCCTCCGGACGTACGTCAGCGTCGACGGTGGGATGAGCGACAACATCCGCACCGCCCTGTACGACGCGTCCTACTCGGCGACGTTGGCCTCGCGTGCCTCGATCGCGCAGCCGTTGCTCGCCCGCGTGGTGGGAAAGCACTGTGAGTCCGGGGACATCGTGGTGAAGGATGAATTCCTGCCCGCCGACGTGCAGCCCGGAGATCTTGTCGCAGTGCCCGGCACCGGTGCGTACTGCCGAAGCATGGCCAGCAACTACAACCATGTGCCCCGGCCACCGGTGGTCGCGGTGCGCGACGGCCAGGCGCGTCTGATCGTCCGGCGGGAAACCGAAGAGGACCTGCTCGCTTTGGATGTGGGATGACGTCACCTGTGCGCTTGGCGCTGCTCGGCTGCGGCACGGTCGGCCAGGAGGTGGTCCGGCTGCTGCACGAGCAGTCGGCCGACCTGGCCGCGCGGATCGGCGCTCCGCTGGAGATCGCCGGCATCGCCGTTCGTCGGCTCGGCCGCGACCGGGGTGACCTGCCGGTCGACGAGGACCTGTTCACCACCGACGCGCTCGGTCTGATCAAGCGCGACGACGTCGACGTGGTGATCGAGGTGGTCGGTGGCATCGAGCCGGCCCGGAGCTGGCTGGTCGAGGCGCTGCGTGCCGGCAAGAGCGTGGTCACCGCCAACAAGGCGCTGCTCGCCGAGGACGGCGTGGCCCTGCACGAGGCGGCGGCCGAGGGCGGCGGCGACCTTTACTACGAGGCGTCCGTGGCCGGGGCCATCCCGCTGCTGCGCCCGCTGCGTGAGTCGCTGCACGGCGATCGGATCAACCGGGTCACCGGCATCGTCAATGGCACCACCAACTTCATCCTCTCCGCGATGGACGCGACCGGCGCCGGCTTCGCCGAGGCCCTCGAAGAGGCCACCACCCTGGGGTACGCGGAGGCCGACCCGACCGCTGACGTGGAGGGCTTCGACGCGGCGGCGAAGGCGGCGATCCTCGCCTCGTTGGCATTCCACACCCGGGTCGGTGCCGCCGACGTGCACCGTGAGGGCATCACCGAGGTGACCGCCGCGGACATGGCCAGCGCCCAGGCGATGGGCTGCACGATCAAACTGCTCTGCATCGCGGCCCGGGGTGTCGACGCCACCGGTCGGGAGACGGTCAGCGTCCGGGTGCACCCGGCGATGATTCCCCGCAGCCACCCCCTGGCCAGTGTCGGGGACGCGTTCAACGCGGTCTTCGTGGAGGCGGACGCGGCTGGCCAGCTGATGTTCTACGGTCGCGGCGCCGGCGGGGCTCCCACCGCCAGCGCGGTGCTCGGTGACCTGGTCGCGGTGTCCCGCAACCGGCTCGCCGGGGTGCGCGCGGCCAGCGAGAGCGCGTACGCGGACCTGGCGGTCCGGCCGATGGGTGAGGCGTTGACCCGCTATCACGTGAGCCTCGACGTGGCCGACCGCCCGGGTGTGCTGGCCTCGGTGGCGGGCGTGTTCGCCCGGCACGACGTGTCCATCGCGACAGTGCGGCAGGGCTCGGCCGGCGGGCCGGCGGGCCGCGACGGCGACGCCGAGTTGGTCATCGTGACGCATGTGGCGCCGGACGCCGCGCTCGCCGCGACCGTCGGCGAGCTGCGTGGTCTGGACATTGTCCGGTCGGTGACCAGTGTGCTGCGGGTCGAAGGCGACGCCTGAGTCGTTGCATCATCGACGGGGTGGCTCGCGCGTCCCGCCAGGTGGGTATGCCGGGGTGTGCCATTGACCGCTCCGGCAGGCTGGTCCAAGGTGGCCGTGATTGTTCGGCCGGGCGCGGTGGTAGAGGCGAGGAGAACGACATGTGGCGGGGTCTGATCGAGGCGTACCGGGATCGGCTGCCGGTCACCGCGGCCACGCCGGTCGTCACGCTGCACGAGGGGAACACCCCGCTGTTGCCGGCGCCGGTGCTGTCCGCCCGGCTCGGTTGCGACGTGCACCTCAAGGTGGAGGGCGCCAACCCGACCGGCTCCTTCAAGGACCGGGGGATGACCCTCGCGGTGTCCAAGGCGGTCGAGGCCGGCAACAAGGCCATCATCTGCGCCTCCACCGGCAACACCAGCGCCTCCGCGGCGGCGTACGCGGCTCGGGCCGGGTTGACCTGTGCCGTGCTGGTGCCGCAGGGCAAGATCGCGTTGGGCAAGTTGGCGCAGGCGCTGGTGCACGGGGCAAAGCTGCTCCAGGTGAACGGCAACTTCGACGACTGCCTCGCGACGGCTGCCAAGCTCGCCCAGGACTACCCGGTTGCGTTGGTCAACTCGGTCAACATCGACCGGTTGCACGGCCAGAAGACCGCCGCCTTCGAGATCGTCGAGGCGCTCGGTGACGCGCCGGACATCCACTGCCTGCCGGTCGGCAACGCCGGCAACATCTCGGCGTACTGGATGGGATATTCGGAGGAGATGGCCGCCGGGGCCACCACCCGGACGCCGAAGATGTACGGCTTCCAGGCTGCCGGGGCGGCCCCGATCGTGACCGGCCAGGTGGTGCCGGAGCCGTCGACCATCGCCACCGCGATCCGGATCGGCAACCCGGCGAGCTGGACCAAGGCGTTGGATGCGCGGGACGCCTCCGGTGGCCTGATCGAGTCGGTGACCGACCGGGAGATCCTCTCCGCGTACCGCCTGCTCGCCCGCGAGGTGGGGGTCTTCGTCGAGCTGGGCAGCGCGGCCAGCGTGGCCGGCCTGCTGCAGCAGGCCGCGGCGGGCGCGGTGCCGCCCGGTTCCACAGTGGTCTGCACGGTGACCGGCCACGGGTTGAAGGACCCGGAATGGGCGATTTCCACCGCGCCGGCACCGGTGACCATCGCGAACGATCCGCTGGCGGCGGCCCGCGCCCTCGACCTGGCCTGAGCGCACCACCGTCCGGGTGGTGATCAACGGCGGGCGGGTGGCCCGTGGGACGGCCCGGGGGCGGCGGGGGTCGGAGTAGGCGAGTCCGGCACACTTTCGGGTATCCCCGCCCGCATTCTCGTTCAGGAGTGAGCCAGGCCGATGTCGCTGCTCGCCAGATTCAGCCTCGCCAACCGAGGGCTGATAGCCCTCATCGCGGTGGTGACCACGGTGTTCGGAGTGTTCGCCGTGCCGTCGCTGAAGCAGCAACTGCTGCCGTCGCTCGAATTCCCGGCCGCGTTCATCGTGGCCCCCTACCCCGGCGCCGGCCCCGAGATCGTCGAATCGCAGGTGACCGAGCCGATCGAGAACGCCCTCCAGGGCATCCCCGGGCTGGACAAGATCACCTCCACGTCCCGCGAGGGGGCGGCCACCGTCCAGGTGCTGTACGAGTTCGGCACCGACCTGGACGACGTGGTCAACAAGATGCAGACCGCGCTGAGCCGGATCGACGCTCAGCTCCCGGAGAGCGTCGACCCGCAGGTCATCGCGGGTAGCACCGACGACCTTCCGGCGGTGGTGCTGGCCGCGGCCGGCGCGGCGGACGAGCAGGCGCTCGCCGAGAAGCTGCGCGCCACGGTGGTGCCGGAGCTGGAGGGCATCGAGGGGGTCCGCACGGTCGAGGTGACCGGCACCCGCGACGGCATCGTGGTGGTCACCCCGGATCCGGCGAAGCTGGCCGCCGCGAAGATCCAGCCGACGGCGATCGGCGCGGCGCTGAAGACCAACGGCGTGGCGGTTCCGGCCGGCGCGGTGACCGACGGCGCGCTGGCCCTCCCGGTGCAGGTCGGCTCGCCGATCGCCACCCTGGAGGAGCTGCGCGGCATCGTCGTCGTTCCGGCCGCGGCACCTGTCCGCCTCGGTGACGTGGCGACGGTCGAGCAGCAGCTCGCGCCGGCCACGGCGATCACCCGGACCAACGGCAAGGACAGCCTCGGCATCGCGGTCACCGCGGCACCGGACGGCAACGCGGTGCAGATCTCGCACGAGATCCGTGACCGGCTCGACGACCTGAAGGACGCCTCCGGTGCGGAGCTGACAGTGGTCTTCGACCAGGCGCCGTTCGTCGAGAAGTCGATCGAGTCGCTGACCACCGAGGGCCTGCTGGGTCTGCTGATGGCGGTCATCGTCATCCTGGTCTTCCTGCTGTCGGTGCGCTCGACGGTGGTCACCGCGGTTTCCATCCCGCTCTCCGTGCTGGTGGCGCTGATCGCCCTGTGGATCGGTGACTACTCGCTCAACCTGCTCACCCTCGGCGCGTTGACCATCGCGGTCGGCCGGGTGGTGGACGACTCGATCGTGGTGTTGGAGAACATCAAACGACACCTGGAGTACGGCGAGGAGAAGCGGCACGCCATCATCACCGGCGTCCGGGAGGTGGCCGGTGCGGTGACCGCGTCCACCCTCACCACGGTGGCGGTGTTCGCGCCGATCGCGCTGGTCGGCGGGTTCGTGGGCCAGCTCTTCGCGCCGTTCGCGATCACCGTGACGGTGGCGCTGGTCGCCTCGCTGCTGGTGTCGCTGACCGTGATCCCGGTCCTCGCGTACTGGTTCCTCAAGCCGCCGAGCGGCACCGCGGACGACGAGGCGGTGCGGCGTGCGGCGGAGGAGAAGGAGCTGCGCAGCCCGTTGCAGCGGGCGTACCTGCCGGTGATCGGCTTCGCCACCCGCAAGCGGTCGACCCGCTGGATCACCGTCGGGCTCGGGCTGCTGGTGCTCTTCGGCACCTTCGGTCTGGCGCAGAAGTTGGAGACCAACTTCCTGGACGACTCCGGCCAGGACACCCTCAACATGAGCCAGGAACTGCCGGCCGGCAGTGGCCTGGCGGCCACCGACGCGGCGGCCAAGCAGGTCGAGTCGGTGCTGTCCCGCACCAAGGGCGTCGAGACGTACCAGGTGACCGCGGGCGGTGGGGACAACCCGTGGGCGGGCGGCGGCGGCAACAACGTCGCCAGCTGGTCGCTCGCGCTCGACGGTGACACCGACGCGCAGCAGATGCGTGAGGTGCTGCGCAAGGAGTTCGACAAGCTCGGCACCGGGGTGGGTGAGATCAGCTTCGGTGGCGGGCAGGAGGCGTCGACCAGCCAGTTGGAGGTGATCGTCCAGGCCAGCGACCCGGAGGTGCTGACCCGGGCCGCCGAGGAGGCGCGGGCCGCGATGGCCGGCGTTCCGGACGTCGAGGACGTCTCCACCAGCCTGGCCGCGCGGGTGCCGCGGGTCGACGTGACGGTCGACCGGGTCGCCGCCGGGCGGGCCGGGCTCACCGAGGCCGCCGTGGGGCAGCTCGTGTCGCAGGCGTTCCGGGGAGCGCCGCTCGGTCAGGTCGCGCTCGACGGTCAGCAGCAGAACGTGGTGCTGCGGTTGGGCACGCAGCCGCCGATGACCGTGGAGGAACTGCGGGCGCTGCCGGTGGGTCCGGTCAAGCTGGACGACATCGCGGAGATCACGCCGGGGGAGGGTCCTCAGCAGATCACCCGGATCGACGGTGAGCGCAGCGTGTCGGTGACCGGGTCGGCGACCGGCTCGAACCTGGGCGCCACCAGCACGGAGTTGCAGAAGCGGCTGGACGGCATCAACGTGCCGGGCGCGAGCTTCACCATTGGTGGTGTCAGCGCGGATCAGGCGGATGCCTTCGCGGACCTGGGCCTGGCGGTGCTGGCCGCGATCGCGATCGTCTTCCTGATCATGGTGGCCACGTTCCGCAGCCTCACCCAGTCGCTGATTCTGCTGATCTCCATCCCGTTCGCCGCGACCGGTGCGATCGGCCTGCTGTTGATCACCGGGACGCCACTCGGTGTGCCGGCGCTGATCGGTGTGTTGATGCTGGTCGGCATCGTGGTGACCAACGCGATCGTGTTGCTCGACCTGATCAACCAGTACCGGGCGCAGGGCATGGGGGTCCGGGAGGCGGTGGTCGAAGGTGGCCGTCGCCGGCTGCGCCCGATCCTGATGACGGCGGTGGCGACCATCTTCGCGCTGCTGCCGATGGCGCTCGGGTTGACCGGTGAGGGCGGCTTCATCTCTCAGCCGCTGGCGGTCGTGGTGATCGGTGGTCTGCTCAGCTCGACGCTGCTGACGCTGATCCTGGTGCCGACGCTGTACACGATGGTGGAGCACAGCAAGGAGTCGCTGCGTGCTCGGCGCGCCCGGCGGCGTTCCGGTGGGTCGGCGACCGTGGAAACGGATGAGGTACCCACCCCGAACCAGGTCGCGGTGCCCAGCGGCGCGCCCGCCCCGGCTTCGGCCGACGGCGCGCAGCCGGCTGGGCGACCGGTGCCGTCGGCCGCGCTGGTGGAGGGCACGGACCAGTTCGAGGTGTTGCGGCTGCCCCGTAGCCGTACGTCGCCACTTCCTCCGGCGGAGCCGACCGAGTAGGTCGGAGCGCGGTGCGGAACGCCCCCGGTGGATCCTGCCGGGGGCGTTCCCCGTTCATTCGGCCATGAACACTCCGACTCGACCCACCGCGCACTGTTTGTGACTTCCTGCATACTCCTCGTAGATGGGTGGGGGGTGTGAGTGGAGCGGGGC
>NZ_QGSZ01000397.1 GCF_003857055.1 Micromonospora inaquosa | reverse complement strand
CCGGAACCCGGCGCGGCGGCCCGCGAATCCGGGCCCGGGGCGCGGGAGCCCGGGCCGGCGGGACGCGAGCCGGAGGCCGTGGCGTCGACACCGCTGCGCGGCATCGACGTGGCCGGCGGGCTCGCCGCGCTGCGCGGCCTGCTGGACCGGCCGCTGGCCAGCTACTACCTGCTGTTGTCGAGTGCCGGCCTGCTGCTGCTGATCGGGCTGACCATGGTCTTCTCGGCGACCAGCGTGAAGGACTACGCCGAGGACGGCAACGCCTCGGCCTCGGTGACCAAACAGGCCATCTTCGCGGTGATCGGCATCGGGGCGTTCTGGGTCTGCCAGCGCCTGCCGGCCAGCACCTACCGGTCGCTGGGTCGGCCGCTGCTGTTCGCCGCGATCGGGTTGCTGCTGGTGCTCAACCTGCTGCTCGCCTACGCCCGGCTGACCCACCAGAAATCAGGGCAGATCGGCCCGATCGAGGCGCGGTTGAACTGGCTCTTCGTCGGCGGGATCCAGCTTCAGCCCTCCGAGCTGGCCAAGTTCGCGCTCGTGCTCTGGGGTGCGCACCTGATCGCCCGCAAGGGTGCCGCGCTGGGCTGGTGGCGCGAGCTGGCCACCCCGCTCTTCCCGGTGATGGGCCTGCTCTTCGTCCTGGTCGGCTACAACGACACGGGCACGATGCTCTGTCTGCTGGCCCTGGTCGTGGGCCTGCTCTGGGCCGCCGGCGTGCGGATGCGGGTCTTCGGCGCACTGGCGGCGGCCGGGCTGGTCGGGATCGGCCTGCTGGTCGCGGTGGCCTCGCTGGGTGCCGGCTCCGGCGAGAGCGGCGAGGACAACTACCGCTTCGCCCGGCTGGCCATGTTCTTCAATCCACCGGACCCGGAGATCTGCAAACTCGACGGCTGTCTGCAGTTCTACCAGGGGCGGCTGGCCATCGAGCACGGCGGCTGGTTCGGTGTCGGGCTGGGCAAGGGCAGCCTGAAGTGGGACTGGCTGCCCGAGGCGCACAACGACTTCATCTTCGCGATCATCGCCGAGGAGTTGGGCGTGATCGGCAGCGTCGTGGTGCTCAGCCTGTTCGCGGTCCTCGCGTACACCGGGTTCCGGATCGCCCGGCGGGTCGACGACCCGTTCCGCCGGCTCGCCGCCACCGCCGTGACCACCTGGCTGGTCAGCCAGGCGGTGATCAATATCGGTGGGGTGGTCGGGCTGCTGCCGATCACCGGCCTGCCGCTGCCGTTCATCTCCGACGGCGGAAGTGCCCTGGTCGTGACGTTGGCCGGCGTCGGCATGCTGGCGTCGTTCGCCCGTGCCGAACCCGATGCGGCCAGAGCACTGCATGCCCGTCCGCCGGCCCGGTGGGTCCGACTACTCTGGGCCCCGTTGCCGCCGCTTCCCGGCCGGCGTCGCCGACCGGCGACGCCGCCCGCTGGCCGAGGGTCCGTGCCCCGGTCCCGTGAGCGGCGCCATGACGACCAGGCCGCGCCGCGCGGGGTCCGCCAGGACCGCACCCGCCGGGGTACGGCGAGCGAGAGGAGACGCTGATGGGTCCGCTGCGTTCGGTGGTGCTCGCGGGAGGTGGCACCGGGGGGCACGTCTACCCGCTGCTCGCCTTCGCCGACTGCCTGCGCCGACACGACCCCGGCGTCCGGATCACCTGCCTCGGCACACCCCGGGGCATGGAGAACGACCTGATCCCGCCGCAGGGCTACGACCTGCGGCAGATCCCGGCGTACCAGCTGCCCCGGTCGGTCAACATGAACCTGGTCCGTACGCCGGGCCGGATGTGGACCGCGGCGCGCGCCGCGGGCAAGGTGATCGACGAGGTGCGCGCCGAGGTGGTCGTCGGCTTCGGCGGGTACGTCTCGGTGCCGGCCTATCTGGCCGCGTGGCGTCGTGAGCTGCCCATGGTGATCCACGAGGTGAACGTGCCACCGGGTGTGGCCAACCGGCTGGGCATGAAGTTCACCAAGAACGTCGCCGTCGGCTTCCCGAATCAGCCGAGCCAGGCAGAGTCGTTGCGGGACGCCACAGTGGTCGGGGTGCCGCTGCGGCGCGCCATCACCGGTCTGGACCGGTACGCGCTGCGCAACGCCGCCCGCGCCCACTTCGGGCTCCGCCCGGACCTGCCGGTGCTCTTCGTCTCCGGCGGCTCGTCCGGCGCCCGTTCGATCAACCTGGCGGTCTCCGGGGCGGCCAAGGAGTTGGCCCGCAACGGTGTGCAGGTGCTGCATGTGATGGGCGCCCGCAACGAGCCGGTGCCGATCCCCACCGACCTGCCGGTGCCGTACGTGACGTTGCCGTACCTGTCGGAGATGGAGCTCGGCTACGCCGCCGCCGACCTGATGCTGGCCCGGGGCGGGGCGATGACCGTCGCCGAGGTGGCCGCGATCGGGTTGCCCACGATCTACGTGCCGTACCCGCACAGCAACCAGGAGCAGCGGCGCAACGCGCTGCCCGTGGTGGAGGCCGGCGGCGGGCTGCTGGTCGACGACGCGGAGCTCACCCCGGACTGGCTGGAGCGCACCGTCGTCCCCCTCATCCGCGACCCACAGCGGCTCTACACGATGGGTGCCGCCGCCGCGGCGTACGGCCGACGCGACGGCGACGAGGCCCTGCGCTCCTTCGTGCTGGCGGCGGTGGCCCGATGACCGCGCAGTTCACGCCGGCCGGCACGCTCACCGCCGAGGACCTGGGCGCCGTCCACCTGATCGGAGTGGGTGGGGTGGGCATGCTCGGCGTGGCCCGGCTGCTGCTCACCCGCGGCATCCGGGTCTCCGGCAGCGACCTGCGTGAGTGGCCGTCGCTGGCCGGCCTGCGGGCGCTTGGCGGCACCATCCACCTCAGCCACGAGGTGACCAACCTCGACGGCGTGGACACCGTCGTCTACTCGTCGGCCATCCCACAGGACCACCTGGAGCTGGTCGAGGCGCGTCGGCGCGGCCTGCGGGTGCTGCACCGCTCGGAGGCGCTCGCCGCGGCGATGACCGGCCGCCGGGCGGTGGCGGTCGCCGGCACGCACGGCAAGACCACCACCACCTCGATGGTGACCATGGTGCTTCAGCAGGCCGGGGTGGACCCGTCCTTCGTGATCGGCGGCGAGATCTCCGAGGTCGGCTCGGGCGCCCACCACGGCACCGGCGAGCACTTCGTGGTCGAGGCGGACGAGAGCGACCGCTCGTTCCTCATCTACCGCCCGTACGTCTCGATCATCACGAACGTCGAGGCGGACCACCTGAACACCTACGGTGACTACGCGACGCTGGAGGCGGCGTTCGTGGAGTTCGCCCGCCTCACCAACCCGGACGGGTTCATCATCACCTGCGCCGACGACCCGGGCGGTCGACGGCTGGCCGAGAGCCTGCGGTCCGAGGGGCGACGGGTGTACACCTACGGGGAGGCGGAGGACGCCGACCTGCGGCTGACCGAGATGGTCTCCTCGGCACGGGGGGTGCGCTACCTGGCTGCGATCGACGGCCGGTCGCTGGGCGAGTTCCGGTTGCCGGTGCCGGGACGGCACATGGGGCTGAACAGCGCCGCCGCGGTGCTGACCGCGTACCTGCTGGAGTTGCCGCTGGAGGCGGCGGAGGCCGCGCTGGCGGTCTTCCCCGGCGTGCGGCGGCGCTTCGAGCGCAAGGGTGTCGCGGACGGCGTGCTGGTCTACGACGAGTACGCGTACCACCCGACCTCGATGACGTTGGCGATGCAGACGCTGCGCGAGGTCGCCGGGGACGGCCGGCTGATCGTCGTCTTCCAGCCGTACCGGCTGTACCGCACCAGGGACAACCAGGCGGAGATCGCCGCGGCGTTGGCCATCGCCGACGAGGTGGTGCTGTTGGAGGTCTTCGGGCCCGGTGAGCTGCGTCAGCCCGGCGAGGGCTCGGCGGCGCTGATCGCGGCGGTGGAGCTGCCCGCCGACCGCAAGGTCTTCGTGGAGTCGTGGGAGCAGGCCCCGGTCGAGGTGGCCCGTCGGGCCCGCTCGGGGGACGTGGTGGTCACCATGGGCGCCCCGCCGATCTCGCTGATGGGCGACGAGCTGCTGGCCGCGCTGGGTGAGCGTTCGGGCGGATCGGCACCGACCGCGGCCGTCGACCCGGTGGCCACCGCTCCGGCGATCGGTGATCCGGTCCCGGGTGGGGCCACGTCCGGTGGCGACGGCGCGGCTCTCGGTGGCACCGCCGTGCCCGGCGGCTCGGCGCCCACGGCCGGATGAGTTCCGGCCCGGCCCGAGGGCGGACCAGCGCCGCCGATGGCGGTGCCCCGCGCCGAGGTCCGGCCCGGCGGTGGCAGCTGGTCCGGGCGGGTCGCGACGCGGTGCCGCCCTCGACCCGCCGGTTCATGGCGCGGGCCCGGCAGCGTCGCATGCGTGCGGCGTTGCCGTGGGCGGTGGCCGCCGGGGTGCTCGCCCTGGCCGGGCTGGTCGCCTGGACGGTGCTCGGCACCGGGCTGTTCGGTGTGCGTGAGGTGCGGGTGGAGGGCGCCGACCTGGTCACTCCGGTGCAGGTGCACGACGCGGTCGGTGTTCCGGACGGGGTGCCGCTGGCCCGGGTGGACCTGGCCGCCGCCGCCCGGCGGGTCGGCGCGCTGCCGGCGGTGCAGCGGGCCACGGTCTCCCGGGACTGGCCTGACGCGCTGGTGGTGCGGGTGACCGAGCGGACCGCGGTGGCGGTGGTGCCGCAGGGGGAGGCGTTCGCCCTGATCGACGGGAGCGGGGTGGCGTTCCGGACGGTGGAGCGACGCCCAGCCGGCCTGCCGCAGGTGACGGTGGCCCGGCCGGCCGCCGACGACCCGGGCACCCGGGCCGCGCTGGAGGTGCTCGTCGCGCTGACGCCGCAGTTGCGCGCCGAGTTGGTGGACGTGAACGTGGCCGGGCTGGCCCGGATCAGCCTGCGGTTGCGGGGGGACCGGACGGTGGTCTGGGGCGACGCGACCCGGGGCACGGACAAGGCCCGGGTGGCCACCGCGCTGCTCGACGAGGACACCGACCGGATCGACGTGAGCGCCCCGGACGTGGTGACCTTTCGTTGACCGGTGAGCGTGCCCGGACGTGACCCGTCGCGCTCCGCTCGGCGACACGCCGTCCGGGTCCTTGGCTCATCGGGCGGTGGCGCTTACGTTGCCCCGAAGAGGATCAGTGGTTGACATAACTGTAAGCCTCTAGTAGAGGGTTAGGGTTCACCCCTGATTCTCGCTGGTGACAGCTGTCGTCGGCCGCTGGGCTGGCCACGCCGTACCCGGTCGGCCGAAGCCAATCTCGAAGGAAAGGACCGGAGATGACACCTCCGCACAACTACCTGGCGGTCATCAAGGTCGTCGGCATCGGGGGTGGCGGCGTCAACGCCGTCAACCGGATGATCGAGGTTGGGCTCAAGGGCGTCGAGTTCATCGCGATCAACACCGACGCGCAGGCGCTGCTGATGAGCGACGCCGACGTCAAGCTCGACGTCGGTCGGGAGCTGACCCGTGGCCTGGGGGCCGGGGCCAACCCGGACGTCGGGAAGAACGCCGCCGAGGACCACCGCGACGAGATCGAGGAGGTGCTCAAGGGCGCCGACATGGTCTTCGTGACCTGCGGCGAGGGTGGCGGCACCGGCACCGGTGGCGCGCCCGTGGTGGCCAACATCGCCCGCAAGCTCGGCGCGCTGACCATCGGCGTGGTGACCCGGCCGTTCTCCTTCGAGGGCAAGCGCCGCCAGGTGCAGGCCGAGTCGGGAATAGACGAACTCCGCAACCAGTGCGACACGCTGATCGTCATCCCGAACGACCGGCTGCTGGCCCTGGGTGACCGCAACATCAGCATGATGGACGCGTTCCGCACGGCCGACCAGGTGCTCCTCTCGGGTGTGCAGGGCATCACCGACCTGATCACCACCCCGGGTCTGATCAACCTGGACTTCGCCGACGTCAAGAGCGTGATGAGCGGCGCCGGCAGCGCGTTGATGGGCATCGGCAGCGCCCGCGGCGAGAACCGCGCGGTCGAGGCGGCCGAGGCGGCCATCTCCAGCCCGCTGCTGGAGCAGAGCATGGACGGCGCACGAGGCGTGCTGCTCTCCATCGCCGGCGGCTCCGACCTGGGCCTGTTCGAGATCAACGACGCCGCTCAGCTGGTCACCGACGCGGCCCACCCGGACGCCAACATCATCTTCGGCGCGGTCATCGACGACGCGCTCGGTGACGAGGTGCGGGTGACGGTCATCGCGGCGGGCTTCGACGGCGGCACGCCCGCGTACAAGGCCGCCGAGCCGACCCGCAAGACCAACACCAACCAGCCGGCACCGCAGAGCACTCCGGTGCCGCCGCCGGCCACCAACCCGGCTCCGGCCCAGTCGCCGCGTCGCGTGCTCTTCGACGACGTGGACGTTCCCGACTTCCTCAAGAACGGGTCCTGAGCACCGCCGATGACCGACAGCTCAGCCACTGTACGACCGGATCGGCGCGCCGAACTCGCGGCCGGGCTGGCACAGGTTCGGTCCCGGATCGATGACGCCTGCGCGCAGGCCGGCCGGGACCGCGCCGAGGTCACGATGATCGCGGTGACGAAGACCTACCCGGCCAGCGACGTGTTGGCGCTGGCCGGGCTCGGGGTGACCGACATGGGGGAGAACCGCGACCAGGAGGCGGCCGGCAAGGCCGCCGAGGTGACTGCCGCGGGGGTGCGTCCCCGCTGGCACTTCATCGGCCAGTTGCAGCGCAACAAGGCCCGCTCGGTGGTCCGCTACGCCGACGTGGTGCACTCCGTCGACAGTGTCCGGCTGGCAAGGGCGTTGGCCACCGCGACCGCCGACCGGCAGACGCCGCTCGACGCCCTGCTCCAGGTGAGCATCGACGGCGACGCGGCCCGGGGCGGGGCCCTGCCCGATTCGGCGGATCCGGCCGTCGGGTTGGAGCCGGTGGCCGAGGCGGTGGCCGAAGCGCCAGGGCTGCGTCTGGTCGGTCTCATGGCGGTCGCGCCGCTGGGGTGGGAGCCGGAGCGGGCGTTCGCCCGGCTCGCCGAGGTTGCCGACGCCTTTCGGGCTGTCCATCCGGGAGCCACCGCGTTGTCCGCCGGGATGAGCGGAGATTTCGAAATCGCGATCCGTTACGGCGCGACACATGTCCGCGTCGGTAGCGCGTTGCTCGGAATGCGTCCCACGCTGCGGTAGCCTGACCGCGAGACATGCAAATTACATCAGTGTTGTTTCAGGGGCGGGCGTCTCCTAGTCGGGGGTCGTGGCGCGCGACGCGAATCGCGCGCCGGGGGATTGCCGTTCCGGTCCGATGGGCATTGGTTGTCCACTCGCGACGGGCGACACGGCACGGGGGCGCGTGCCGCACGGCGGACGGAAGGGCGCGGGATGGGTGCACTGCGCAAGGCGGGGGTCTGGCTCGGTCTGGTCGAAGAAGACGACGAGCGGGCCTACGATGACGGTGGCTACGACAAGGGTGGCTACCGCGACTCGCGTTACCGGCAGAGCCGGTACGCCGAGGAGTTCGCCGACGACGACGAGGACGACACCGAGGAGCCGCCGGCTCCCCGGCCGCGCGACAGCGGGCGGGGTCGACTCTCCGAGCGGTCGAGCGGGCGGTTGAGCGAGTCCGAGCGCGGTGACGGTGAGCGTCCGGAGCGGATCGAGCGGTCCAGCGTACGGTCGATCACCCGGTCGTCGGCAGGCGACACCTCCGGTGCGCTGACCTACCACACCCGGGACAACTTGGCCCTCGCGCCGCAGGTCACGCCGCGCGAGCGAGCCCTGCCCGAGGAGGAGCAGCGTTACCAGATCACCACGCTGCACCCCACCACGTACCGGGAGGCGCGCACCATCGGTGAGCACTTCCGCGACGGCGTCCCGGTGATCATCAATCTCACCGAGATGGATGAGGCCGACGCCCGCCGTCTGGTGGACTTCGCCGCCGGACTGGCGTTCGGCCTGCGCGGTACGATCGAGCGCGTGACCAATCGGGTGTTCCTGCTCTCACCGGCAAACGTCCAGGTCACCGCTGAGGACAAAGCCAAGATCGCTGAGGGCGGCTTTTTCAGTCTGAGTTGACCCCGCCCGACCCGAGGGACGTCGCTGACCGTGTTGTCGATCTTACTGCAGGTGTTGTACCTGATCCTTTATGTCTTCCTGCTCCTTCTTCTGTCCCGGTTCGTGTTGAGCGCCGTCCTGCAGTACGGCCGGCGCTGGCAACCGGGGCGTGGAGCATCGGCAGGATTGGAATCCGTGTGGAGCGTCACTGATCCCCCTCTCAACGCGTTGAGGCGTGTGATCCCTCCGCTGCGAATTGGTACCGTGAGCATCGACCTGGCCTCCCTTGTGCTCCTGGTTATCCTGTTCGTGCTGATGGAGTTCGTGTTAGGGCCGTCGATCACGGCATCTGCCTGATGACCGACGCGCTTTCGCGGCCGCAACTGACCCGAGGAGTTTCGATGCCGCTGACCCCGGCCGACGTCCACAACGTCGCCTTCAAAAAGCCGCCGATCGGCAAGCGGGGGTATGACGAGGAGGAGGTCGACGCCTTCCTGGATGAGGTCGAGCGCGAGCTCGCCCGTCTCATCGAGGAGAACAACGAGCTGCGCGCCCAGGTGGAGCGCGGCGGCCGTGGCGGTGCCCCCGCAGGCCCCGGCGGCGACGCCCGACTGGCGGCGGAGCTCAACGACGTCAAGGCCCAACTGGACCGGGTGCAGCGCGACAAGTCGGCGGCCGAGCAGGCTGCCCGCGCGATGCAGGCCGAGCTGGAGCAGGTCCGGGCGACCGGTGGCCCGGCCGGCGGCGTCACCGGTGACGGTGAGCAGCAGGCCCTGCGCGTGCTGATGATGGCCCAGCGCACCGCTGACGACCACGTGTCCGACGCGCGCCGCGAGGCCGACCAGCTGCTGTCCGAGGCTCGCAGCAAGGCCGAGGAGGTGACCCGGGAGGCGCGCGCGAAGGCTGACGCCCTTGAGCGGGACGCCCGCCAGCGGCACCAGGAGGCCATGGGCGGCCTGGACGCCAAGCGCACGGCCCTGCAGAAGCACATCGAGGAGCTCAAGCAGTTCGAGCGCGAGTACCGCACCCGGCTCAAGGCGTACCTGGAGAGCCAGCTGCGTGACCTCGACGGTCGCGGCCAGGGCCTTGAGGCCGAGATGACCCGCTCCGAAGCCGGCCGGGTCGCTGGCGGCAACGGACTGGCCGCAGCGGGCCTCGCTGGCTCGTACGGCGGCGGCGGGCGCTCCGGCGCTCTCGAAGCCGGACGCTGAGCACCGGCCGGCGATCGCTGTCCGCCAATGGTGACGGTCGCCGGCCCGGCCTGGACGGTTCGACGCGGCGGGGGTGAGCCGTGATAGTCGCAAGTCTCCTGCTCATCCTCGTCGCGGTGGTGCTACTGGTGCTCGGCCTGGCCGGTGGCTCCAGCTTCTTGTTGGTCATCTCCATCGCGGCCAGTCTGCTGGCCGCCGTGGCGTTGGTGGTGGGCGCCCGCCAGGCAGCCGCCAACCGCGCCATGGCGGATCCCGGCCGGACCGACCGGCGACACCCCGACGCACCTCGCACGGCCAGCCAGGCCACGCCGGGTGTCGCGTACGGGCCGCCGCTGGTCGAGCCGGAGGTGCCGGTCCAGCACATGCCCACGACGTTTGGTACCGGCGGCACCGGGTGGCGGCAACCACCCGTGCCGCCGGTCGACCACGTGTCGCCGACCGACGAGGCCTCGCCCTTCGACCCGCGTGTCGACGAGGCGTCGCCGTACGACCCGCCGCGCGTCGACGCGGTGCCGACGTCCGTGACCCCGGCCGACGGGGCGCCCTCGCGGACCCGGCCCGTCAGCCCGGCGTCGCCGGTCGCGGCGTCGACCGACGACGAGTTCGGCAGCGCGGTCCCGGCGGTCGACGAGCCGGCCGCCCAGCAGATCACAACCGCCGAGGCGGCTCGGGTGGCACGACTGCTCGACACCGTCGAGGTCGTCGACGGCCGCCCCCGCTACCACCTCGACAACTGCCCCCACCTGGCTGGCTGGCAGCCCGAGACGTTGCCGGTCGCCGAGGCCGTGGAGCTCGGCTTCACTCCGTGTGCGCACTGCGCGCCGGCGACCGCTCTCCTCGCCGACGTCCGGCCGTTCTGAAGCGGTGCCGGTGCCCCCGCAGGACACGCTCACCGTGGCGGTACGGGTGAAGCCCGGTGCGTCCCGGGACCGGGTGGGTGGCCGCTTCGACGGCCCGCACGGTCCCGCCCTCGTGATCGCGGTCCACGACCCGGCCGTCGACGGTCGGGCCACCGAGGCGGCCCGCCGGGCGTTGGCCGGTGCGCTGGGCGTCCGACCTGCCGCTGTGTCACTGCGTTCCGGCGCGGCCAGCCGGGACAAGCTCTTCATCGTCGACCGGCCCGGCCCGGAGATGACCGAGGTGCTGCGCCGCCTGCGTGACGGATCCGCCGAGTGAGGACAGCCCAGGCAAGGCAGCCGTGACGCGCGGGTTGGATATCGCGCTGCTGCTCGGTGCGGCCGTGCTGCTGGTCGCTGTCGGTGCGGTGCGACTCTCCACCCGGCTCGGCGTGCCCAGCCTCCTGGTCTACCTGGCGTTGGGCGTGGCGATCGGCGAGGGCGGGTTGGGCATCCGTTTCGACGACGTCGAGCTGACCCGGACCCTCGGCTTCTGCGCGCTGATCGTGATCATCGCGGAGGGTGGCCTCACCGCCCGGTGGACCACGCTGCGCCCGGTGCTCGGGCTGGCCTCCGCGCTCTCCACGGTCGGCGTGATCGTCAGCATCGTGGTGGTTGGCGTCGCCGTGCACCTGCTGCTGGGGCTGGACTGGCGGTTGGCGCTGCTCTACGGCGCGGTGCTCTCGTCCACCGACGCGGCTGCCGTCTTCGCCACCCTGCGCCGGCTGCGGTTGCCGCCCCGGCTGGTGGCGACACTGGAGGCCGAGTCGGGGATGAACGACGCCCCGGTGGTGCTTCTGGTGGTGCTGCTGTCCCACCGGGGCTTCTCGCACCCGTGGTGGTACGAGGCCGCGCTGGTCTGTTACGAGCTGGGCGTCGGCGCGGCGGTGGGGGTG
>NZ_QGSZ01000405.1 GCF_003857055.1 Micromonospora inaquosa | reverse complement strand
GGGTGGAACATCGTCGGGCGGATTGGCTGTTGCGCTTGATGTGTTGGTTAGCTGCCGGCAGCCACCGATCGGAGACACCGTGGACCGCGCCCAACTCGCGAGCTTCCTGCGCACCCGCCGCGAAGCCCTCCAGCCCGAGGACGTCGGGTTGCCCCGGGGCCCGCGCCGACGCACCGGAGGGCTACGCCGCGAGGAAGTCGCCACGTTGAGCGGAATGTCCACCGACTACTACAGCCGGTTGGAACAGCAGCGCGGGCCGCACCCCTCCGAGCAGATGCTCGCCGCGCTCGCTCGTGGCCTGCGGCTCTCCCTGGCCGAACGGGACCACCTGTTCCAGCTCGCCGGGCAGGCCGTTCCGCACCGGGCGATACGGGCCGACCACGTGAACCCGGGCATGATGCGGATTCTCGACCGAATGCACGACACCCCGGCCCAGGTCGTGAACCACCTCGGCGAGACCCTGGCGCAGACCGCGCCGGCCGTCGCCCTGCTCGGTGACGAGACCCGGCACACCGGCCTGGCGCGCAGCGCGCACCACCGCTGGTTCACCGACCCGACGGCACGGCAGCTACACCCGGCGGAAGACCACCAGACGCAGAGTCGCCTGCTCGTGGCGCATCTGCACGCGGCGTACACCCGCGACGGGCGGGGCTCGCGGGCCGCCGCGCTCGTCGACGACCTGCTGGCCAAAAGCGTCGAGTTCGCCCAGCTGTGGCAGGAGCACCCGGTGCCCGCCGGGTACTGCCCACCCAAGCACTTCGTGCACCCGGAGGTCGGGGCGTTGGAGCTGCACTGCCAGACGCTGGTGGACCCGGACCAGTCGCAGACGCTGTTGGTCTTCACCGCCGTGCCCGGGTCGCCGAGCGACGAGAAGCTGCGGCTGCTCTCCGTCATCGGCGGCCAGCTCGTCTGACCGCGCGTTCAGCTCCGGGCGGGATAGCGGGCCGGGCTGACGCCCAGGTAGCGCCGGAAGTGGCGGGTCAGGTGCGCCTGGTCGAAGAACCCGGCCGCGACGGCGGTCTCGACGGGCCGCTGCCCGGCCAGGAGCAGGCGACGCGCCAGCTCGACCCGACGGCCGGTCAGGTACGAGTGCGGTGGCACGCCGTGCACCTGGGTGAACGTCCGGACCAGGTGGGTCGGGTGGGCGTGCAGCAGCTCCGCGGCCTCCCTCAGCGTGACGCCCTCGACGGTCCGGGCGTCCAGCAGCTCCCGTAGTCGGACCGCGAGGCCGCGTCCGGCCGGCTGGCCATCGACCGCAGGGCGCTGGCGGAGCTGGCGGTGTAGCCGGTCCAGGATGAGAGCGAGTCGGCTCTCGGCCTCGAACTCGTCGCCGGGCGCGGCCAGTGCCTGGTGCAGGTGGTGGATCCGTTCGCGCAGCCGCGGATCGGCCAGGTCCGGCTCGTCCACGGCCCGGCCGACCAGCTCGGCGTCGAGCGCAGAGGTGTCGAGGTAGAGGACCCGCTTGCGGAAGCCGTTCGGGGTGGCGGAGCTGCCGTCGTGCGGGACGTACGGCGGGAGCAGGGTCACCGACGTGCGCAGCGCGCCGTGCCGGTGCCGGTCCAGGTCGAAGCGGACCGCGCCGTCGTCGACGATCAACAGAGTCCACACCTCGTGGATGTGCCGAGGGTAGGCGTGGTCCACGAAATGGGCGTGGAAGACCTCGGCGACCCCGGCTACCGCGGGTCGCCATGCGCTGACGTGCGAGCCAGCCAGGCGGGTGGCCACGCTAAGAACGTACAAGACCGGGCGGTGTCGGGGCGGGCAGGCTCGACGCCATGACCGAACCGATCCGCTTTCCCACCAAGATCGCCGTACTGCTCCGTAACGACCTGGCGAGCTGGCAACGGCTGAACGTCACCGCCTTTTTGGTCAGCGGCATCGCGAGCACGCTGCCGGAGTTGCTCGGCGAGGAGTACCGCGACGCGGACGGCACCCGCTACCTGCCGATGTTCGGCCAGCCGGTGCTGGTCTTCGCCGGAGATCGGGCGACGTTGGTCGGCGCGCACTCACGCGCCCTCGCCCGGGGTCTACGGGTGGCGATCTTCACGGCCGAGCTGTTCGCCACCGGTAACGACCGGGACAACCGCGCCGCCGTCCAGGCGGTCGGACGGGAGAAGCTCGATCTGGTGGGCTTGGCGCTGCACGCGCCGCGCAACGTGGTGGACAAGGTGCTCAAGGGCGCGTCGATGCACCCGTAACGGCATCCGTGGCGACGAAGACATTGATATCGGTGTCTGCGGCTGTAATGATTAACACACTTTACAGTTGTTTCGCCGCCCGGAAGGACCCCGACATGGCGCGACGATTGGCCGGGCTCGTGCCCCGCCACCCCCGCATCAGACTGACCGCCGCGCTCACCGCGGCCCTGCTCGCCGTGCCGGCCGGCCTGGTCGTCGGCGCGTCGCCCGCCGTGGCGGCCGCGACGGGCGCCATCACCGGGTACGGCGGCAAGTGCGTCGACGTGGCCGCCGCGAACCCGGCCAACAACACGCAGGTCCAGCTCTTCACCTGCAACGGCTCCGCCGCGCAACAGTGGACGGTGGCCGACGACGGCACCATCCGGGCGCTGGGCAAGTGCCTCGACGTCGCCGCCGCCAGCACCGCCAACGGGGCCCGGGTGCAGATCTACGACTGCAACGGCACCGGGGCGCAGCAGTGGTCGCCCAGCGCCGGCCAACTGGTCAACCCGGCCTCGGGCAAGTGCCTCGACGCGACCGGCCCCAGCTCGGCCGACGGCACCCCGCTGCAGATCTGGAGCTGCACCGGCACCGCCAACCAGACCTGGGCGTTGCCCACCGGCGGCACGACTCCACCGCCGTCGAGTGGTTTCACCCACCCCGGCGTGCTGGTCAGCCGAGGCCAGCTCGACTTCGTCCGGGGCCGCGTGCAGGCCGGCGCGCAGCCCTGGGCGGCGGCCCACAACCAGATGATGAGCAGCCGGTACGCCTCTCTCTCGCGTACCCCGGCTCCCCGCTCGGTGGTCGAGTGCGGTTCCTACTCCAACCCGAACAACGGCTGCACCGACGAGCGTGAGGACGCGATCGCCGCGTACACCGACGCGCTGGCCTGGTACATCACCGGGGATGCCCGGTACGCGCAGAAGTCGATCCAGATCATGGACGCGTGGTCGGCCACGATCACCGCGCACACCGGCAGCAACGCTCCGCTGCAGACCGGCTGGGCCGCCTCGGTCTGGCCCCGGGCCGCCGAGATCATCAAGTACACGTACGCGAGCTGGCCCAACGCCAACCGCTTCGCCACCATGCTGCGCACCGTCTACCTGCCGGTGGTGCGCAACGGCTCGAACAGCAACGGCAACTGGGAACTGACCATGATGGAAGCCGCCGTCGGCATCGCGGTGTTCCTGGAGGACCGGTCCGCGTACGACGCGGCGGTCACCCGCTTCCTCAACCGCGCCCGGGCCTTCGTCTACCTGCCCAGCGACGGCGCCCTGCCGTACACGACGCCCGGCAGCGGCCTGGACACCAGCTCGGAAATCATCGGTTACTGGCAGGGCCAGTCCACCTTCGTCGCCGGCCTGGCCCAGGAGACCTGCCGCGACTTCGTCCACACCGGGTACGGGATCTCCGCCATCTCGCACGTCGCGGAGACCTCCCGGATCCAGGGGCGGGACCTGTACCCCCAGGTCGGTGAGCGACTGCGTCAGGCGCTCGGCTTCCACTCGCGCTACCAACTCGGCGAGGCGCCGCCCTCCTGGCTCTGCGGCGGCAGCCTCACCCGCGGCCTCGGCCCGATCACCGAGGTCGGCTTCAACGCGATGAGCAACCGGTTGGGCAACGTCATGACCAACACCCAGACCCTCACACTGCAACAACGTCCGGCGGGAACCAACAACCTCTTCGTCGCCTGGGAGACGTTGACCCACGCCAACAACCCCAACTGACCAGGCCGCCGTGGGGCGGCGCCGGCTGCCCGGCGCCACCCCACGGCGGTGCTCAGTTGTCAGCCCCCAACGCCACCACCGGGCTGACCCGCGACGCCCGACGGGCCGGCAGCACCCCGGCCAGCGCGGTCAGCCCGACCAGCACCACGAAGAGCACGGCCAGCGGCAGCAGCGGCGCGGTCAGCGGTGCCTCGATCCCGAGGGCCTGGACCGCCAACCAGGCGTACGGGATGCCGAGCACCAGGCCGATGGTCGCGCCAATCAACCCGTACAGGCCGGACTCGACGGTCAACATGGTGCGCAGGCCGGCGCGGGACAAGCCGATCGCCCGGAGCAACCCGGACTCGCGTACCCGCTCCACCACCGAGAGCGCGGTCGTGGAACCCACCCCGACGACCGCGATCAGCACGGTCAGGCTGACCAGACCGACCGCGATCGAAACCAGGGTGCGCACCAACTCGTCGTTGCGGTCCCGTTCGTCGGCGAGCACCGCGAGGCCCACCCCGTCGCTGCCTCCGATCGCCTGCCGCAGCGCCCGCACACCAGCGGTGCGACCGTCCTCGCCGGCGCCGGCCGCGTCGGCCAGCAGACCGGTGTACGCGGCCGGCACGCCGAGCCGGTCCAGGTCGGCCGGATCGGTGAGGATGCCCGTGTGCAGCGGCCCGTCACCGGGCAGCACCGCGACCACCCGCACGTCGACAGTGCGGGTGGCGACGGCGAGCGTCACGGTGTCGCCGGCCCGCAGACCGGCGTCCCGCGCGACCCAGCTGTTGAGCACGATCCGGCCCGGGCCACGGTCGGCCAGGCTGCCCTGGGCCACGTCCAGGTCACCGGTGCTCGGCAACGCCGCCAGGTCCAGATCGCTGGTCGGATAGCCGGACTCGACGTCGCCGAGCTTGTCGGCGCCGCGCAGCAGCGTGGCGTCGTCGACCTTCCGGTACGGCACCACCCGGGCCAGTGCGCCGCGCGCCGCCTCGGCCCGGCTCACCACGGCCGGCGGCAGCGTCCCACCGTTGCTGGTGACCTCGAAGTCGGTCGGGGCCGCGAGCGCCATCTCGCGGTCGGCGAGCACCTGCAGGGACGCGCCGCCGATGACCACCCCGGAGATCAGTGTCACGCCCAGCGCGACCACGACGGAGACAGCGGCCGCCCGACGCGGCGTCCCGCCGATGCCGCCGACCGACATCCGTCCGAGCGGCCCGAGCTGGCGCAGCGGCCAACCGACCACGGCCAGCACCGGACGCACCAGCAGCGGCCCGAGGGCCACCAGCGCGAAGAACGCCAGCGCGCCGGACCCGACCAGCAGGAGCAGTGGCATCGAAGGGTCGTAGTTCGACTGGTCCGGCTTCGGCAACTGGCTGATCGTCGCGGCCACCGCCAGGATCGCGCCGACGGCCAGGAACAGCCCGCCGACCAGACGGAGGGCCCCGATGCCGCGCCGGCCGGCAGTGGTGCTCGCCGTGCGCAGCGCCTCCAACGGGGAGACCCGGGCGGCCGAGAGCGCCGGCGCCAGCACGGCCAGCACGGTGATCACGACGGCGCCGATCACCACCGTGACCGCCGCCGACACCGGCAGGCCCGGCGAGGAGACCGCGTGGCCGCTGGCGCGCAGGATCGCCGGCAGCGCGTACCCGAGGGTGAGGGCGCTGGCGACCCCGACGACACCGGCGACCAGCCCGGTCAGTGCTCCCTCGGCGGTCAGGGCCCGCACCAGGGTGCCCCGACTCGCACCGACCGCCCGCAGCAGCGCGAGCTGCCGCATTCGCTGGGCGAAGACGATGCGGAAGGTCGAGGTGACCACCAGCGCGGCGGCGATGACCGCGATGGAGACGAACATGCCGACCAGGATGAAGAGTCTTCCGACCTCCTCGGCCGCCGCGTTGGCCTCGGCCTCGCGCACCTCGGCACCGGAGCGGATCGGCTGGCCGGCGACCGCCGCCGTCACCCGCTGGCGGACGGCCTCCGTCGAGGTGCCGGAAGCGACCCGCACGTCGACGCGCTCCACGGCCGTCAGGCGCGCCCAGGCGATCACGGCGCTGTCCGGCGCGTACGCGTCGTAGCCGGCGTCGACGTCGGTCTCCACCACGCCGGTCACGGTGAGTGGAGCGGGGGTGGTGAGTTCGCCGCCCGTACCGCTGGTGGTGGTGCCGACCGAGAGCCCGAGCCGCTCGGCGGTGCGCGGGGTGATCGCGATCTCGCCGGGCTGGTCCGGGTAGCTGCCCTCGATCAACCGGAGCGTGCTCAGCGGGCCGGTGCCCGGGTCGGACTGGAGGTTGAGGTATCCCTCGCCGATGGAGATCCCGGTCGCCGCCCGGGCCACCGCCTCGGCCACACCGGGCACGGCCCGGATCTGCCGCACGTCCGTCACTGTGGGTGCCGGCACGCCGGGGCTGCCGATCACCAGGTCGGTTACGGCCGGGGTGCCGCTGAGGTTGTCTCGCACGGTCCGCTCGGTGATCTGCTGCACCAGCACGGTGCCGAAGACGACGAACGACGCGACCAGGATCGCCAGGCCGGTCAGGATCAGCCGGCCGGGCCGCCGGGCCGCGGCGGCCGTCTGGGTACGCAGCACTGTCGCCCTCATGCGCGGGCCGCCAGGTCACGCAGGGCGTCGGTGACCGACACCTGGTTCGGCTTGTCGATCTCGCCGGCCAGCCGGCCGTCGGCGAGCAGCACCACCCGGTCGGCGTACGCGGCGGCGATCGGGTCGTGGGTGACCATGACTACGGTCTGGCCGAGGTCGCGTACCGAGTCGCGCAGGATGGTGAGCACCTCCGCACCGGAGCGGGAGTCGAGGTTGCCGGTCGGCTCGTCGGCGAAGACCACCTCGGGGCGGGCCACCAGCGCCCGGGCCAGCGCGACCCGCTGCTGCTGACCGCCGGACAGCTCACTGGGCCGGTGGTTCAGGCGGTCGCCGAGGCCCAGCACCCGCACCAGGTGCGCGAGGAGCTCGGCGTCGGGCTGTCGGCCGGCGAGGTCCAGCGGCAGGGTGATGTTCTGCGCGGCGGTGAGCTGCGGCAGCAGGTTGAAGGACTGGAAGACGAACCCGATCCGCTCCCGGCGTACCCGGGTCAGGGTTCGGTCCGACTGGCCGGTCAGCTCGGTGCCGCCGAGCAGGACCCGACCGGAGGTGGCCGTGTCGAGGCCGGCGAGGCAGTGCATCAGGGTCGACTTGCCGGACCCGGACGAGCCCATGATCGCGGTGAACTCGGCCCGGCCGAAGCCGACCGAGACCCCGTCCAGGGCACGGACGGCGGTCTCGCCGCTGCCGTACACCTTCACCAGGTCGACCGCGGCGACCGCGGCGTGGCTGGTCTGCGGCGGGGCGTGGGTTGTCATCGTTCCTCCAGTGGCTACGTGGTGACCCGGAAAGCGTCGCCGGCACCGGCGGGTGGGCGCATCGGCCCGGGGCCGGGTATCGCTGGCACCGGGTCTGTCTTTCGGCCGATCTGCCACCTCCGTCCGGTTGGCTACGCTGGGTCACCATGAGCACGCCGGATCTTCGACGTTTGTGGGTACGCCTGGCCCAGGCTGCCGGGCTGGTGGCCTTTGGCCTGCTCGCTCTCTTCGACTTCGCCGCCAGCACGGCGGATGACGACAGCATCGTCGCTCTCCTGCTGCTGCTGGTGCCGATGGGTTTGGCAGTGGCGACCGTGCCCCTCTGGCTGCCGGTGCACCGGCTGGGTTCCCGCCGGCTGCCGGTGGCCGCGCTGGCACTCGCCACCGCCTCACTGGCCGTGACCGCAGGGGTGGTGGTCGTCTCCGGAGGCGGCGGCATGATGCTCGCCCGCACCTGGGGGCTCGCCGAGTCGGCTGGGCTGATCGGCGTGGTGTTCGTGGTGAGCCGCTGGGGCGCGCCCCGGCTCGCCCCGTGGGCGGCGGTGGCCGCCGGGCTTGCCGTCGCCGCGATGCCGCTGCGCGTCGGCACCGAGAACCTGCTGGTGATCTTCGGTCTACTTCAGGTGCTCGCCGCGGCCGGCGCCGCCGGGGTGGGGCTCTACCTGCGAGTCGTCGCCGCCGGGCGGGAGCGGGCGATCGCGCTGGTCCGGGCCGAGCAGCGCGCGGAGTTCGCCCGTGATCTGCACGACTTCATCGCCCACCACGTGACCGGCATCGTGGTGCAGGCGCAGGGCGCCCGGTTCGTCGCCGAGCAGGACCCGCGGCGGGTGATCGTCGCCCTGGAGCAGATCGAGCGGGCCGGTGCGGAGACGATGGCCTCGATGCGGCGGATGGTCGGGATCCTGCGCAACCCGCACGCCCCGCCGGACGCGCCGCTGGCCCCACTGGCCGGGGTGACCGAGTTGGAGCCACTGCTGACCGGGTTCAACGGCGCGGCGAACGCGCCGGCCAGACTGCACGTCGACGGCGACCTCAACGGACTTCCCGTGGAGGTCTCGACATCGGCGTACCGGGTGGTGATGGAGGGGTTGACCAACACCCGTCAGCACGCGCCGGACGCACGCTCGGTGGACGTGGCCGTGCGGCGAACCCCGGACTGGTTGCTCGTCCGGGTCGCCGACGACGGCGCGTCGCCGCGTACCGCGCCGGCCCGGGGGCACGGCTTCGGTCTGATCGGCCTCACCGAGCGGGTACGTGCCCTCGGCGGCACGATCACCGCCGGGCCCGGTGTCGCCGGTGGCTGGGTGCTCGACGCGGCGTTCCCGCTGCACACGGCGGTGGACCGGTGATCCGGGTGTTGATCGCCGATGACCAGGCCATGGTCCGGACCGGCTTCGGCATGATCATCGGTGCCCAGCCGGACATGGAGGTGGTCGGCGAGGCCGCCGACGGGGTGCACGCCGTCGAACTGGCCCGCCGACTGCGCCCGGACGTGGTGCTGCTGGACATCCGGATGCCCCGCCTCGACGGTCTCGAGGCCCTGCGGCTGCTCGCCGGGCCGGGCGTCGCCGACCCGATCCGGGTGGTCGTCGTGACGACCTTCGACCTCGACGAGTACGTGCACACCGCGCTGGCCAACGGCGCCTGCGGCTTCCTGCTGAAGGACTCCGGCCCGGCCCTGCTGGTGGAGGCGGTCCGCGCGGCCGTGTCCGGCGACGCGCTGATCAGCCCCTCGATCACGGTACGGCTGCTGGAGCATCTCAGCTCACCCGCCCCGGCGCGCGACGACGGCGGCCTGTCACCACGGGAACTCGACGTCGTGAAGCTCGTCGCCCGGGGCCTGACCAACGCCGAGATCGCCACCCAGCTCTTCATCGCCGTGGGCACGGTCAAGACCCACCTGGCGAGCGTGCAGATGAAACTCAAGGCCCGCAACCGGGTCGAGATCGCCGCCTGGGCCTGGGAACGCCGCCTCGTCGGCTGACGGGCAACGGCGCGGCCGAGACTGCCCTAACATCAATGATGGTCAATGACTGGTCCGCTGCGGTCACTCGGAGGCGAGGTCATCATCGTGCCTGATCATCCGTTCCGCAGAATCCGGTCAAAGGCCGCCGCGCTGGCCGCGTGCGCGCTGGCGGTGACAGTGGTCGCGGCCGGCGCGACCCCGGCGTACGGCGCCACGGACACCGAACGACCCACCACCCCCGGCCCGATCACGGTCGTCGCCGTCGACACCACCTGGGTCGAACTGACCTGGGCCGCCTCGACAGACGACGTGGGGGTGGTCCACTACCCGGTCGGCGTCCGGTTCGAGGATTTCGGCGCCCAGTACTCGACCGACACCACCAGCATTCGGATCACCGGCCTGCGGCCGTCGCGCACGTACACCTTCTTCGTGGCGGCGGTGGACGCGGCCGGCAACCGCTCGCTGTCCGACCCGTCCCTGCGGCTGACCATGCCACCGGGAGACGACCAACCGCCCGGCGCGCCCGGCCAACCGGTCGCCTACGACGTCGCCTCCACAGTGGTGTGGGTCCGCTGGGCCCACTCGGTGGAGAATGTCGCACTTGAACGGTACGAGGTGTTCCGGGTCGACGTCGGCGGCGCCCGCACCCGGGTCAGCGAGATCTACCAGTACCCGCCCGGCCGTAACAGCACCCAGATCAGCGGGTTGACGCCGAACACCACGTACACCTTCGTGGTGCAGGCCCGGGACGAGGCGGGCCACCTGTCACCCCTGTCCGAACCGGTCACCGTGACCACGCTGCCACCACCACCGAGCTGCGCGGTCCGGTCGACAGTGGGGCAGTGGCCCGACGGGCTCGTGGCACGCCTCCTGGTCACGAACACCGGCTCGACGGCGATCGACGGCTGGACGATGAGGTGGCGGTTCTACGCCGCTCAGCACCTGCGCAGCCTGTGGGGCGCGGAGGTCGTCGAGCGCGACAGCAGCTATCTGCGGGTGCGCAACGTCCGCCACAACGCGCTGATCCCGCCGGGCGGCACGGTGTCGCTGGGGTTCGTCGCCACCGGGTCGCAGACGCCGCAGGAGGTGACGCTCAACGGCGGCGTCTGTGTGGTGGCGGCTGAGTAACACTCGGGTACGAAGTCTGGCGCGCGCCGGGACATCTTGCGACGCTAACGCCTGTGTATGACTACGACCTGTTGGTGCTGGGTTCCGGACCCAGCGGTCAGAAGGCCGCGATCGCCGCCGCCAAGCTCGGCAGGCGGGTCGGCATCGTGGACCGCCGCGACATGATCGGTGGGGTGTGCATCAACACCGGCACCGTCCCCTCCAAGACCCTGCGCGAGGCGGTGCTCTACCTGACCGGCCTGAGCCAGCGGGACCTGTACGGCAGCAGCTACCGGGTCAAGGAGGAGATCACGGTCAGCGATCTGGCCGCCCGGACCCAGCACGTCATCACCCGGCAGACCGACGTCATCCGCAACCAACTGGCCCGCAACCGGGTCGCGATGATCACCGGCACCGGGCGTTTCGCCGACGCGCACTCGATCTGGGTCGACGGTGGCTCCGGCCGCGAGTCCAAGGTGACCTTCGACAAGGTCGTCATCGCCGCCGGCACCCGCCCGGCCCGCCCGGACAGCGTCGTCTTCGACGACCGGACCATCGTGGACTCCGACGGTGTCATCAACCTCCAGGCCGTACCCCGCAGCATGGTCGTGGTCGGCGCCGGTGTGATCGGCATGGAGTACGCCTCGATGTTCGCCGCGCTCGGCACCAAGGTGACAGTGGTGGAG
>NZ_QGSZ01000251.1 GCF_003857055.1 Micromonospora inaquosa | reverse complement strand
GGGCGGGCGCGGCGGGTACCGGCGCTCGAACGCGCGGGCCGGGTCGACCAGCCTGGCGATCCGGACGGCGAGCAGCACGCCCGGCACCAGGGCCAGCAGGGCAAGCGCCACCGCGACCCTGCTCTGCGGAGGGTTGCCGACCAGCCAACCCGCGAGCGGCACCCCGGACAGGAGCGCGGTGAGCAGCAGCCCGGTGAGTGCCCACCCGATCCATCGGGTCAGTGCGCCCTGGTAGGAGGCTCGGACGATCATGGCCGCCGCTGTCACGACGTTCAGGGGCAGAACGACGAGCAGCAGGGCCGTACCCGTCGAGGAGTCATCGTTGCGCTCCCAGGCCCCAGCCAACACGATCCCCGCGACCAGGATCGCCCCACTGCCGGCAAACCCCCACCAGCGCGGACCTCCACCGCGGCGAATCGCCAGGTGACCAGCGAGCACGGTGACCGTGACGCCGAGGGTCAGCGCGAGCGCGAGGGCGAGCTGCAGGTCCGTATCGCGGCTGCTGAGCCCTCCGTGAAGCTCGGGCGGCTCGTACCAGCGCCCGTCGTTCGGTCCCGCGTGATGGAGGAAGCCGTCGCGTTGCCATCCGCCGTCCGCTCTCCGGTGCAGGATGCCGTCGCGCCCGTTGGCGACCAGCACCTCGTGGCCGCCGCCGGCGGCGGCGGGATAGACGACCAGATCGCGGGAGGCGAAGTGCCGGCGGATGTCACCCGGGTTGGAAAAGTGACGGGCCAACTCCTCGCGGCGCGCGTCCGACACCTCCCAGGCCACCTGCCAGGTCACGCCGGCGTCGTCGCTCTGTTCCACCCGCAGGTGGTCGGCGACCGCCCGGTAGCACCGCTGCGGCTCGGTGGGCACGCACGCCTGCCGCTGCCCGTCGCCCTGTCGGGACAATCGCAGCTCCTCGACGTCCACGGCGGGCCGCCAGGTGTTCCCCCCGTCCTGGCTGACCGACCACTGACCGTCAGCCGGCCCGTCCGGCCAGGTCCGATCGTCGTATCCCAAGCCGATCGAGACCGCCGGGTGACCGTCAAGCAGGGCGGTGCCCACGGCGTACGGGTACTGGGTCTGACTGGTGGCGGCCACCGCGAAGACCGCCGGTGGCAGCACCACCAGCATCCGGACCAGCCGGGCGGTCCGTCGGCGCACCGGGCGGCGACGTGACCGCGTCCAACTCCACCAGGACAGGCCGAGCGCCGGCAGGGTGAGCAGGTCGGTCCAGTCGGCCCGGACCAGCGACGGCCCGGCCAGCACGGTCCAGGCCGAGGAGGCGAGTTCGGCGGCGTACCCGCTGGATTTGACGACCGCGAACCCGGCACCCACCGCGGCCAGGCCGGCCACCGCGGCGGCCCGGGCCGGCAGTCGTGGCACCAGGAGGGTCAGCAGCACCGCGACCAGCGGTGGGGCGAGCACCAGGCCGGCGACGTCGCTCAGCTTGCCGGTGAGCAGGCCGGGGAAGGCCGCCTTCAGAACATGATCGTTGACCAGCAGCAGGATCAGCGCGAACACGGTGCCGGGGTGGCAGAGCCAGGACAGCGTGCTGGGTGCGCCGTCCCGTGGCCTCTCGGAACCCGTCATCCCCTCAGGATCGGGTCGACCCGTCTCGATCCGGACTCAGGTCGGCGTGGGTCCGATATCGGCACTCAGCCGGCGTCGGAGGAGTGCCCCGGGAACAGGTGGGCGCTCGGGTCGATGGCCACTGCCGCGTTGTTGACCGCCGTCGCCGCCTCACCGAAGCCGGTGGCGATCAGCCGGACCTTGCCCGGGTACTCGGTGATGTCACCCGCGGCGAAGACCCGGGGCAGGTTGGTGGCCATCGCGCTGTCCACCAGGATGTGGCGGCGGTCCAGCCGTAACCCCCACTCGGCGAGCGGACCCAGGTCGGCGGTGAAGCCGAGGGCGGCCACCACGACGTCCACCGGCAGGGTCTCGGTCGCGCCACCGCGCACTGTCACCTCGGCACCGGTCACCGTGCCGTCACCGAGCAGCCTGGTGACCTCGGCGTTGACCACGACCCGCACCGGCAGGGAGAGCACCCGGCCGACCGTCGAGGCGTGGGCCCGGAACTTCTCCCGGCGGTGTACGAGGGTCACCGATCGAGCCAGCGGTTGCAGGGCCAGCGCCCAGTCGAAGGCGGAGTCGCCGCCACCGACGATCAGCACGTCCCGACCGGTCAACTCGGTCGGCTCGGTCACGAAGTAGACGATCCCCGAGCCGGGCGCACCGTCGGCGCACGGCAACGGCCGAGGGCTGAAGCTGCCGAGGCCGCCGGTGACCACGATCGCGCCGCACGCGAGTTGCTCGCCACCGGCCAGGCCGAGCACCGGGCGGCCCTCGGCGTACGAGAGCTTCTCCGCCCGGGTGCCGAGCAGGTACTGCGGATCGAACGGGGCCGCCTGGGCCACCAGGTTGGCCACCAGGTCACGGCCCTTGACCGCGGGAAAGCCGGCGACGTCGAGGATCAGCTTCTCCGGGTACATGGCGGTGACCTGACCGCCCGGCTCGGGCAACGCGTCGATCACCGCCACCGACAGCCCACGGAACCCGGCGTAGTACGCGGCGAAGAGGCCGGCCGGACCGGCCCCGATCACGGCGACATCGACCTCGCGCATGGCGTACCGTCGCTTCCCGCTTACGGATCAACGCTTGCTGATCTCGACCGTAGGCGGGCGGCGACGGTCGGGCAAGCATGTCCCAGGGGCGCGCCGGAGAATCGCCTCAGGGCAGGCTGAGGGTGGAACCCGAGTAGTCCGGGCCGTCCACGGCCGGTCGCCGCCGACGGAACAGGATCGCCGCCACCACCCCGCCGAGCAGGCCGAACAGGTGGCCCTGCCAGGAGATCCGCTCGTCGGTGGGGAGGATGCCGACCAACTGCCAGCCGTAGAGCAGACCGACCAGGAGGAAGACCGCGAAGTTCCACCAGCTGCGCTCGACGATGCCCCGGGTGAGCAGGATGCCCAGGTAGCCGAAGATGACGCCGCTGGCACCGACCACCACCGAGTTGGGCGAGCCGGTGAACCACACCCCCAGCCCACTGACCAGGATGATGATCAGGGTCGACCACAGGAACCGGCGGGCGCCGGCGGCGAGGACGAAGGTGCCCAGCAGGATCAGCGGAATGCTGTTGCTGTAGAGGTGGTCGAAGCCGTGGTGCAGGAACGGGGAGAAGAAGACGCCGTCCAGCCCGTCGATGCGTTTCGGGATGATGCCGGCGGTGGCGTCCAGGCCGAACGCCAACCCCTGGTCGATGGCCTCGATGAGGAAGAGGAACGGGACCACCGCGCACATGGCGACGAACGCCCGGCCGAGCGCGGCGTAGAACGCCTCGGTGCCGAACCGGTACGGGTCGCCGCTTGACGGGTGCAGGGTCACTCCACAACTGCTATCAGCAAAAGCGGCCGACCGCCACTCACGTCCCGTCCGGACCGGCCGGGGTACGCGCGACAGCGGGGCGGATGATTGCCCACCCGCCCCGCGTCGACAGCGTCAGTAGTGCCCTCTGTTCTGGAAGTAGGTCCAGGCACCGCAGGGCGTCTTGTACCTGCCCTTGATGTAGCCCAACCCCCACTTGATCTGCGTGGCCGGGTTGGTCCGCCAGTCATCTGCGACGGAGCTCATCTTGCTGCCCGGCAGGGACTGTGGAATGCCGTACGCACCGGACGAGGAGTTGCTGGCCTTGTGGTTCCAGCCGCTCTCCTTGGTCCAGAGCTTCTCCAGGCAGGGGAACTCGGCGATGCCGAAGCCCGCGTCGATCATCAGGGCGCACCCGGTCTTGCGGTTGCCGCTGTACTCGGCGCAGGACTCGGGGATCGGTCCGTTGTACGGCTTGGCGGCCGCGTTCGCTGCCGCGCGCTCGCGTTTGCGGGACGCCGCGGCGGCCTCGGCCCGGCGGGCCCGCTCGGCGGCTTCCTTGGCGGCCTGGGCCGCCCGCAGCTTGGCCTGGTACTCGGCGGCCCGCTGCTTGGAGAACTGCACCTGGTGGGCGGCCTGCCGCTCACGCTGGTACGCGAAGTCAGCCCGGTCGACCTCGACGCTGACCTTGTCGGCCAGCCCTTGTTGCTGGGTTTCCCGGTCTTCGCCCAGGTAGAAGCCACCGGCAACGCCCACGGAGAGCAGCGCTACAGCAGCCGTACGGGCGCCCAACCGGCTCCACAGCCGACTCACGAAGTGGTCCCTTCGTCGGGAGCAAGGACGCGGCTCGGCTGGCCGCAGGTGGGCCGTCAGCCGTGCCACGAGCGCCCCGACCGGTTGCCGGTCGCGCTGACGCACCTACCTTCGTCGATGCTGTCCGTCTCGGGACGAACGATCACCAACGATTCCCGTGGTGCGTGGACGCTCGTGGGACACGATTGCGCACAGTGAGGCCGATGGGAAACCAACCAGGCTCTTTGTGATTTGGACCACACCCCAAATGGGGACGAAAGCCCACAAAAGACCTGTCAGATCGGGATGTCCTCCAGGAGGTCGGTGACCATCGCGGCGATCGGCGACCGCTCCGAACGGCTGAGGGTGACGTGTGCGAAGAGCGGATGGCCCTTGAGTGCTTCGATGACCGCCGTCACCCCGTCGTGTCGACCGACCCGCAGATTGTCCCGCTGGGCCACGTCGTGGGTGAGCACCACCCGGGAGCCCTGCCCGATCCGCGACAGCACGGTCAACAGCACCCCGCGCTCCAACGACTGGGCCTCGTCCACGATCACGTAGGCGTCGTGCAGGCTGCGCCCCCGGATGTGGGTCAGCGGCAGCACCTCCAGGATGCCCCGCGAGGTGACCTCCTCCAGCACGTTCTCGTGCACCACCGCGCCGAGCGTGTCAAAGACAGCCTGCGCCCACGGCGACATCTTCTCCGACTCCGAGCCCGGCAGATAGCCCAACTCCTGGCCACCGACCGCGTACAGCGGGCGGAACACGATCACCTTCTTGTGCCGGCGACGCTCCATCACCGCCTCCAGCCCGGCGCAGAGCGCCAGCGCCGACTTGCCGGTGCCGGCCCGGCCACCCAGCGAGACGATCCCGATCGACTCGTCCAGCAGCAGGTCGAGCGCGATCCGCTGCTCGGCCGATCGGCCGTGCAGCCCGAACGCCTCCCGGTCGCCCCGGACCAGACGCACCGACTTGTCCGGCAGCACCCGGCCGAGCGCGGAGCCCCGCGCCGAGTGCAGCACCAGACCGGTGTGGCAGGGCAGCCCGGCCGCCTCGTCGAGGTCGAGCGTCTCGCCGGCGTAGAGCTGACCGATCTGCTCCTCGCTCAACTCCATCTCCGACATACCGGTCCAGGTCGGGTCGCTGGCCTGGCCGTGGCGGTACTCGTCGGCGCGCAGACCCACCGCCGCCGCCTTGACCCGCAGCGGCATGTCCTTGCTGACCAGGGTCACCTCCCGCCCCTCGGCGGCGAGGTTGAGCGCGACGGAGAGGATCCGGGCGTCGTTGCTCTCGGTGCGGAACCCGGGCGGCAGAACACCGTCGTCGGTGTGGTTGAGCTCCACCCGCAGGGTGCCGCCGACGTCGTTGGCGGGCACCGGGCGGTCGAGTCGACCATGCCGGACCCGCAGGTCGTCGAGCATCCGCAGCGACTGCCGGGCGAACCAGCCCAGCTCCGGATGGTGCCGCTTGCCTTCCAGCTCGGTGATGACCACCAGAGGCAGCACCACCTCATGCTCCGCGAACCGGTGGAATGCCGCCGGATCGGAGAGCAGCACCGACGTGTCCAGGACGAAGGCCTGGCCGGCTGGTCGTGGCTCCTTGGGGTCGGCCGGCGCGGCGGCCGCCGAACGGCGGCTCCTGGTGGCGCGGCGGGTCGTGGCAGTCGCGGCCGGGGTCTGGTCGGCACCGGCGATGGTACGGCGAGTCGTCACAGGCCTGCTCCGACGGATGGGCACCCGCCACCCGTGTTCCGCCTCCTCCGGTGCCCGGGGACACGGGGTCGGATGCGGAACCCCATGCGCGAGGTCGCAGATCCGGGCGGACCGGCTGGCTCGGGAGAACCCCGTGCCATGCCTAGACGCTAGCCCCGCCGGACCTTCCCGGCTAGAGGCCGAACGTGGATCTCCCAAGACACGCTCGTGAACAGCGTGGCGCCGACGCCGGCACCAGCCGAAAGGCACCGTCGCGGGCACGGCGGAACCGGCCGGGATGCATGCCCCCTGCGCGCATCCCGGCCGGTGGGGCCACCGTCACCGGTCTGACGTGACCCCGACGGTGCGTGTCCGCCGCGGACGACGCACCGCGTTCGTGGCGCCGATTCAGCGAGGGTGCCCGCCGACCGACCTCAACCGGTACGTCGGACGAGCGTGCCGGTCGGGTGCCGCCCGGTGATCGGGGCGGCCGGCGCGCTGAACGACGAGCCGGTGTACGTGGTGCCGGGGCGGGCGACGGCACCGGCGGAGCGGACCACTCCCGCCGGTGAGACCGACAGAGCCGAGGCGATGGCTGCCTGGGCGTCCCGGCGACGCCGGTTCCAGGCGCCCCGGTCACCGTCAAAGTAGCCCTGCCGGTAACCGAAGCGGTAGCCGATGCGGTAGCTGAGCTGCCCGTGCAACCGCCCGGCCGCGTAGCTGGTGGCACCGAGCACCAGGACGAGGAACACCGCGAGAAACGGGCTCATCGGGCAGCTCCGGCCCAGCCGGGACGCCAGGTCATCGCTCCTCCGGCTCGATCGTGGTGGGGTCGGCGACGAGCAGCCGGTCCAGGTCGTCGGTGCTGACCTCCTCGACCAGCTCGACGCTGATCCGGCAGCCGTCGAGCACGACTTCGGCCACCGAGGAGCGGCGAATCTCGCCGCCGGCGTCGTAGACCCGGACGCTCAGCTCGGGGCAGCCGAGATGGGTACGCCAGGCGTTCCACTCGGCACGATCGCCGACGCTCAGCGACAGGTAGCGGCAGCCTCGGGCGAGGTAGAGGCGCCAGGGGGCGGTCAGCCCCGCGGCGACCCCCTCGGCGATCAGCCCGAAGGCCTGGGCGCGGGTGGCGAGCTCGGTCACCACGACCCCCTGGCACCGGGGGCGTGACGCATGTGAGCACCAATCGTCTCATGCACGTGACACACCGTAGATTGTCCCATGGGCGTGACAGTATCAGCTTTTCGTCCGGTTACGTTTGCCACTACGTTCATCTATTCTGCCCGCGTGACACCCCTCAACAGTGGCACTGACTCGTTTACCGGAAATCCGAAAGCGTCGTCACGTCCGCGTGACAGTGGCGAGCCGGCGCACGCACCCGCAGTCGGCTGGCCGTACCGTCACGGAGTGACCGAGACGGCCAATGCGCGGAAGATCGCCTTCGCCACCTTCGTCCGGCGGGCCCTGGACGAGGCACGGGCGACCCGAGCCTGGAGCGGCACCGAGGTGTCCCGGCGCACCGGCGTCTCCCGGCAGACCATCAACCGCTGGGTCCGGGGCGACTGGGCCAGCGACCCGGAGGCCGAGCGGGTGGTCGCCTTCTGTGAGGGCCTGGGGCTGAACCCGGCAGCCGCCTTCGCCGCGCTCGGGTGGGACCGCACCGCGGCCGGCCCCCGCGCCGGCCAGTCCGCCCCTCCGATGGACCCCGACGTGGAGGCGCTGCTGCGCCGCCTGGTCGATCCGCAGGTGTCGGACGCGGAGAAGTTCCACATCCGCGAAACCATCAGATACCTCGCATATCGCCCAACGCTGCCGGTCGATGTCCGAAAAAGGGGCAATCAGGCAGGCTAGTTCCTCAGATAGCGAAAGAACGCCTGGTCAGGTTCATTCGTTTGCCTCCGGGGCAGGAACGGGCACGCTAGCGTCCCTATTCGTACTGCTTGGGCTCGTCATCGGCGGGGGGACGGGACAAGGCCGAACCCAGCCCTGCGGGACAGAAGGAGGGGTCTGTCCATGACCCTGAAGTGGTTGGCAGTCGTGGTCGCAACGGTGTCGGTGACACTGTGGGCGACCGGTAACACGGTGACCCTCGTGGTCGACGGCGGGCAGCTTCCGCTGCTCGTCAACCTCTTTGCGCTCATCACCGCCGGCACCGCGGTCGTCCTGGCCGTCACCGCCGAGCTGCACGAGCGCCTGAACAACCGAATCAGCGCGCTCACCGAGTTCCTGGTGGCACGGCTCAACGAGATCGAGAACCACACCGGCGATCGCAACACCGGGTTCGTGGAGGGCTATCTGTTGAGCCACGGCCAGGAAGCCGCGGTGGTGCCGTTCGGCCGGCGCGGGCGAGGAGCCGCCGAACGCTGATCGCCTACCGCTCAACGGGTCTGCTCGGCCAGGAATGACCCTGGATCGCCGGGGTACGCTGACGCGCGTGCCGCCGTTGAATCTGGGCAATCAGCAGCCGAAAACCCCGTTGGACGCCGACCAGGCCTGGCGGTTAACCGCCAGCCGGGCGGCCGGGACCGTGCTCTTCTTCGACTTCGACGGGACGCTCGCGCCCGTCGACGACGATCCGACCGCGGTACGCCCGGCTCCCAAGGCGTTGGCCGCGATCGAGGCGCTCGCCCCGGTCGTGCAGCGGGTCGCGATCGTCTCCGCCAGACCCGTCGAGTTCCTTCGGGATCAGCTCGGCGGGCTCGCCGGCGTGGACCTCTACGGCCTCTACGGGCTGGAGCACAGCCACTCCGGCGGGGAGACCGTCACCGAACCGGCGGCGCTGCCCTGGGTGCCGACCATGGCGGAGCTGGCCGACCTGGCTCGGGCGGAGCTGCCGCCCGGCACGCTGGTGGAGTACAAGCGACTCTCGGTCGCTCTGCACTGGCGTACCGCCCCGCAACTCGGCCCGACGGTGCAGCAGTGGGGGCAGGCGCAGGCCGACCGTCTGGGGTTGCGCTCACAGGCCGGGCGGATGGTGCTGGAGCTGAAGCCGCCAGTCGACCGGGACAAGGGCATGGTCATCGGCGAGGCAATCAAGGGCGCCACCGGTGCCTGGTACTTCGGCGACGATGTCTCCGACATCAAGGCCTTCGCCGCGCTGCGCGCTCGCGCCGCCGCCGACCCGGACTTCCTCGGCGTCTGCGTGGCCGTGGCCAACTCGGAGACCGGACATGAGGTGGCCAACGCCGCCGACCTGACGATCGAGTCGCCGGCCGCCCTGGGCGACTTCCTCACCCGGGCACTGACCCAGCTGCCCTGACTGACCCAACTGCCTGACCCGCCGGAGCGGCGACCGACGGGTCAGGCGCCGTAGCGGCGTTGCCTGGTGGCGTACGAGCGCAGCGCCCGCAGAAAGTCGATGTGCCGGAAATCCGGCCAGTTGAGCTCACAGAAGTAGAACTCCGAGTGCGCCGACTGCCAGAGCATGAAACCGGACAGCCGCTGCTCGCCGCTAGTGCGGATGACCAGGTCAGGGTCGGGCTGACCCCTGGTGTAGAGGTGCTCGGAGATGTGCTCGACGTCCAGCACCTCGGCCAACTCCTCAAGCGTGCCGCCGGTGGCGGCGTGCTCCAGCAGCAGCGAACGGACCGCGTCGGTGATCTCCCGCCGACCGCCGTAGCCCACCGCGATGTTGACCTCCGCGCCGCCGGTGCGCTCGCGGGTGCGTTCCTCGGCCCCCTTGAGCGCCGCCGCGGTCTGCGCCGGCAGCAGGTCGAGCGCCCCGACGATGCGCAGCCGCCAGGGGTTGCCCTCCTCGGCCAGCTCCACCACCAGGTCCTCAATGATCTTGAGGAGCGGATCCAGCTCACTGGCCGGACGGCGCAGGTTGTCGGTGGCCAGCAGGTAGAGGGTCACGTGCCCGACACCGGCCTGGTCACACCAGCCGAGGACATGCTTGATCTTCGCCGCGCCGACCCGGTGCCCGTCGTTCGGGTCGACGAAGCCCATCTCCCTCGCCCATCGGCGGTTGCCGTCGCACATCACCCCAACGTGCCGGGGCACCGGCTTACCCGCGAGCTTCGCCGTGAGCCGGCGCTCGTACACGGAGTAGATAAGGTTCCGCAGCGTCATCACCTAGCAGCGTAGCGACCCTTCGGCCAGTTCACCGCCTCGGAGCACCATCCCCGCCGCCCAGACCGATGCCGATCATCGCGAGCGTACGGCCGGTGAGGCGTCCGTCACCCAGTCCCAGCTCGACAACGTCGTAGAACACCCGGTCGTCGCGACGGGCCGCCCGGACCGCCGCGTCCACCACCCGGCGTCGCCGGGCCAACCAGGCAGCGACCGAGCTGTGCCGCAGGTGAGTGCCGAGGCGGCGACGCAACCCGTGGGCGTAGCGGGCAGCCGCGCGCTCGGGCGACCGGGCCGCCGCCGACCCGGCCAGCGCGCCGGAGAGCAACGCGTAGAAGATCCCCTCGCCGGTGAACGGATTGATCAGTGACAGCGCGTCCCCGGCCAGCAGCGTGCGCCCTCGCCCCGGCGACGGTCGGTGCGTGGAGAGCGGCAGGTGGTGGGCGCGCAACGCGGTCACGGTCGCCAGGTCGGTGCCGGGTAGCAGCGCGGCCAGCCGATCCAGCAGGTACGCGCGGCTCAACGGCTCACCGCGCAGAACCTCCCCGTACCCGACGTTCGCCCGCCCGTCGCCGATCGGAAACGACCAGGCGTACGCCGGCCAGCGCGCCTTCGAGGTGACGATGAGCTGCTCGGACGGGCCGGGCAGAGCCGGGGCGTACCCCCGGATGGCCAGTGCCAGGTGCCGGTCGGGGTTCTGCGGATGGCCGAGCGCCCGACGTACCACCGAGCCGGCACCGTCCGCGCCGATCACCACCCGCCCGGACACCTGCCCGTCGAGCACCACACGGTCGGCGCGCGGCTCGATCTGACGCACGGTGTGTCGGCGCAACTGCGCGCCGGCGACCACCGCGGCCGCCACCAGCCGCGCGTCGAACACCTCCCGGGGCACTGTGTACGCGGGCCGGGGCAGCGCCCGAGCCACCGCACCACCACCGGGCGCGATCATGCGTAACGCCGGCAGTGGCTGGTAGCCCGCCACCGCCTCGGTCACCCCCAGCTCGGCGAGCACGTCCACCGAGTGCGCGGCGATGCCGTCACCGCACGCCTTGTCCCGGGGAAAGTCGGCCCGGTCCAACAGCAGCACGCTGGCACCCGCCCGGCGCGCCGTCAGCGCGGCAGCCGCCCCGGCCCGCGTACACAGTGCCCCGGG
>NZ_QGSZ01000209.1 GCF_003857055.1 Micromonospora inaquosa | reverse complement strand
TGTCGGACGTGTGCAAGCACTGCACCCACGCGGCCTGCCTGGATGTCTGCCCGACCGGTTCCCTGTTCCGGACGGAGTTCGGCACCGTGGTGGTGCAGGAGGACATCTGCAACGGCTGCGGCTACTGCATCTCCGCCTGCCCGTACGGCGTCATCGATCAGCGTAAGGACGATGGTCGGGCGTGGAAGTGCACGCTGTGCTACGACCGGCTCGGGGTGGGGATGACGCCGGCGTGTGCGCAGGCGTGCCCGACCGAGTCGATCCAGTACGGGGCTCTGGACGAGTTGCGGGAGCGGGCCGCCGCGCGGGTGACGAAGCTGCATGAGCGGGGGGTGCCGGAGGCGCGGTTGTACGGGCACGACCCGAACGACGGCGTGGGTGGTGACGGTGCGTTCTTCCTGTTGCTGGATGAGCCCGAGGTGTACGGGCTGCCGCCGGACCCGATCGTGACCACCCGCGACCTGCCGGCCATGTGGAAGCGGGCCGGCTTGGCGGCGATGACGATGGCGGTCGCCACGGCGGCCGCGTTCCTGGGTAGGCGGCAATGACCGACGAGACGCCATCGAACGAGCCGGTCGGCGCCCGGTTCAGCGAGTTCCGGACCGGCCCCGGTCAGCCGGACGGGAAGCGCCACCGGCAGCCCCGCAGGCGAGGCGGTGACGGCGGTGAGCAGCTCACGGTGCCGCCGGCCGACTTCGCCTCCTACTACGGCCGGCCGGTTCTGAAGCCGCCGGTGTGGAAGTACGACATCGCCGGTTACCTGTTCACCGGTGGTCTCGCCGCCGGCAGTGCGCTGATCGGCGCGGGTGCCCAACTGACCGGACGACCGGGGTTGCGCAAGGTGGGCCGTTGGACGGCCCTCGGCGGCGTCGCCGCCAGCACGTACCTGCTCATCCACGACCTCGGCCGGCCGGACCGGTTCCATCACATGCTCCGGGTGGCCAAGGTGACCTCACCGATGTCGGTCGGCACCTGGATCCTCGCCGCATTCGGGCCGCTGGCCGGTGCGGCAGCGATCGCCGAACTGGCGCCGCTGCTTCCGCGGCATGGTGTGCTCGGCCTCGCCCGTCGGATCGGCCCGCCCATCGGCGACGTCGCCGGCCTGGCCGCTGCGGCGACCGCGCCGGCACTGGCGACGTACACCGGTGTGCTCCTCGCCGACACGGCAGTGCCGTCCTGGCACGACGCCTACCCGTCGCTGCCGTTCGTCTTCGCCGGCAGCGCGCTCGCCGCCGCGACCGGGGTCGGACTGATCGCGGCACCGGCCGAGCAGACCGCGCCACTGCGACGACTCGCCCTGGCCGCCGCGGCCGTCGAGTTCGGCGGGGGACACCAGTTGGAGCGGCAGGGCCTCACCGGCGAGCCCTACACGCGCGGGCGCAGTGGCCGGCTGGTCAAGGCGGGACGCGTCCTGCTGGCCGTGGGCACCGTCGCCGCGCTGGTCAGTCGACGCAGCCGGGTCCTGTCGGTGATCTCCGGCGCCGCCCTCGTGGCATCGTCGGTCGCCACCCGGTTCGGTGTCTTCGAGGCGGGCAGGGTGTCGGCACGCGATCCGAAGTACACGGTCGTGCCACAACGGGAGCGGCTCGACGAGAGCCGGTCGACGACGACCCGGCGCTGAGCGGACCGGCGCTGAACGGAGTTCGACGAAACGGAAGGCGCCCCCTTGACGGGGCGCCTTCCTCCGCTTCACAGTCTGGCCCGATCCGAGAGGTCTGTGCGCGACGGACCGCTGCCGGCGCGACGCGTCAGCCGGTGAACAGCTTCGCGGCGGTGATGGCCGTCTGGACGATGCCGTACCCGAGTAGCACCGCGACCAGCAGCCACGACAACCAGAGCCGCCCGGTCTGACTGCCGACGCGCGGCGGCGCCGGCGGTTGGCTCTCCGGCCCGAGAGCGACCGGCTCGGTGATGGTCGCCTTCGCCACCGGAGAGGTCGGCCCTTTGTTCGGTTCGTGGAACCGCTCGGGCACGGAACGGACCAGCAGGTTCGCGATGAACCCGATGGCGAGGATGCCGACCATGGTGAACAGCGCGGGCCGGTACGCCGCCGCGGTGAGGGTGCCGGGCTTGCCCTTGGTGTCGAGGATCCCGTTGACGATCAGCGGGCCGGCGACACCCGCAGCCGACCAGGCGGTCAGGATCCGGCCGTGGATGGCCCCGACCTGGAAGGTGCCGAACAGGTCACGCAGGTACGCGGGCATGGTGGCGAAACCACCGCCGTAGAAGGAGATGATCGCGGCGGCGATCAGCACGAAGACCGCGGTCGCGGAGTGGCCGGCCACGGCGAGCAGCAGGTACAGCACCATGCCGACGCCGAGGTAGACCAGGTAGATGGGCTTGCGGCCGATGAGGTCGGACGTCGTCGACCAGACGAACCGCCCAGCCATGTTGAACAGCGACAGCACTCCCACGAAACCGGCCGCCGCCGTCACCGAGACCGTGGTGGCGGTCCCGTTGTCCCGGAAGAAGTCCTGGATCATCGGGCTGGCCTGTTCCAGGATGCCGATGCCCGCGGTGACGTTGCAGAACAGCACGATCCACAGCAACCAGAACGACCGGGTACGCACCGCGTTCGACGCGGACACGCTCGCCGTTGTCACCAGAGGTTTGGCGGCGACGGTCGCGGGGTCGAAGCCGGCGGGCCGCCAGTCCGGTGCCGGAACCCGGACGTTGAACGGGCCGAACATCATGATCACGAAATAGCCGAGGCCGAATGTGACGAAGAGGGCCACGAGGGCGTGTCCCGACGCGACGGCGGCCGGGTTGTCGGGGTTGTAGCCGGAGTCGTAGAGGGAGAGCAGTTGGCGCGCGAGCGGGCCGGCGACCAGGGCGCCGCCGCCGAACCCCATGATGGCCAGCCCGGTGGCGAGGCCGGGGCGGTCCGGGAACCACTTGATCAGTGTGGAGACGGGGGAGATGTAGCCGATGCCGAGCCCGATGCCGCCGATGACGCCGTATCCGAGGTAGAGGAGCCAGAGTTGTTGGGTCGCGATGCCGAGCGCGCCGACCAGGAACCCCACGGCCCAGAAGCAGGCGGCGGCGAACATCGCCCGGCGTGGCCCGTTCCGCTCCACCCAACGGCCACCCACCGCCGCGGACGAACCCAACATGACGATGGCGATGCTGAAGATCGCCCCGATCGCCGTCTGGCTGGTGTCGAAGTGCGCGATGAGGGAGTTCTTGTAGACGCTCGTCGCGTAGACCTGACCGATACAGACGTGCACGGCCAGTGCCGCGGTCGGGATGAGCCAGCGGCTGTATCCCGGGGGAGCGACAGTGTGCCGAGGATCGAAGACCGACAGCATGGGCATCGTCCACACCTCCTGCGGCTGAGTAGGCCGCGACGTTGCCGAGCTGTCCGACCCGGCAGTTGGCCGAGCGGCGCCGCCGCAGTGGCGGCCCGGCGCGCGTCTGGCATCAGCCGATTACCGGCTCTACCTCACGTTACGTGTTGGTCCGTTCACGTCATGTGGTTACCGAAAAATGCGGGGGCGGGCCCACCGGCCCGCCCCCGACTGCTGGTACAGCTCAGTGAATCGCGACCTTTGCGGCCGCCTCCTCCTGGGCGCGTCGTTCGTCCCCGCTGAGGGTGTGCAGCGGCTTCTCCTTGATGAACAGCACGACGATCAGCGCGAGCAACGCGATCGGCGCGCCGACCAGGAACAGATCCGCGGTGGCGATGCCGTACACGTCCTGCACGATGCGCAGCACCGGCTCGGGCAGGGTGGACAGGTCGGGCACCTCGGTGGAGCCACCGCCGGCGGTCGCCGCCGGACCGAGCCGCTCGGTCGTCAGCGAGGCCACCCGGCTGGCCAGGACCGCGCCGAGGGCGCTGACTCCGATCGCGCCGCCCATGCTGCGGAAGAACGTCAGCACGGAGGTGGTCGCACCGAGCTCGTGTGCCGGCACATCGTTCTGGGCGGCGAGCACGAGGTTCTGCATGAGCATGCCGACGCCGACGCCCAGCACCGCCATGTAGATCGACAGGATGACGACGCTGGTCTTGGCGTCGATGGTGCCCAGCAGCAGCATCCCGACGGTCATGACCGCCGCGCCGGCCACCAGGTACGCCTTCCAGCGGCCGTACTTCGTGATGAGCTGGCCGGCCACCGTCGACGAGACGAGCAGACCGAAGATCATCGGAAGGCTCATCAGGCCCGCGACGGTGGGCGACTTGCCCAGTGAGATCTGGAAGTACTGGGACAGGAAGACGGTTCCGCCGAACATCGCGACGCCGACCAGCACACTGGCGACGGTGGCCAGGGAGACCGTCCGGTTGCGGAAGATGTCCAGCGGGACGATCGGCTCCGCCGCCCGCGACTCGACGACCACGGCCAGTGCCAGCAGAACCAGACCGCCGATGACCATCAGCGCCGTCCAGCCGGAGGCCCAGTCGAACTTGTTGCCGGCCAGGGACGACCAGATCAGCAGCGTGGAGACGCCCGAGGTGATGAGCAGGGCGCCCAGCCAGTCGATCTTTGCCTTGCGGCGGACGACCGGCAGGTGCAGGGTGCGCTGGAGCAGGGCGATGGAGATGATGCTGAACGGGACGCCGATCAGGAAGCACCACCGCCAGCCCAGCCACGACGTGTCGACGAGCAGGCCGCCGATCAGCGGACCGGCGATGGTGCCCACTCCGAAGACCGCGCCGAAGATGCCGGCGTAGCGGCCCAGCTCACGTGGCGGGATCATCGCCGCCATGACGATCGTGGCCAACGCGGTCATGCCGCCGGCGCCGATGCCCTGGACGACACGGCTGAGCAGCAGAACCTCGACGTTCGGCGTGAAGCCCGCGATGAGTGAACCCACCACGAACAGTCCCAGCGACAACTGGATCAGCAGCTTCTTGCTGTAAAGGTCGGCCATCTTGCCCCACAGCGGCACCGTCGCCGTCATGGCGAGCAGTTCGCTGGTGACGATCCACGTGTAGACGGTCTGGCTGCCGTTCAGATCCGCGATGATCCGCGGCAGCGCGTTCGCCACCACCGTGGAGGCGAGGATGGACACGAACATGCCGACCATCAGGCCGGACAGGGCCTGGAGAACCTCCCGACGCGACATGCGCGTGCCGACGCCCGCGGTGTCGGCGGGCGGGATGGTGGTGGTCATTGACGCTCCCTTGTCGGGTTTTCGGCGGAGTGGCTGGCCCCGGAGCTGACGCGGCGAGGCGGGGACTTGCGGGTCAGCAGGCCGACGGGGGATCCGGCAGGCCGGCGGCGATGGCGGCGAACGCCTCGTCGACGAAGTCGTGCAGGGGCCGGGCGTCGTCGTCGGCGGCCCAGCGCAGCATCGCGGTGCGGAAGGCGGCACCGGCAACGGCGATGACCAGCGGCGGGTGAGCGTGGTCGGGGCCGACGCCGAGGCGGGTGGCGACGACCGCGACCATCGCCTGCTCGGTCGCGCTGTTGCCGGCGACCAGCCGGGGCAGCAGCGCGGGGTTCTGGGTGATGACGGTCAGTCGCAGCCGCCACAACTCCCGGTCGGCCTGGATCGCGCCGATCGCCTCGTCGAGGGCGACCCGGACGGCCTGCAACGCTGACACCCGCGCGGGGGCGGCCGCCAGGTGGGCCACGACCGGGTTGCCGTCGAGCGCCGGATCGTCGGTGAGGGCCTCGTCCTTGCAGGTGAAGTAGTTGAAGAAGGTCCGCGAGGACACGTCCGCGGCCTCGCTGATCTCCTCCACCGTCACGTGCTCCAGGCCGCGCTCGGCGACCAGCCGCAGCGCGGCGGCGGTCAGCGCGGCCCGCGTCTGCGCCTTCTTGCGGTCGCGGCGCCCGGTGGCGGCCTGGTCGGTGACGGTCACGCGGGCGAGATTAGGAGCGAAGTTGCACAGCCTGCAAGTTTTTAGACTGTGAAGTGATCTTCCTGACCCGCGACGGCTAGCCGGAGACCGATGGACCCGGCGCGGCGCCGGTGGTCTCCAGGATGAGCGCGGCGACCAACTCCGGGTCGTCGCTCATCGGCACGTGCCCGCAACGGGGCAGCGTCACCACCCGTGCCGCCGGCAGGCCCGCCCGGGCGCGTTCGGCCTGGTGGACGCCGAAGATCCGGTCGTGGTCCCCCCAGCCGATGGTCACCGGCACCGTCGCGTCGGACAGCCGAGGGCAGTCGAAGCGATAGTCACGGGCGGCTCTGGCCACGGCGTTGAAGCCGAGCCCGCGCCGAAGGGCGAGCGCGTCGCCCAACGCGCGCTCGACATCCAGCAGCGTCGGGCGGGCCATCAGCGGCCCGAAGCACAACGCCCGCAGGTACGCCGAGCGCAGGGCGACCCGCATGATCGGGGTGGGCAGGTACGAGTTGGCCCGCAGCATCCGGAGGATGGCCAGCGCCCGTCGGCGCTCGGCCGGGGTGAAGAAGCCGGCGGGGGAGAGGGCGGTGGCCGAGGCGGCCGCCCCGGTGGCGGCAAGCTCCAGGGCGATCGCCCCACCGAGGCTGTAGCCGGCGACGTGTGGACGCTCCAGCCCCCACCCGGTCAGGACCGACAGGAGCCCGGCCACGGTGCCGGCCATGTCGCCGGGCATGCCGGTGCTGGGCACCGGAGAGTTCCCGAATCCGGGCAGGTCGAGCGCGATCACCTCGTGGTGCGCGGTGAGTCGGTCGAACACCGGCTCCCACGCCTGATGACGGTGACCGATGCCGTGGATGAGCACGAGCGGCTCTCCGCTGCCCGCACGTCGGAAGTGCATGCTCATGACCGCCCGCCCACCGACGTCCTGCCGAAGGACCGCCCGAGCTGGCGCACCTCGTCTTCCATCTGGCCGACCATCGTCCGGCCGCCGAACCTGGTGATCAACGCATCGGAGAAGCCGCTCAGCACCACCGGTCGCAGCGCCTGCACCACGGCGAGTGACCGGGGCACGTACACCTTGCGTTTGCGGCGTTCGATACCGCGCAGCAGGGCCTCGACGCACTGCTCGACCGGGACGACGGTGGACAGCGGCCACGGCAACCGGCGCAGTGTGGCGCGGAAGGACGGCAGGTCGTCACGGATGTCGCGGACCAGGTCGGTGTCGATCCAGATCGGATGGGCGGTGCCGACGGTGACGCCGCGCGGACGGGTCTCCAGGCGCAGCACGTTGGCGAACTGCTCCACACCCGCCTTCGAGGCGCAGTAGGCGGCCATGCCGGGCATCGCCGTGAAGGCGGCGGCGGACGAGACGATCAGGACGTGGCCACGGGCGGCGGTGACGTGGGGCAGCGCCGCGCTGACCGTGCGGATCGCGCCGCAGAGGTTCACCTCGACGGTACGCACCAGCGCGTCGACCGGTCCCACGGCGACGGTGCCGAGGTTCGCGATGCCCGCGTTGGCCACCACCACGTCGATTCCACCGAAGCGGCCCACAGTGGAGGACACCGCGGCGTCCAACGCCGCCTGGTCGGTGACGTCACACTCGTACCAGTGCGCGTCGAGGTCGGCGCTGAGCTGCTTGAGCAGTTCGCCTTCCAGACCGACGAGGGCGACCCGGGCTCCACGGGCGACGGCCTCGCGGGCCAGTTGCGCCCCGATGCCGCGTGCCGCGCCGGTGATGAGAACGATCTTGCCCGTCAGGTCATAGCGCATCGGCGTGCTCCCGTTCCGGTTCGTTGGGGGTGCTGCCGGTCGAGGCGGTCTGGTAGTCGGCCGGGCGGAACCGGCGCAGCCGCATCCGGAAGCTGGTGGCGAAGCCCGGCCAGATGGTGGTGTTGCGGCCGGTAGCGTCGAGGTACCAGCTCGAACAGCCGGTCTGCCAGACGGTGCCGGCCATCTTCCGGTCGATCCGCTCGGTCCAGCGTCGTTGCGCCTGCGCGGTGGGCTCGATGGCCTCGATGCCCGTGGCCCGCATGTGACGCAGGGCCGCGAGCACCAGATGCAGCTGCGCCTCGATCATCAGCACCACCGAGGTGTGCCCGAGCCCGGTGTTCGGGCCGAGCAGGAAGAACAGGTTGGGGAAGCCGGCGATGGTCGTGCCCCGGTAGGCGTGCATGCTGGGGGTCCAGGCCTCGCTCAGGCTGCGCCCGGCACGGCCGTGGATGCGCCGCACGACGGGGGAGTCGGTGACGTGGAATCCGGTGCCGAAAATGATCGTGTCCGCCGGGTGGTGCACGTCGTCGTCGGTGACGAGGCCATCCGGCACGATCCGGGCGATGCCGGCGGTCACCACGTCGACGTTCGGTCGGGTGAGCGACGGCCAGTAGTCGTTGGAGATCAGCACCCGCTTGCAGCCCATCGTGTACCGCGGGGTGAGCTTGTCCCGCAGGTGCGGGTCGGGGACCTGCCGGCGCAGCGTACGCAGGGACAGCCGCGAGGCGAGGCGGTTCACCGCCGGGTGCAGGAAGCCCAGGCCCAGGCTCTCGCGTACCAGATAGAGCCTTATCCGGGCGGCCCGTTGCGCGCCGGGCACGGTGCGCAACGCGGCCTGCTCGACCCCGCTGATCCGGCGCGACAACCTCGGCATGATCCACGCGGGGGTGCGCTGGAAGAGCGTCAGCCTCTCGACCGCCGGCTGGATCTGTGGCACGAACTGGACGGCTGAGGCGCCGGTGCCGATCACCGCGACGCGGCGGCCGGTGAGGTCGTGGTCGTGCCGCCACCGCGCCGAGTGGAACACGGTGCCGGCGAACTCGTCGATCCCGGGCAGGTCGGGGATGGCGGGGTCGCTGAGCGGGCCGGCGGCACAGATCAGGACCCGGGCGGTGTGGTCGCCGCCGGAGGTACGCAGCAGCCACCGCTGGCGCTGGTCGTCCCACCTCGCCTCCCGCACCTCGTGGCGTAGCCGCAACCTCGGGCGGATCCCGAAACGGTCGACGCAGCCACGCAGGTAGTCCCAGATCTCCGGCTGACTGGAGAAGGTGTTCGACCAGCGCGGGTTGGGGGCGAAGGAGAACGAGTAGAGGTGCGACGGGACGTCGCAGGCGCAGCCGGGGTAGGTGTTGTCACGCCAGGTGCCGCCGACGTCGTCACCCCGGTCGAAGACGAGAAAGTCGGTGAAGCCGGCCCGCTGAAGGCGGATGGCGGCCCCCAGGCCACCGAAGCCGGCGCCGATGATGGCAACGTCTGTCTCCATTCACTCCTCCGTGAGCTCGGCCGGGGCAACCGGGTCGGCCTCGGGCGGCCAGGGCGGATCGCCCACCCCGGTGACGCGTACGCCGCCCCACGGATCGACCTCGGCCAGTCGGGCTGGCCGGACCCGGTCGGCGATGCGCACCTCGACGTCGCGCCGACCGGAGCGCAGCAGGTGGGTCACCCGTGGCTCGGGTTCGATCCGCCCACCCCAGTGGAAGCGACCGTCGACCGGCTCCCACCGCCCACTGAGGTGCACCTGGACCGAGGCGCCCTCGACGCCGGCCGGGCCGTGGTAGCTCACGGCACGATCCGCTCGTGGGCGCGGGTGAGCTCGGGTGGCAGGTCGGCGCTGGCGCGTACCCCCTCGATGCCGCTCCACAGCAGAGTGGTCAGGTAGTCGGTGAGGGCGACCCGGCTGATCGGTTGACCGTGTGTGGTCCACCAGTCGCCGACCGCCTGCACGAAGCCGACCAGGCCGTACGCCCACGGCTCCGCCGGGCCGGCGTCCAGGCCCAGCGCCCGTAGCCGGTCACCGATCACCCGGGCCAGCCCGGCGGCGACCTGCCGGCTGGTGCCGGCGACCACCTGGTGGATGCCGGGTTGACCGGCCTGTCGCATCAGGAACCGGTAGAGCGTGGGCTGTGACTCGATCACCCCGAGGTACGCGTCGATCGTCGCCTCGACCAGGCCACGTTCCTCGCGGACCTGCTCGATCGCCGGCGCGATGGCGTCGACCACCCGCGCGGCCACCACCTCGCTCACCGCGACCCAGAGCTGCGACTTGTCGGCGAAGTAGCGGTACAGGACCGGTTTGCTGACGCCCGCCGTGGCGGCGACCTGTTCCATGTCGACGTCCGGGCCGTGCCGCAGCAGCGCCTGCACGGCGGCACCGACCAACTCCCGCCGTCGTTGCTCACGATGGTCTGCCCAGCGGTCCCGGCGACCGTTGCCCTTCGCCTTCGGGTCGCCGTCCGGAGGTGGGTCGGATGCATTGACATCAGTGAGCGGCGATTGCATGCTACTACTCGTAACAGTTACCGGTCGTCACGTCAATATGGAGGAGTCATGGAGGCCGCACCGACGGAAACCGAGCGCGCGACGGTCGCCGAGCGACTCCTCACGTCCTCACTGCGCACCAGCTACGACCCCACCGTCGAGATCGACTGGGACGCCCCGCACACCCCCGGCGCCTTCTGGCTTCCACCGCACCGCAGCAGCCTCTACGGCACCGCCCTGTGGGAGCAGCTCAGCGAGGCGCAGCGCGTCGAGCTCACCAGGCACGAGGTGGCCAGCGCCGCCAGCGCCGGGCTGTGGTTCGAGACGATCCTCATGCAGATGCTGATCCGGGAGTACTACCGCGCCGACCCGACCAGTCGGCAGGCGCAGTACGCGCTGACCGAGGTCGCCGACGAGTGCCGGCACTCCATCATGTTCGGCCGACTGATCGAGGCGATGGGTTGTCCGGTCTACCGGGCGAGCACTGTGGACCACCACCTCGGGCGCTTTCTCAAGGCCACCGCCAGCGGCCCCCGAATGTACGCCGCGATCCTCATCGCGGAGGAGATCCTCGACGCGTTCCAGCGCGAGATCATGGCGGACGAGTCGCTCCAGCCGCTCATCCGGATGGTCTCTCGCATCCACGTGGTGGAGGAGGCGCGACACGTCCGGTTCGCCCGCGAGGAGCTGGCCGCCGCGGTCGCGGCCACCGGCCCGGTGGGCATGGCGTACGCCCGGCTGTTGGTCGGACGCGCGGCCTACACGATCGCCAACCGCCTGGTCCATCCCGACGTGTACGCGGCGGTGGGCATTCCACCGGCGGTGGGTCGTGCCGCTGCCCGCGCCAACCCGCACTGGCGGGCCACCCTGCGCTGGTCGGCGGCGCGGGTGCACGCCAACCTGGCGGGCGTTGGCCTGGTGGCTGGGCCGGGGCGTCTGCTGTGGGCCCGGGCCGGGCTGACCTGAGCCGTCCCGGTGAAACGGCGTGGGGCCCGTGCCGTCTCCGGCCGGACCCCACGCCGCCCGTCTGGGCTCACGCGTCGCGGGCGAAGCCACCCTTCGGCGCGATGATCTCCAGGTTCGTCCCGTCCGGGTCGTTGAAGTACGCGACCTCGGTGCCGACCGCGGCCGGCGGGTTCACCTCGTCCGGCGCGAACGTGTACGGCTGCCCGAGGAACTCGAACCCGGCCTCGCTCATCCGGTCGTAGACCGCGCGCACGTCGTCGACGTGGAAGCAGAGGTGCATCGAGCCGGGCCGGTTGGCGGCCACCTGGGCGACGTCGCCGACCGGCTCCTGGAACTGGATCAGGTCGATCCCGAGGTTGTCGAGGTTGAAGGTGGCGAGGGATTGGGCAATGCCATGCTGACTTCTCCTTACCAGCGCACTACGTCGCCTGTTTGTTGCTGATCTTCCGGTCGTACCCCGGTCGGGATCAGTTCATGCGACGTCGCTGTCAGGCCCGTTCGACCCGGGCCTGCTGGTGATCGGTCAGCCGCAGCCCCACCCCGCGGACCACATCGATGGTGGCCCCGGTGCCCAGGTCGTTCAGCTTGCGGCGCAGCCGCTTCACGAGTGACTGCACATCAGCCTTGCGCTCACGCCCCTCGTCACCCCAGACCGACCGGTGCAGCTCGGCGTAGCTCCAGACCCGGGCCGGCTCGGTGACCAGGCAGGTCAGCAGGTCGTGTTCCAGGCGGGTGAGGTCGATCTCCCGTTCACCGCAGCGGGCGCTGGAGCGGGCCGAGTCGATCACCAGGGTGGCGACCCGCGCCGGTTCGGATGCGGCGGGCACCTGCTGCGGGGCGGCGATCAGCCGGCGCAGCTCGTCGAGGTCAGCGACCAGCAGCAGCGGCGCGATGCCGTCGAGAAGCTCCGCGAGCCGGATGCGCTCGGCCGGCGACGGGGTGACCGCGATCAGCAGTGGGAACGGCTCGTCGGCCGGATCACCCCTGTTCACCGTTGCCTCGTCCTTGGCCACCGCACCACCCGGGATCGATGGGCATCCCTGCCCAGCTCTCGTCACGGTCCTGACAATGATTGGCAAGCGCGCCGCCAGCCAGGGCAACTCTTAGCGACAAGTTGCTCACGGCAAGTTCTTGATCGTCCGTTCTTCTCGATCATAGTGTCCACTCGGGCAACCGGCGTGACCCGCGCGGTGCATGGGGAGGTCCACCATGGCCCACTACACCCTGGGTCGTTCTGAGGGAGGCAGCACCTATGTTCAGACGTCCACAATGGCGGCGCGCAGCCAGATCGCTGGTGAGCGCCGGAGCGGCGACGATCCTCGCCGCGACATGCCTGGCCACCATCGGCTCGGGCGCGCAGGCCGCGCCGGGCGGTGCGATGGGGGCGGGCGCCCAGACCGGCGACAAGATCCGACCCGAACTCGCCAAGCAGCTCCAGGCCAAGAGTGAAGGGGACTTCTGGATCCGGTTCAAGGACCGGGCGGACCTGAGCAAGGCCAGCGCCATCAAGGACTGGTCGAAGCGGGGAACGGCGGTGGCGGAAGCGCTGCGCAAGACCGCCGCGGCGAGCCAGGGCAAGATCCGAGCCGACCTCGACAGCTCGGGCACGAAGTACCAGACCTTCTGGGCCACCAACGCCATCAAGGTGAACAGCGGTTCGCTGGCGATGGCCCAGAAGTTCGCCGGGCACTCGGAGGTCGAGGGCCTCTACGCCCCGGTCGCGTACAAGGTGCCGGAGACGACCAAGGGCACCGACGAGAAGACAGTGAACGCCCTGGAGTGGGGCGTCGCCAACATCAACGCCGACGACGTCTGGTCCCAGTACGGCGTCAAGGGCGAGGGCATCACCATCGCGAACATCGACACCGGTGTGCAGTTCGACCACCCGGCGCTGGTGAACTCCTACCGCGGCAACAACGGTGACGGGACGTTCGACCACAACTACAACTGGTTCAACGCCGCCGCCGCCACCGGAGCCTGCGCGACCGCCCCCTGCGACGGCGATGGCCACGGTACGCACACGATGGGCACCATGGCCGGCTCCGACGGCGCGAACCAGATCGGTGTCGCCCCCGGGGTCAAGTGGATCGCGGCGAACGGGTGCTGCCCCAGTGACGCCGCTCTGATCGAATCCGGTCAGTGGATGCTCGAGCCGCTGGACCTCAACGGTCAGAACGCGGACGCGAGCAAGCGACCGAACATCATCAACAACTCGTGGGGCACCCGGGACCCGTCCAACGAGCCGTTCATGGAGGACGTGACGGACGCCTGGGCCGCGTCCGGGATCTTCGGCGTCTGGTCCAACGGCAACAGCGGGCCAGCCTGCCAGACCAGCGGCTCGCCGGGCAGCCTCGCCAGCAACTACTCGACCGGCGCGTACGACATCAACAACAACGTCGCCGGCTTCTCCGCCCGCGGTGTCGGTCAGAACGGCGAGATCAAGCCCAACATCTCGGCGCCGGGCGTGAACGTCCGGTCGAGCATCCCGGGCAGCGCCTACGGCAGCATCAGCGGCACCTCGATGGCCGCACCGCACCTCGCCGGCGCGATCGCGCTGCTGTACTCGGCGGCGCCGTCGCTGGTCGGTGACGTCAACGCGACCCGCGCGCTGCTCAACGGCGCCGCGATCGACAAGGCCGACGACCAGTGTGGTGGCACGGCGGCCGACAACAACGTCTACGGCGAAGGCCGACTGGACGCCCTCGCGTTGCTCAACGCCGCCCCCATCGGCGACATCGGCACGCTGGCCGGCACGGTCACCGACGCGACCTCCGGCGCCCCGATCGCCGGCGCGACGCTGACGCTCACCGGCCCGTCCGAGCGTGAGCTGACCACCGGCGCCGACGGCAAGTTCTCGACCCAGCTCCCCACCGGCGACTACCAGGTCGCCGTCGCGGCGTTCGGTTACGGCAGCACCACCAAGACGGCAACGGTCGCCAAGGGCGCGACCACGACGCTCAACGTCGCCCTCACCGCGGTGCCGAGCGTCAACGTCACCGGAGCGGTCACCGACGGCTCCGGCCACGGCTGGCCGTTGTACGCGAAGGTGACAGTGACTGGCGTGTCCGGCGTCTACGACTACACCACCCCGTCGAACGGCCGCTACAGCATCAAGCTGCCGGCCGGGCAGACGTACACCCTGAAGTACGAGTCGCAGTACCCGGGCTACCAGACCGTCACCAAGCAGGTCGTGGTCGGCTCGGGCAACGCCACCGCCAACGTCGCCGTTCCGGTGGACACCGACGTCTGCACCACCGCCGCCGGATACACGTTCGGCTCTGACGGTGAGTACGAGACCTTCGACGCCACGACCACGCCGGCCGGCTGGACCGTCGTGGACAACGCGGGCAGCGGTCAGGTCTGGAAGTTCACCGACGACGGCGGCCGGGGCAACCTGACCGGCGGCAGCGGCAACTTTGCGATGATCGACAGTGACGCCTACGGTGCGGGCGCCAGCCAGGACACGTCCCTGGTCAGCCCGGTGGTCGACCTGACCGCCGTCACGGCCCCGGTCATCCGGTTCAACCAGGACTTCAACCAGCTGGCTGCCGACACCGCCGACGTCGATCTGAGCATCGACGGCGGTGCCACCTGGACCAACGTGCTCCGCCAGGAGACTGACGTCCGGGGACCGAAGCTGACCGAGATCGCGATCCCGCAGGCCGCCGGTCAGGCGCAGGTGCAGGTGCGGTTCCACTACTACGACGCCTCGTACGAGTGGTGGTGGGAGGTCGACAACGTCCTGATCGGCAGCCAGGTCACCTGCGTGCCGCTCAACGGTGGTCTGGTCGTGGGCAACGTCCGCGACAAGAACGACGACAGCTACGTCAACGGGGCGACCGTCACCAGCAAGGACCGGCCCGCCGAGAAGGCCGTCACCGTGGCGACCCCGGACGACCCGGGGCTGGCCGACGGCTTCTACTGGATCTATTCGTCGCTGACCGGCGGGCACCCGTTCACGGCGACCGCCGGCAATTACGTCAGCCAGACCAAGCAGGTCGACGTCGAGGCCGACTGGGCGACCACCGCGAACTTCCAGCTCGCGGCCGGCCGGCTGTCGGTGACGCCGACGGAGCTCAGCGCGACGCTCCAGATGCCCAACGGCAAGACCAGCAAGAAGTTCACGGTGACCAACACCGGCGGCGCGCCGGTCGAGGTGAAGTTCGGTGAGCGCGACAACGGGTTCGAGCTCCTGCGGGCGGACGGCTCCAAGGTCACCCGGCAGCAGGTGCTCGGCTCCAGCGGCGCGCCGGAGCAGCGACTCACGGTGCCGACGTCGTTCGCCGCCAAGGCGTCCGGCAAGGAGGCCAAGGCCGTTGCCGCGGCGACTGGCCCGCACGCGGCACCGTGGACCGACATCGCCAACTACCCGGCCACGATCATGGACAACCGGGTGGTGAACCTGGACGGCAAGGTGTACTCGCTCGGTGGCGGCAACGGTGAGGCCTCCACCACCAAGAACTACGCCTACGACCCGGCCGCGCAGACCTGGACGGCGATCGCCGACCTCCCCGGCGCGCGCAACGCCCTGACCGCGGGCGTGGTGAACGGCAAGATCATTGTCAGCGGTGGTTGGGCCGACGCCGGCCCGGACTCCGCCACCTGGTCGTACGACCCGGGTGCCAACACCTGGACCGAACTGGCCGACAACCCGGCACCACGGGCCGCGGCCGGTCAGGCCGTCGTCGACGGCAAGCTGTACGCGGTCGGCGGCTGCACGACCGCGGCCTGCCTGCCGATGTCGAACAGCGTGGTCCGGTACGACCCGACCACCGACACGTGGGAGACGATGGCCAACTACCCGAAGTCGGTGGCCTTCGCCTCCTGCGGCGGGATCGACGGCGTCCTCTACTGCACCGGCGGCAACGACGGTTCCACCGCGCAGAAGTCCAGCTACGCCTTCGACCCGGGTGCCAACACCTGGACCGCCGTCGCCGACGCGCCGGCCGACAACTGGGCCAGCTCGTACGCCGTCGCCAGCGGCAAGCTCCTCGTCGTCGGTGGTTCGCAGGGTGGCGCCATCAGCAACGCCGGCTTCGCCTTCGACCCGGCCGCCGGTTCGTGGTCCAACCTGCCGAACGCCAACACCGCCCGGTACCGCGGCGGCGCGGCGTGCGGCTTCTACAAGATCGGCGGCTCGTCCGGCAGCTTCGACGCGGCTCCGGACAGCGAGGTGCTCCCGGGCTTCGAGGGGTGCGCCGAGTCGGCGGCCGACGTCAGCTGGATGACCATCGACACGTCGGCGGTCACCCTCGCGCCGGGCGCGAAGGTCACGGTCACCGTCGGTCTGACGGCGAACGTGGACCAGCCGGGCACCTACTCCGGCGCGGTCGCGATCTCCGAGAACACCCCGTACTCGGTGGCGCCGGTCGCGGTGACCATGACCGCGAACCCCCCGAAGACCTGGGGCAAGCTCATGGGTACGGTCACCGGCACCAGCTGCCAGGGCGCGACCTCGCCGCTCACCGGTGCGGTCGTCCAGGTCGACTCGTGGGCGACGTCGTACACCTTCGCCACCGACGCCGAGGGTAAGTACGCCCACTGGGTGGACCGCCGCAACAACCCGCTCACGATGATCGTGGCCAAGGACGGCTGGAAGCCGCAGACCCGTCAGACCAGGATCGACACCTCCACTCCGACTGTGGAGAACTTCGGGTTGGCGCCCATCAAGTGCTGACGCCCGAGCGTTAGACGCACCACATCCGGCCCGCCTGGTCCTCGACCAGGCGGGCCGGACCGCGTTCGGGGTGATCAGACGGGGGCGAGCCGGAAGCCGACGCCGCGTACCGAGTGGATCGTCGCCGCGGCGTCGAGCCGAGCGAGCTTGGCGCGCACCCGGCGGACGACCGAGTGCATGTCCGAGCCCCGGCCGAGGTGCCGGTTGCCCCAGACCTCAAGGTGCAGGCGCTCGTAGGTCCAGACCTGGCCGGGCGCGTGCACCAGGCAGAGCAGGACGTCGTGCTCCAACCGGGTCAGGTCGATCTCCTGGTCACGCCAGCGCAGCACCCGACGGTCGGAGTCGACGGCCAGGTCCGGTGGCGGTGGGCTCGGCGTGACCTCGGGGAGGGCTGCCCCGGTCGGTTGAGCCGGGACGGCGGGCGCCTCGACCACCCCGAGAAACTCTCGGGCCTGATCGACGGTCGAGACGATCAGAAAGGCGTCACTGCCGCCGAGTAGCCGGGCCAGATGTCGTCGCTCGGCCGGCGAGGATGCGATGCCGATGACCAGGCTGGCGACTGGAGATCCCTGCATGTGCCAACACCTTCCGGTTCCCCACATCACTCCGGATGGATTTCGCGCAACGCCGACTGAGACATCGATCGGCGTCCTGACCCTAGTGGTGGCTGATCTCGGCCGGGTAAAACATAGTTGCATGTAAGCATGTGAATCTCGTCGAACCGTCAGGCCCACCCCACCCCACCGACGACCATGCGCTTTTCCGAAAGCGGTGGGGGTGTTTGTGACAGAACCAAGACAATCCGAGTACGGCGTACGGACCTGCCGGGGCGAGCATGTTGGCATGTCCATCGGATCGTTGTATTCCGTGGCGCGGTCGACACCCGGTTCGGCACGACCGCTGCCGCACGCCCGCGCGGCGGTGCCGTTGGGGCTCCGACTGCTCGCGGCCGCGCTGTGCGGTCTGCTCGCCCTGACCCTCACCGCCGCCGTCTTCGTGCGGACCTATCCCGGGCAGTGGCTGGACGGGGTGCTCCTGCCGCCCGCCCAGCGCGGCGGCGGGTACGAGCAGCAGACCGTGCTGGTGGGCCCGGCCAAGACGGTACTGGCCACCTTCGGCAGCCCGACGCTCATCGCGGCCCTGCTCGGCGTGGTGCTGCTGGTGGGCGTGCTCCGCCGCCGGTTGGTGGCCGGGGTCGTCGGCGTGGGCATGGTCGTCTGCGCGGTGCTGGTGGCCAGCGCGGTGAAGGAGCAACTGCCCCGCCCGGATCTGGGGATCGAGAGTTCCACCACCCACAACAGCTTCCCCAGCGGTCACGTGGCGGCGGCGACCGCACTGCTGCTGGCGTTCATGCTGGTCCTGCCCCGGTTGGCCCGGCGTTGGCTGGCGGTGCCGGGCGCGGCGGGGGTCTCGGTGATCGCCGCCGCCACGATGATCGCGGGCTGGCACCGGTTCAGTGACGTGCTCGGTGGCGTACTGCTGGGGGTGACCCTGTTCTGCCTGGCCGCGGCCGCCCTGGCGGCCTGGCCGGGCGACCGCGACGCGGCCGGCGGTTCTGCCGGTGCCGGCCTCTGGCGCGGGCTGGCCGAGGCGGTGGCGGGGCTGGTCGTGCTGATCGGGGCACTGGTGACGGTCGTGCCCCCTCTCGCCGGGTCGGTGCAGCGCGGGTTGCTGATCGCCATCGTGGCCGTCGCCGCGTCGACGATGGTCCTCGTGGGTGCTGTGGTGTTCCTGGTGCGTTCGACGGATTTCGCGGTGCCGCTCTCCGCACGGGGCCGCGCGCGGTCGCTGCCGTCGACCGAAACGCGAAAGATCTCATGATGGGATACTTGACGACATGTCCCAGGTGCTGTTGATCGAAGACCACCAGACGGTGCGCGACGGACTGCAGTTGGCGCTCACCCGACAGGGTCACACGGTGCACGCCGTGGGCACTGGCGAGCAGGGCCTGGAGCGGCTACGCACGACCCCCTCCGATGTCGTGGTCCTCGATCTCATGCTGCCCGGGATCGACGGGTTCGAGGTCTGCCGTCGGATCCGGCAGCTCGGTGACCTGCCGATCATCATGCTCACGGCCCGCAACGACGACATGGACGTGGTCGCCGGCCTGGAGGCCGGCGCCGACGACTACGTGGTCAAGCCCGTGCAGGCCCGGGTCCTCGAGGCACGCATCCGGGCGGTGCTGCGACGGACCGGTGGCGACTCGCGGCGCGGCGGCGACCGGGCCGGCCTGGAACAGCACGGCGCGTTGACCATCGACCGGGCCGCGCTGGTGGTCAGCAAGGACGGGACGCCGGTCAGCCTCGCCCCGACGGAGCTGCGGCTGCTGCTGGAACTCTCGCACACGCCCGGTCAGGTGCTCAGCCGTCAGCAACTGCTGGAGGCCGTGTGGGAGCACGGGTATCTCGGCGACTCGCGACTCGTTGACGCCTGCGTCCAGCGCGTACGCGCCAAGATCGAGGCCGATTCGTCGGCGCCGGTCTTCATCCAGACCGTGCGTGGCTTCGGATACCGGTTCGGGCCCCTGTGACCCCCTGGCGCTCGATCGCCGCCCAGGTCTCCGGCCTACGGGTCCGGCTGCTCCTGGCGTTCGCGCTGCTCGGGGTCACCACCACGGCAGTCGTGGCCAGCGGCAGCTACTTCCAGGCCCGGACCGTCATCCTCCAGCAGGCACAGGACGCCGCGGTGATGGCGCTGACCGACCAACTCGCCAAGGTCTACCCGGTCCTGCAGCTTCCGCCGACCCAGGACGAGCTGCACCTGTTGGCCCAGCGGCTCTCCGACCGCGAGGGCTACGCGGTGGTCATCTACCGGGACATGCGGGAACAGGGCTCGCTGACACCCGTCTCACTCACCCCCGAACTGCGGCAGGAGGTCGGCGACGGCCAGATCGCCTGGCAGCGTGTCTCGCAGGACGGGCAGCCCACGCTGCTCATCGGCACCCAACTGAGGATCGACCGCCCCGACGGCACGTCCCAGCCATCCGGGCTGGAGGTCTACTCGGTGCGCAATCTCGTGCCGGAGCAGCAGAGCATCGACAAACTCGCCACCAGGGCGTGGCTGACCGGCGGGTTGTCGCTGCTGCTCGCCGTCCTGCTGGCCCTGCTGTCCGCCCGCGGCGTCCTGCGACCCGTGCGCGACCTGGGCCGAGCGGCCCGCCGTCTCGGTGAGGGCGACCTGAGCACCCGGCTGACGGTCCGGGGCGTCGACGAGCTGGCCGACGTGGCACGGACCTTCAACGACACAGCGGGCACGCTGGAGCGGCAGGTCGGTGAGCTGCGGCGGATGGAATCCGACGCCCGCCGCTTCGTGGCCGACGTCTCGCACGAACTCCGTACGCCGCTGGCCGCGATGACGGCGGTCACCGACGTGCTCGACGAGGAGGCCGACCACCTGCCCGGGGACGCCGGACGAGCCGCCCGGCTGGTCAGCCAGGAGACGCAGAACCTCACCCAACTGGTCAACGACCTCATCGAGATCAGCAGGTTCGACTCCGGTACGGCACGGCTCGCCCTCGATGACGTGGACGTGGCCGCGGCGGTGACCGCGACCCTGCGGATGCGCGGCTGGGCCGACCGGGTACACGCGGACCTGCCGCCCGCGGTGGTGGCCCGGCTCGATCCCCGTCGGCTCGACGTCATCGTCGCGAATCTGGTCGGCAACGCCTTCCGGCACGGTGCCGAGCCGGTGTCGGTACGCCTGAGCGCCGACGCGGACTGGATCACCATCGAGGTGGCCGACCAGGGACCGGGACTGGACCCGGAGGTGTTGCCGCACGTCTTCGACCGCCTCTACAAGGCCGACACCGCGCGTACCCGCTCCGAGGGCAGCGGCCTCGGCCTCGCCATCTCCTGGGAGAACGCGCGCCTGCACCGCCACGGCGAGCGACAGGGGAGTCTCGTCGCCGGCAACGGGCCCGGCGGCGGCGCGGTCTTCACGCTCCGGCTGCCCCGCGGAACAACGGACGCCGGAGGTGCCCGGTGACCGGCCGGCGGACCGGCCGCGCGCTGCTCGCCGGCGGACTGCTGCTCGGCACGCTGCTGGCAGCGGGTTGTGGGGTACGCCCCAGCCCTGTGATCACCGGTCGTTCCGCGGTCAGCGGGCCAGCGCAGGGCATCGGGCTCTATCTGGTCGCGCAGGGCGAACTCGTGCTGGTCCTGCGCCCCGTCAAGCCAACTACCCCTACCCCACCGAGCGAGGCGCTTGCCCGACTCGCCGCCGGCCCGCAGCAGAACGAACGCGACCAGGGGCTGACCAGCGAAGTGCCAACCGGGTTGACAGCGGCCATCGAGGTGACGCCCGCGACCGGTCGATTCGGTGACCTCACGGTGCGAGTGACCGGTCCGACGCGGGCGTTGTCGCCGACGGCGATCGACCAGATCATCTGCACGGCGGCCGATGCGGCCGCCCAGGCCGGCCTGGTGGGGGGTCCGGCCCCGGTCACCATCGTCGGGTCCGACGGCGCCCAACCAGCCCGCCGGTGTCCCGCCAGGTGACCGGGCGCCGACACCACCTCACACCAGGTCGACAGCGCGGGCCTGCCGGGGCAACCCGCTGTGGTGGCCGGGGTCCTGGTCGGCCAGCGCGCCGGCGATCAGGATGTCGATCAGGTCGGCGAACCCGATGCCGGCCTGCTGCCAGATCTGCGGGAACTGCGACGCGGCGGTGAAACCGGGGAACGTGTTGACCTCGTTCACGATCGGCTCGCGCGACCCCTCGGTGGGCAGGAAGAAGTCGACCCGCAGCAGCCCGCGGCAGTCGAGGGCCTGGAAGGCGCGGATCGCCCGGTCCTGCAGCACCTCGGTGGTCGCCGCGTCGAGCGGGGCGGGGATCTGGAAGATCGCCCCGCCGTCGTACTTCGCGTCGTAGTCGAAGAAACCGGCGCCGGTCACCCGGATCTCCAGCGGCGGGCCGGCCTGCACCCGACCGTCGGGGTGTTGCAGGACGGCCACGTCGATCTCGCGCCCCCGCGCGCCCTGCTCGATGAGCACCTTCGGGTCGACCTGGCGGGCCTGCTCCAGCGCGGCGGGAACCCCCGCCCAGTCGTCCACCTTGACGACGCCCAGACTCGACCCGGCCCGCGCCGGCTTCACGAAGACCGGCAGCTCCAGCCGACGCCGGTCAGCGGGCGACAGTTCCTCGCCGGGACGCAGGGTCACCCCCGGGCTGACCCGCAGGCCCTCCGCCGCGAGGAGCCGCTTGGTGACCCCCTTGTCCATGCCGGCGGCGCTGGCGAAGACACCGTTGCCGACGTACGGCACGCCGAGCCACTCCAGCAGCGACGACACGGTGCCGTCCTCGCCGTAAGGGCCGTGCAGGGCCGGGAACACCACATCCTGGGCGCGTAGCACGCGCAATGCCGCGGGCAGTGGCGTCGGTCGGCCGCCGACATGCCAGCCGCCGTCGCGGTCGATGAGCACCTCGGTGACCTGGTACCGCTCACGGTCCAGGTGGGCGAGGATGCTCGCCGCCGAGCGGCAGGACACCTCGTGCTCGCCGCTCTGCCCGCCGTACAGCACTGCCAGTCGGGTTGTCATGAGTTCCGTGCCCTTCCGTGGAGGTGCTCGCGGGCCACTCGGGCCCCGATGCCGGTCAAGATCTCGTGTGGGTTGGTGTCGGCCCAACGGGCCCACTCGGCGACCGTCGGAGGGTGCTGGTCACCCTCGGCTGGGCCGAACACCACGACCGGGTCGCCGATCGCCACGGGGAGGTCCCCGGCGTCGACCACGCACTGGTCCATGGCGATGCGTCCGACGATCGGGCACCGCCGACCGGCGAGCCACACCGAGGCGCGACCACCCGAGGCCCGGGGTAGCCCGTCGGCGTAACCGAGCGGCAGCAGCGCCAGCGTGGTCGGTGCGCGGGTCACGTGTTCGGGCCCGTAGGAGACGCCCGTGCCGGCCGGCACCCGTTTGACGTTGACCACGCTCGTCCGCACTGTCATCGCGGCGCGCAGCCCGTACTCGCCGGGACCGGTCGCGCCGAACGGGTCGACGCCGTAGAGGGCGATCCCGATCCGGCAGAGGTCGAAGCGGGTCCGTGGGGCGGACAACGCGGCCGCCGAGTTGGCCAGGTGGACGAGATCGGGGTCCAGACCAGCCGACCGGGCGGTCCGCAGCGCCTCCTCGAAGATCGCCACCTGCCGGCTGAGCACGGGAGCGCCCGGCAGGTCGGCGTCGGCGAGGTGGGACCACACCCCGCGCACCCGGATCCCGCCCTCTCGTTCGTACTTGCGGGCCCAACCGACCAACTCGGGCCAGTCGTCCCCGGCGGCCCCGTTGCGGGACAACCCGGTGTCCGCCTTGAGCTGCACCATCGCCGGCACGCCGAGCAGACGGGCCGCGTCGGCCACGGCGTGCAGATGTGTCGTCGTGGACACGCCGATGTCGACGCCGCCCTTGATCAACATACCGAAGTCGTCATCCAGGCCGTGCAGCCAGCTCAACGTGGGCGCGGTCACACCCGCGTCACGCAGGGCCAGCGCCTCGGCCGTCGAAGTCACCCCCAACCAGGCGGCGCCGGCACGCAGGGCGGCCCGGGCCACCCGCACCGCGCCGTGGCCGAACCCGTCGGCCTTCACCACGGCCATCAGCCCGGTGCCGGTGACCGACGCGATGGTCCGCACGTTGCTGGAGATCGCGTCCAGGTCGATCAGCGCTTCCGCGAGGGCGCTCATCGGGCCGCCTCCGCCCGGCGCTGGCCGGGGAGCGCGAACAGCCAGCCGGCGCGAACCGCGAGCAGCCCGCGGTGCACGGCCAGGCTCAGGCCGATCACCAACCCGGTCAGCAGAATCGGATAACCGAACACGAGCAGGCCCTGAGCGGACCCACCCAGCCCGGAAACCGGTACGACCAACAGCCGGTGCAGTAGGGCCAGGACCGGCATGTGGATGACGTAGATCGGCAGGGTGATGCGGCCGAGCCTAGCCAGCGGATTGCTGAGCGCCGACCACGAGGCCAGCCGGGCAGCGGCGGTTATGCCGAAGATCACTGCCAGTACGGAGATCGCCGGCCACACACCGAACCACCGCTGGGCGCCGGTCACCGCCATCGCGGCGAGCGCCAGGACATAGCCGGCCGAGGTCAGCAACAACCGGCGGCTGCTGGCGGTGGCGGCCCACCGCTCGAGCTGCGGACGCAGGTACAGCCCGGCGAGGAAGAAGACCAGGTTCTGGTAGAGACCGGCACGGTTGCCCGGGGTGTCGAGCAGGCCGGCGGCGGCGACGGCGGACAGCGCGGCGGCGGGGACCAGGACCAGCGCCCAGGGCGCCCGACGGGTCGCCTTGGCGATCGTGAAGTACAGCGCCAGGGCGTGCAGGTACCAGAGGTTGGACGGCGTGATGGTGAGCTGCTCCAGCAGGCCGAGCGCCGAGGTGGCACGGTCGGTCGGCAGTTGCGGCGCGGCGGCGAGGACCGCCGTGTGGATCAGCAGCCAGACGGCGTACAGGTAGAGGAACCCGGCGATCCGGCTGCGGGCGCCCAGCCGCCACGGCCGCTGGGCGGCGTTCGCCGCGAAGACGCCGGAGATGGTGAAGAACAGCGGCATCCGCAGCGGAAGGAACTGCTCACCCAGCGCCCCCCAGAAGCCTGGCACCGGTACGCCGACGTGCCAGTCGATCTGGAGATAGTCCTTCACGACGACGTGCCACAGGACGACGAGGAGGATGCAGACGCCCTTCGCGGCATCGGCCCACTGCGCCCGGTTTGATCCGGAGGCGGGGGTTCCGCTCCGGTACCGGTGGCGGAACCGGACGCGCGGCGCGTCCGGGTCCACTTCGGCGGGCCGGGGCTCGGTGGGAGACAGCTGTTGGATCACTCACCAAAAGCTGCCAGCCGGATATCCGCACGTGATCCACGAATTGTCATGATCCGGTAATGGACGTGGCCGGACCCGGTTCGTAGGCGGTGCCGAGCCGCCCCCGACGGACGCCCGGCGGCACTAGGCTCGTTGCGGAGGTGCCGAACATGAAGCTCGGGCTGCACTACTGGAACTACTCGACCCCGGCCGACCCGGCTGCGATCGCACCGACCCTGGCACAGACGGCGACCAGCGCCGAGCAGGCCGGCGTCGCGTCGTTCACGGTGATGGACCACTTCTTCCAGATGGACGCGGTGTTCGCGGCCGAGGAGCCGATGCTGGAGGCGTACACCACGCTGGGCTACGTCGCGGCGAAGACACAGCGGATGACGCTGGGCGTGCTGGTCACCGGTGTGATGTACCGGTACCCGGGGTTGCTCGCCAAGACCGTGACGACCCTCGACGTGCTCTCCGGCGGTCGGGCCCGCCTCGGCATCGGCGCCTCCTGGTACGAGCGGGAGCAGCTCGGGCTGGGTGTGCCGGTCGTACCGGTGGCCGAGCGGTTCGAGCGGTTGGAGGAGACGCTGCGCATCTGCCTTCAGATGTGGAGTGCCGACGACGGCCCGTTCAACGGCAAGCACTACCAGCTCGCCGAGACCATCAACTCGCCGCAGCCGTTGAGCCGCCCGCACCCGCCCATCATGATCGGCGGCGGTGGCGAGAAGAAGACCCTGTTGCTGGTGGCCCGGTACGCCGACGCCTGCAACCTGTTCGGCCGCGGCGGCACCGACGACGTCGCGCGCAAGCTGGACGTGCTGCGCGGGCACTGCGCCGCCGAGGGCCGCGACTACGACACGATCGAGAAGACGGTGGTTGCCTCCCAGGCGCCGCTGGACGACACCGACGCGTTCCTCGCCGAGGTGTCCGCGTACGCCGCGCTCGGTGTGAGCGAGGTGCAGGTGACGCCGGATCGGCACCCGGTGGAGTTCGCCCAGCGGCTCAGCGAGGTGCTGCCCCGATTGGCCGACATCGGCTGATTCGCCGCGACGAGGGCCGTCCTCCCGGTACTGCGGAGGACGGCCCTCGTCGGGTTGGTCGGGTCAGGCGATGGAGGCGGGGAACCGTTCCCACACCCGGTGCGCGGCCATCAGCTGCTGCACCGCGGTCAGCGCCTCGGCGCCCGAGCCCGCCGCCACGACGCCCGGGGTGCCGGCGACACCGGCCTGCTCCAGCACCGTGACGCCGGCGCCCCAGGCGCCGATCGCCTTGGCGTGCCGCCAGCACTCCTCGACGAGCAGCAGCACGCGAGGGTCCACGGTCGCCGGGTCCGGCCGGCCCGCCTTGGCGTCGCGGGCGGGCAGGGCGTCCGGCGCGGGGGCCGGCGCTCCGGCCAGCAGGACCGCGTCGAACTCGACCGACCGGCCGGTGGCGAAGGTGCGTTGCACCGGCAGGTCGCCCACCATGCCGCCGTGTGGGCCGATCAGCAGCGGCACCATGCCGGCGCCGAACACGGCCCGGCGGACCTCGTCGACGCCGTCCAGGTCGCCGCCGGGGTCGACGACGATCCCGACGGTGCGGCCGTCGCTCGGCCATTCTCGACCGACCTGTGACAGCGCCGGACTGGGCGCGACGTCGGCGAGCGGCACGGTCGGTTGCGGCGCGGGCAGGCCCAGGCCGGTGGCGACCTGTTCGCACAGCACGGGGTCGATGTTGGCCAGGCTCCGCAGCTGACGTTCCTTGATCGCCTGGTGGTAGCACTTACCCAGCTCGAAGGTGTACGCCCGGATGATGTGTTCCTTCTCGACCGGCGACATGCTCAGCCAGAACAGGCGGACCTGGCTGTAGTGGTCGTCGAACGAGGCCGGGTTGGCGCGGACCTTCGGTGCCTGCGCGACAGTGACCGGCACGTCGACGAAGGCGTGCTCGGCGTCCCCGGCGGGGAAGGGGTTGCCGCCGTCGAGAGAGTTCGGCCGGTACGGCGCGACGCCCGCGTGCACGGCGTGCTGGTGGAAGCCGTCGCGCAGCATGTCGTTCACGGCGGCGTGCGGGCGGTTGATCGGGATCTGCGGGAAGTTGGGCCCGCCCAGCCGGGTGAGCTGCGTGTCGAGGTACGAGAAGAGCCGGCCCTGCAACAGCGGATCGTTCGTGACGTCGATGCCCGGCGGCAGGTGACCGAGGTGGAAGGCGACCTGTTCGGTCTCGGCGAAGAAGTTCGTCGGCGTCCGGTTGAGCACCAGCCGGCCGATCGGCTGCACCTCGGCCAGCTCCTCCGGCACGATCTTCGTCGGGTCCAGCAGGTCGATGCCGGCGAAGGTCTCCTCGGGAGTGTCCGGAAAGACCTGGATGCCCAGCTCCCACTCGGGGTACGCGCCGGCCTCGATGGCGTCGTAGAGGTCACGGCGGTGGAAGTCCGGGTCGATGCCGCCGAGCAGCTGCGCCTCCTCCCAGGTCAGCGAGTGCACGCCCAGCTTGGGCTTCCAGTGGAACTTGGCCAGCGCCGTCTCCCCGGCCTCGTTCACCAGGCGGAAGGTGTGCACGCCGAAGCCCTCCATCGTCCGGTACGAACGCGGAATGCCCCGGTCGGACATGTTCCAGATGGTGTGGTGCTGCGCCTCGGTGTGCAGCGACACGAAGTCCCAGAAGGTGTCGTGAGCGCTCTGCGCCTGCGGGATCTCCCGGTCCGGGTGCGGCTTGGCGGCGTGGATGATGTCCGGGAACTTGATGGCGTCCTGGATGAAGAAGACCGGCATGTTGTTGCCGACCAGGTCGAAGGTGCCCTCGTCGGTGTAGAACTTCGTGGCGAAGCCACGGGTGTCGCGGACCGTGTCGGCCGAACCCCGCGAACCGAGCACTGTGGAGAAGCGGACGAAGACCTCGGTCTCGCGCCCCTTCTTGAGGAAGCCGGCCCTGGTGACCGCCTCGGCGGAGCCGTACGCGGTGAACACACCGTGCGCGCCGGCGCCCCGGGCGTGCACCACGCGCTCCGGAATGCGTTCGTGGTCGAAGTGCGTGATCTTCTCGCGTAGGTGGTGGTCCTGCAGGAGCACCGGGCCGCGCGGGCCGGCCTTGAGCGAGTGGTCGGTGTCGCGCAGCCGCGCCCCGTTCGCGGTCGTGAGGTAGGCCCCCTGCTGACCGTTCGCGGTCGTCGGCGCGCCGGTCTCCGCGCCGGTCGGCGTACGCGTCTGCGGTGCTCCCTGTTCCGGCTTCGGCGGCAGCGGGTCGTGCGGGGTCGTTGGCTCCTCGACGGACGGTGGCGCGCTCCCCGGCGCACCGGGGACATCCGGGGTGAGGGCGTCGGCGATCTTTCCTGAGGCGGTCTTCACGGCGTTCTTGACCGCCTCGGCGGGCTTGCTGGAATCCACTGAACGAACCCTCCATGGCGCGTGTACGGGCATGCGCCTGCCCTGCTACCCCTGGTCAGGGGGTCGAAACGCATCTGGTCGCGGCATCCTTCGCGGGGACTGGTGATTTCGCCGATGCCGGGAACGGCGGAGCGGCTGAAACTGACACACGTCGATATCCCTCGACTCTAGGGAGTGCCCGACGTGTCCTCACCAACCACCACCCGTCCCCGTTCCGTCGTAGCCCGGCTCGCGCTGGCCGCCGTCCTGGCCGCCGGCGGCGTCCTGGCCGGCCCGGCCGGCGTCGCGCAGGCCGCAAGCCCGTACGAGAGGGGCCCGGCCCCGACCACCGCGATCCTGGAGGCCAGTCGCGGCCCGTTCGCCACAGCCTCGCAGAGCGTGTCCTCGCTGAGCGTCGTCGGCTTCGGCGGCGGCGTCATCTACTACCCGACCAGCACCAGCGAGGGCACCTTCGGCGCCATCGCCATCTCGCCGGGCTTCACCGCCAGTTGGTCGAGCATCAGTTGGCTCGGGCCGCGCATCGCCTCGCACGGCTTCGTGGTGATCGGCATCGAGACCAACACCCGGCTGGATCAGCCGGACAGCCGGGGCCGGCAGTTGCTCGCCGCGCTGGACTACCTCACCGAGCGCAGCTCGGTGCGGAGCCGGATCGACAGCAGTCGACTCGCGGTGGCCGGTCACTCCATGGGTGGCGGGGGCAGTCTGGAGGCGGCCTCGTCGCGACCGTCGTTGCAGGCCGCGGTGCCACTCGCGCCCTGGAACACGGACAAGAGCTGGTCCGAGCTGCGGGTGCCGACCCTGATCATCGGTGGCGAGAGCGACAGTGTCGCGCCGGTCGCGACGCACTCCGTGCCGTTCTACAACAGCATCCCGGCGTCCGCCGAGAAGGCGTACCTGGAGCTGAACGGGGCGAGCCACTTCTTCCCGCAGACCACGAACACCCCGACCGCGCGGCAGATGGTGGCCTGGTTGAAGCGGTTCGTCGATGACGACACCCGCTACGAGCAGTTCCTCTGCCCCGGCCCGAGCGGTTCGCAGATCCAGGAGTACCGCAACACCTGTCCCAGCGCCTGACGGCGGTCAACGGGGCGGTCGCCGCTGGCGACCGCCCCGTCCACCTGCGTACCGGGGGCATTGAAGGTCTTGACGCCATACCCGAGAAACGTACACTGCGGGTGTAAATAAACACCCGCCACGACAGAGGGATGGGTGATGGAGCGCGGCCTCGAACTGCACCACATCGGCGTCCGTTTCGGCGGCCTCACCGCCCTCGACGACGTGTCCCTGCGGGTGCCACCCAACCGGGTGGTGGGCGTGATCGGGCCCAACGGCGCCGGTAAGACCACGCTCTTCAACGTGATCTGCGGCTTCGTCGCGCCGCAGACGGGTTCGCTCACTCTCGACGATCGGCCGCTGCGACCGCGGCCGCACCGGCTGACCCGGCTCGGCATCGCCCGGACCTTGCAGGGCACCGGGCTCTTCGCCGGGCTCACCGTCGTGGAGAACGTGATGACCGGCGCTTCGCACACCGCTCGGGCCGGCTTCGTCCCGGCGCTGCTCGGGCTGCCAGCCAGCGACCGCGACGAGCGCCGGCTCCGCGCGGACGCCCTGGCCATCCTCGACGAGTTGGGCATCGCCGGGCACGCCGAGGCCGCGCCGACCACCCTGCCCTTCGCCGTACGCCAGCGGGTCGCCCTGGCCCGCGCGCTCGCCGCCCGGCCCCGCCTGCTCCTGCTCGACGAGCCGGCCGGTGGCCTCGGCGCCGACGACATCGCCGAGCTGGCGGAGCTGGTCCGGCAACTGCCCCGGCGGGACACCGATCCCTGTGCCGTGCTCCTGGTCGAGCACCACATGGACCTGGTGATGGCCGTCTGCGACGAGATCGTGGTGCTCGACTTCGGCCGGGTCATCGCCGCCGGCACCCCGGACGAGATCCGCGACGACCCCGCGGTCACCGACGCGTACCTCGGTGCCACCGTCGAGGAGGTCACCCCGTGAGCGCGAGGAGTGAGCCGGGCTTGCGAGCCCCGCAGTCGCGAACGAAAGGTGGCACGGTGTGAGCGCGAGCGACCTACTCGTGGTGCGGGGGCTGGTCGCCGGTTACGGCGCGGCGCCGGTGCTGCGGGCCATCGACCTCACCGTCCCGGCCGGCACGATCGCCGCCGTCGTCGGCGCCAACGGCGCCGGCAAGACCACCCTCCTGCGTGCCCTCTCCGGCATGATCCGCCCGGCCGCCGGCCAGGTCCTGCTGGCCGGGGAGGACCTTCGGGGTACGCCGGTGGAGCAGCTCGTCCGACGCGGGATGGCGCACGTCCCGGAGGGCCGGGGCGTGATCAGCGAGCTGACGGTCGACGAGAACCTGCGCCTCGGCGGGTTGTGGCGGCGCGACCGGGCCGACGCGGGGCGGGCCCTCGACGAGGTCTACCAGCTCTTCGAGCCGCTGGCCCGCCGTCGCCGGCACCTCGGTCACCAGCTCTCCGGCGGTGAGCGGCAGATGCTCGCGCTGGGTCGGGCCCTGGTCGGCCGACCCCGTCTGCTGCTGCTGGACGAGCCGTCGCTCGGCCTGGCACCGCGGGTGGTCGCCCGGACCATGGCCCTGCTGCGCCAACTACGCGACCGTACCGGCCTGACCGTCCTGCTGGTCGAGCAGAACGTGCGCAGCGCGCTCGCCGTCGCCGACCAGGGCGTCGTGATGTCCCTCGGTCGGGTGGTGATCGCCGCCCCGGCGGTGCAGCTGCGCGACGACGTCGACCTGCGCCACGCGTACCTCGGTTTCTGACCACCACCTCGTCCCCCGGAGGGAGGACTGTTGGACCGCTTCGTCTTCCTCACCGTCGACGGCCTGTCCCGGGGCGCGGTGTACTCCGCGTTCGCGCTGGCCCTGGTGCTCATCTGGCGGGCGGCGCGGGTCGTCAACTTCGCCCAGGGGGCGATGGCCGTCGCCGCCGCGTACGTCGCCTACACCGTCAGCGCCGCGACCGGCTCCTACTGGCTGGGCTTCGTGGTCGCGATCGTCGCCGGCCTGCTGCTCGGCGCGCTGGTGGACCGGGTGGTGATGCGGCACGTCGATCACGCCTCGCCGCTGAACCCGGTGATCGTCGCGCTCGGGCTGGTGCTGTTGATCCAGGCGGTGCTGGGCATGGTGTACGGCAGCGAGTTCCGCCCGGCCGAGGCGCCGTTCAGCCGGTCCGCTCTCACCGTGGGCGGGCTGGCCGTGCTGTCCCCGTACGACCTGTTCGTCTTCGCCACGATCGGGGTGGTGGTCAGCGGTCTGGCCTGGATGTTCGCGCGTACCCCGGTGGGGTTGCGGATGCGCGCGGCGGCCTTCGCCCCCGAGGTCTCCCGGCTGCTCGGCGTCAACGTCGGCGGCATGCTGACCCTCGGTTGGGCGCTCGCCTCCGGGGTGGGCGCGCTGGCCGCCATGCTGGTCCTGCCGACCGAGTTGGGCCTGCACCCGCACGCGATGGACCTGGTGTTCGTCTCGGCGTTCACCGCGGCGGTGGTGGGCGGGCTGGACAGTCCACCGGGGGCGGTGGTCGGCGGTCTGGTGGTGGGGCTCGTGCTCTCCTACGTGAGCGGCTACGCCGGCAGTGACCTGACGCCCCTCGCGGTGCTGGTCCTGCTGCTGGCGGTGCTGCTGGTCCGGCCCGGTGGGCTGTTCGCCCCGGTCACGGCGAGGCGGGTGTGAGCGCCACGAGGGCGGCCCTGCCGCCGAGACAGCAGTTCGACGAGCCGGGCGGCCGACCGGTCGACCGGCGACGCGGCTCCACCCTGCTGCGCCACCTCGCGGTGGTGCTCGCCGCCGGGTTGCTGCTGCTGGCGCTCAGCTACGCGGTGGAGCCGTTCCGCAACTTCCAGCTCGCCACCGTGGTCGCCTATTTCTGCGCGACCGCCGGGCTGACCGTCCTCACCGGGCTCAACGGTCAACTGTCGCTCGGGCACGGCGCGTTGATGGCGACCGGGGCGTACACCGTGGCGCTGTGCCAGACCGCGTTCGCCGACCGGGGGATGACCGGCGGCTGGCTGTTGCCGCTCTCGCTGGGTGCGGCGGTCGTCAGCACGGTCGCGGTCGGCGCGGTGGTCGGGGTGGCCGCGGCCCGGCTGCGTGGTCCCTACCTGGCCGGGGTCACCCTCGCCGTGGCCGTGGTGGTGCCGGCGCTGGCCGTCACGTTCGACGGTGTCTTCAACGGCGAGCAGGGGTTGTCGGTGCCGGTGGAGCCGCCGCCGCTGTCGCTCGGCGCGTACTTCCCGTACGAGCGGTGGCAGCTCTGGGTCACCGGCGCGGCCACCCTGCTCGCGTTGCTGCTGCTGGCGAACCTGATCCGCAGCCGGTACGGGCGTACCTTCCGGGCGGTCCGCGACGACGAGGTGGCGGCCCGCCTCGCCGGCATCCACGTGGCCCGCACCCAGGTCCTCGCGTTCGTGGTCAGCGCCGCCACCGCCGGGCTCGGCGGCGCGCTGCTGGCGGTGCTCGCGCAGAGCGTCTCACCCGGGGCGTTCTCGCTGACCCTGTCGCTGTTTTTGCTGATGGCCGTGGTGATCGGTGGCCTGGGTCGACTGACCGGCGCGCTGTGGGGGGCCGTTCTGCTGGTCGCCCTGCCCGACCTCACCCACTCGCTGACCGACATGCTCACGCTCTCGCCCGCGGTGGCGCAACGGCTGGAGGGCAACCTTCCCCTGGCGATCTTCGGACTCACCCTGATCGTCGTCATGATCGCCGCCCCCGGCGGTGTGCAGGGTCTGCTGTCGCGTCTCGGCCGGGCTCTGCTGGCCAGGCGGCCGACCCGGCGTTCCTGAGCTGTCCTCGGTCCGGCCTCGGCCGGGCGCCCCACCACCACACCGTTCCCTGACAACCGGACCGAGAAAGGTCGGTGTTTCCCATGCACCGTAAAGCGCATCGCGGCCTCGCGATCGCCAGCACCATCGCACTGCTCGTCACTGCCGCCGGCTGTAGCGGCGACGACGGCCCCGGCTCCGGCGGGGCGGCGGTGCCGGGTGTCACCGACACCGAGATCGTCGTCGGCACCCACATGCCGCTCACCGGGCCGGCCTCGGCCGGCTACTCGAAGATCGCCCCGGCGACGAAGGCGTACTTCGACTACGTCAACGCCAACGGTGGTGTGCACGGTCGGAAGATCACCTACAAGATCATGGACGACGGCTACAACCCGGCGAACACCCAGCAGGTGGTGCGTCAACTCGTCCTGCAGGACAAGGTCTTCGCCGTCCTCAACGGTCTCGGCACGCCGACACACACCGGGGTGCTCGACTTCCTGAAGAGCAACCGGGTGCCGGATCTCTTCGTCGCCTCCGGCAGCCGCAGCTGGGACCAGCCGGACAAGTATCCCGGCACGTTCGGGTTCAACCCGGACTACACGGTCGAGGGCAAGATCCTGGCCAACTACGCGAAGGCGAACCTGGCTGGCCAGAAGGTCTGCTTCCTCGGCCAGGACGACGACTTCGGCCGGGACAGTCTGGCCGGTGTGGAGATTGTGCTCGGTCCCGGGGCGGTCGCGGTCAAGCAGACCTACGTCACCAGCAACACCAACGTGGCACCGCAGATCGGCGCGTTCAAGGCGGCCGGGTGCAAGGTCGTCGTGCTCGCCACCGTGCCCGGCTTCACCGCGCTGTCGATCGGCACCGCCGCACGGTTGGGCTTCAAGGCGCAGTGGCTGGTCTCCAACGTCGGCGCCGACCACCCGACCCTGGCCAAGCAGCTCGGCGCCGCCGCCCCGATCCTGGAGGGGATGGTGGGCACCAACTACCTGCCGATGCAGAACGACACCGCGAACCCGTGGATCCAGCTCTTCACGAGAATCAACAAGGAGCACAACGGGGACGCGCCGTTCGACGGCAACACCGTCTACGGCATGTCGGTCGGTTACCTCTTCGTGCAGACGTTGCTCGCCGCCGGCAAGGACCTCACCCGGGAGAAGGTGCTCCAGGCCGTGCAGAAGGGCGGCTTCCAGGGCCCCGGGCTGGTGCCGCTGCGCTTCTCCGCGACGGACCACTCCGGGTACGGCGGCCAGCGGCTGAGCCGGGTGAGCGGGGGAGTGCAGAGCTACTTCGGGCCGGCGTACGAGACGGACGAGGCGGACGGGCCGGTCAAGGAGTACACCGCCGCCCCGGCCGCGCCGCCGGCGAACGGGGTGCCGACCGTCTCCTGAGGCCCCGCAGCTCCGACGTCCGACCGGGCGTGGTCCCGCCTGACCACGCCCGGTCGGACGGCTGCCCGCGTGCCGCTGGCACGGCCGGGAGTCGATGGTCAGAGGCGTTGACCGATACCGATCGATGCTCCTACTATCTGCACCGTGAATGCATATTCGGATCGACTCGCCGGGCAGGCCATCGTCTGTGACGGCGGCGCCCCGCGGACCGGCCGGGTCGGATGACGGCATCGGCGGAGCGTCCGGGGATGCTGATCAACCCCTGTCTAGACTCGGCGGTGCGTCGGAGGACGCCGTGACGGTGAGAGGGCGGGGGCGGATGGACGGGGTCGATGTGGCGGGCCGGGTCGACGGGCGCACCGCCCGCGCCGAGCGGACCCGCGCGGCCATCGTCGAGGCGCACCTCGCGCTCATCTCCGAGGGCGACCTCCGCCCGACCGGGGAGCGCATCGCCGAACGGGCCGGGATCTCGTTGCGCACCCTCTGGACCAACTTCAAGGACATGGAGACGCTCTTCGAGGCCAGCGGCGCGGAGGTGCTCCGCCAGCAGGACGCCGCCCACCGGCCGATCTCACCCGGGTTGCCGTTGGCGAAGCGGGTCGACGCGTACTGCCGGCAGCGGGCGAGGCTGCTCCAGCTCATCGCGCCGTCGGCGCGGGCCGCCCAGATGCGTGAGCCGTTCTCCGAGCAGCTGCACCGCAACCGTCTCAAGCACATCGAACGGGTCCGCGACGAGGTCGAGGAGCTCTTCGCCGTCGAGCTGGCCGAGGCCGGGCCGGGGCGGGAGCAACTGCTGCACGCCCTGGTGGCGGCGAGCACGTGGCAGTCCTGGTCGATGCTGCGCTACGGGCTCGATCTGGGCGTGGACCAGGCCCGCGCGGTGATGTCCCGGACCGTGGGCGCCCTGTTGGCCGAGGTCGCGCCCGACTGATTCCGGCCCGGCCCGATATCGCACCCTCTTTCCATTCGGTTTCCGATGGGTAACACTGGCAGACATGGTTACTGCATCAAGAGTGCAACTAACCGTGCTGCGTGGCCGGGACGACGAGTGCCGGGCTGTTCGGAGCCTGCTCGACGGCATGACCAACGCCGGCGGTGCCCTGCTGTTGCGCGGAGAGCCCGGATCGGGCCGGACGGCACTGGTCGGCTACGCCCATCGGCACGCCGAGGGCCGCACCGTGCTCGCCGGCAGTGGGCTCGCCGAGGAGGCCGCGCTGCCGTACGCCGGCCTGCAACGTCTGGTCGACCCGGTGCTCGACCGGGCCACCGCCCTGCCCACCGAGCAGCGCCAACTGCTGCGCCGAGCGCTGGCCGGGGAGAGCTGCCCGGCCGACCGGCAACTGACGCTGTCGATGGCGGTGCTCGGGCTGCTCGCCGCCGCCGCCCAGCAGCGGCCGTTGCTCGCCACCATGGACGACATCGACCGAGGTGACCCGCAGACCGCGCAGGTGTTGGCATTCGTCGCCCGCCGACTGCGGCACCTGCCGCTCGCCGTCCTGCTCACCGCGGACCTCACCGCCAACCTCGACGGGATACCGGCGCACCGACTGCGGGCGCTGACCGAGCACGAGAGCAGCGCCGTCCTCACCGACCGGCTCCGTCAGCTGACCGAGCGCGAGGGCGTCGACCGGCTCCCCGAGCGGCCCGCCGCGTCGGCCCTGGCCGCGTTGACCACGATCGGCGGCGGCAACCCGCAGGCCCTGGCGGATCTCGCCGAGGTGCTCAGCGCGGGGCAGTGGCGGGGGGAGGAGCCGCTGCCCGCCGCGCCACCGGCGGATGGAGCGCTCGGTCGTGCGTACCGTGCCCGACTGGACCGGCTGCCACCGGAGACCCGACGGGTGCTGCTGCTCGCCGCGCTCGACGAGGACGGCGCGCCGGGCACCCTGATCCGGGCCGTGGCAGCCGCCGGCGCCGAGGTCGAGGCGCTCGCCCCGGCGGAGGTCGCCGGTCTGGTCCGCGTGGAGCAACGAGGTGTCACCTTTCCGCAGCCGCTGGTGCGCACGATGATCGCGGCCAGCGCGCCGCTCGCGGAGCGCCGCGCGGCGCACCGACTGCTCGCCGAGGTGCTGGTCGCGCCGGGGCAGCGGCTCCGCCGGGCGATGCACCTCGCCGCCGCGACGGCGGGTGCCGATCCGGCCCTCGCCGCCGAGCTGGAACAGGCCGCGGTCGGTGGCTCCGACGGCTGGCCCGCCGCGTCGGTGGCCCTGCGGTGGGCCGCCGAGTTGAGCGATCATCCGCGGTTGACCGCCGCCCGTCTGTTGACCGCCGCCCGGTACGCCTGGGCCGGTGGGCAATCCGACGCGGCCCGGTTGCTGCTCGACCGTCTCCGCGCCTTCTGCGCCGACCCGGTCGTGCGCGCGCGTGCCGACCTGCTCCGCGGTGAGTTGGAGCTGCGCTGCGGCACCGCGTCGAGTGCGTCGGTCACCCTGCTGGCCTCCGCCGCGGCGGTGCACGGCACCGACAGAGCCCTCGCGTTGGCCGGGCTGGTGCGGGCCGGCGAGGCGGTCTGCTTCGCCGGTGACCAGTACCGGTACGCCGAGATGGGCCGGCGGGCGCTGGCGTTGCGGCGCCCGGACGACCCGCCGGCGATGGAACTCATGGGCTCGCTGATCGCCGGGGTGGCGGCGACCCTGCGGGGCGACCACGAGCGAGCTGGGCCCGCGCTGCGCCGCGCCGTGGTGCTGGGCGGCCGGCTGACCGGTTCGGCGTTGACCCCCACCGCGCTCAGCTGTGCCGCGGCGGCCGGACTGCTGGTGGCCGTGGACGGCGCGGCCCACCGGCTCGCCGAGCGCGCTGTCGAGCTGGCCCGGGTACGGGGCGAGCTGTCCATGCTGTCGCGGGCGTTGGAGCTGCGGGCGGTGGCCGAGTACTGGCTGGGTCGCCATGAGGCGGCGGCGGAGACCTCTCGCGACGGGCTGCGCGCCGCCCGCGCCACCGGCCAGGTCAACTGCGCCAATGTCCATCTGGGCATGCTCGCGGTCCTCGCCGCGATCCGGGTCGACCGGGCCACCAGCCTGCGGCGGATTCGCGAGATCGGCGAGGCGCCGACGCCGGGCAGCCGCCCGCACGCGCTCGCCGCGTGGGCCCTGGCGGTGCTCGACCTGGTCGACGGCCGGCACGCCGAGGCCGCGGACCGGTTGGCGTCGCTGGCCCGTCTCGGCACCGGTCGAGGTCAGGTCCTCGTACAGGTGATGGCCACCCCGTACCTGGTGGAGGCGGCGGCGCATCTGGCGCACCGGCCTGCGGCGACGGCCGCGCTCGCCGCGTTCGACAGGTGGGCCAGCAGCACCGCGAGCCCGTTGCGCCGGGCCCTGTCCGCGCGGTGCCACGCGCTGCTCGCCCCCCGGGGCGGCGCCGAGGCGGAGCGGGACTTCCAGGCGGCGCTACGCCTGCACCCGACGGAGGCCGGCACGTTCGAGCGGGCCCGCACCGAACTGCTCTTCGGTCAGGAGTTGCGCCGCAGTCGACGCCCACGCGACGCGCGGACGCACCTGCACCAGGCCCGCGAGATGTTCAGCCTGCTCGGGGTGGAGTGCTGGGCCGAGCAGGCCACCACGGAGCTGCGGGCGGCCGGGGAGTCGATCGGCCCGCCGGACCTGCCCGCGGCGCGGTTGTTGACCGGCCAGCAGCTGCGGATCGCCGAGCTGGTCGCCGAGGGTGCCACCAACCGGGAGATCGCCGCCCGGATGTTCCTCTCCACCCGTACGGTCGACCACCACCTGCGCAACGTGTTCCACCGGCTGGGCATCCGTTCCCGTACCGAGCTGGCCCGCGCGTTCACCGCGGAACGGCACGTCGGTCTGGCCTCCGACCGGTGATCCTCCGGTCTGGACGCATTAAACTATCACCGCTAGTTTGAGCGTCATGGACCTCACCCTCTCCGCCGAGCAGGCGGCGGTCCGCCAGCTGGCCGCCGAGTTCGCCGACCGCGAGCTGCTGCCGCACGCGGCCGCCTGGGATCGCCGCGAATCGGTCGACCCCGCCATCGTCGGCATGCTCGGTGACCTGGGCTTCCTCGGGCTGACCATCGCCGAGGCCGACGGCGGCTCCGGCGGCGACCATCTGGCGTACTGCCTGGTCCTGGAAGAGCTGGGCCGAGGCGACTCGGCGGTGCGCGGCATCGTCTCGGTCTCCCTCGGCCTGGTCGCGAAGTCGATCGCCGCCCACGGGAGCGCGGAACAGCGGGCCGAGTGGCTGCCACAGCTCTGCGCCGGCAGCGCACTCGGCTGCTTCGCGCTGACCGAGCCGGACAGCGGCTCGGACGCGGCGGCACTGCGCACCCGCGCGGTCCGCGACGGCACCGACTGGCTGCTCACCGGAACGAAGACGTTCATCACCAACGGCACCACCGCCGACGTCGCGCTGGTCTTCGCCCGCACCGGCGGCCCCGGGCACCGGGGAATCAGCGCGTTCCTGGTGCCCACCGACAGCCCGGGGCTGACCCGACGGGAGATCCACGGCAAGCTTGGCCTGCGCGGTCAGGCCACCGGCGAGCTGGGCTTCGACGAGGTACGCGTGCCCGACACGGCCCGCCTCGGTGCCGAGGGCGGCGGATTCCGGCTGGCCCTGGCCACCCTCGCCAAGGGGCGGATGTCGGTCGCCGCCGGGTGTGTCGGCATCGCCCAGGGCTGCCTCGACGCGGCCGTCGGTTACGCCGGGCAGCGCACCCAGTTCGGCAAGCCGATCGCCGGGCACCAGCTCGTCCAACAACTGCTCGCCGCCATCGCTGTGGACACCGCCGCCGCCCGGCTGCTGGTGTGGCAGGTGGCCGACCTGATCGACCGCGACCAGCCGTTCGCCACCGAGGCGTCGACGGCCAAGCTCTTCGCCAGTGAGGCCGCCGTCCGCGCGGCCAACAACGCGGTCCAGGTGTTCGGTGGGTACGGCTACATCGACGAGTACCCGGTCGGCAAGTACCTGCGGGACGCGCGGGTGGCCACGCTCTACGAGGGCACCAGTCAGATCCAGCAACTTCTCATCGGACGCGCGCTCACCGGCGTCAACGCCTTCTAACAGCTGTAGGGAGACCTGGCATGAGAGTGTTCACCTCGTTCGAGGAGTTGGCCGCCGCGACCGGTGAGAGCCTCGGGCCCGGTCCGTGGCAGCGTGTCGAGCAGAGCCGTGTCGACCTGTTCGCCGACGCCACCGACGACCATCAGTGGATCCATGTCGACCCGGTCCGAGCCGCGGCGGGGCCGTTCGGCGCGACGATCGCGCACGGGTACCTCACCCTGTCGCTGTTGCCGGCCCTGGCGGGCGGGCTCTACCGGGTCGAGGGGGTGGCGATGGGGGTCAACTACGGGCTGAACCGGGTGCGTTTCCCCGCGCCGCTGCGGGTCGGCGCCGCCGTACGCGCCACCGCCACCATCGCCGACGTGTCGCCGGTGACCGGCGGTGTGCAGCTGCTGGTGACGGTCGTCGTGGAGAGCGACAGCGGCGGGAAGCCGGTCTGCGTGGCCGAGACCGTGAGCCGGCTCTACCGCGCCGTGGAGCAGTGAATCCCGCTCGTTCGGGGCTCGTCGAGGTGCCGCGAACGTTCGGTAGCGTAGCGAGAGAACTTCCGGAACTTGCGGTGCCCTGAAGCTTGTAGACGTCTCCGACCCAGCCGACAGCGCACCGCTGTCAGCTCCTGATGACACGTGGCCTGGGCAGCCATGTCCTGCTCCGGTAGCGGGCCCGAAACAATTCTCGCAATCCTTCCGGAAATTCTTGCTTGTCGATCAGTGGCGCTGACATACTCCACATCCACTGAGGTCGATGACCAAGGTTGTGTGCCTCTTCCCGGGCGCACTCCCGCGCTGGTCGTGACCCGGCACCCCACCACCGCAGGGGTGTGCGTGTTCCGCCCCGGGTTCCACGGAAGGAAGAGACATGATCGAACGGTGCCAAGAGGACACCCGCCCACGGTTCGGCCCCCGAGCGCGTACGGCGGTCGGCCTCGCCGCCGCGGCTCTGCTCGCCGCAACCAGCGCCGCGTTCCTGCCGGGCACGGCGAGCGCCGGTACGACACTGGGCGCGTCCGCCGCCGAGAAGGGGCGCTATTTCGGTACGGCGGTGGCCGCGAGCAGGCTGTCCGACAGCACGTACTCGACGATTTTGAACCGTGAGTTCAACATGGTGACGCCCGAGAACGAGATGAAGATCGACGCGACCGAGCCGCAGCAGGGTCGGTTCAGTTACGGGGCGGCGGATCAGATCGTCAATCACGCGCGCAGTCGGGGGATGAGCGTGCGGGGGCACACGCTGGCGTGGCACTCGCAGCAGCCGCCGTGGATGGAGAGCATGAGTGGGAGCGCGCTGCGGTCGGCGATGCTGAACCACGTGACGCAGGTGGCCACGCACTTCCGGGGTCAGGTCGTGGCGTGGGACGTGGTCAACGAGGCGTTCGCGGACGGTAGTTCGGGTGCGCGTCGTGACTCGAATTTGCAGCGCACGGGGAACGACTGGATTGAGGCGGCGTTCCGGGCGGCGCGGGCCGCGGATCCGGGTGCGAAGCTCTGCTACAACGACTACAACACCGACAACTGGACGCACGCCAAGACGCAGGGCGTCTACAACATGGTGCGCGACTTCAAGTCTCGTGGTGTGCCGATCGACTGTGTGGGGTTCCAGTCGCACTTCAACAACGACTCCCCGTACGTGAGCAACTACCGCACCACGCTGTCGAGCTTCGCGGCGCTGGGCGTCGATGTTCAGGTGACCGAGTTGGACATCCAGGGTGCACCGGCGAACACCTACCGCAGCGTGGTGGAGGACTGCCTGGCGGTGGCCCGCTGCAACGGGGTCACGGTGTGGGGCATCCGGGACAGTGACTCGTGGCGGGCGTCGCAGACCCCGCTGCTGTTCAACAGCAGTGGTCAGAAGAAGGCGGCGTACGACGCGGTTCTCGCCGCGTTGAACAACGGCACCGCGCCCACCGACCCGCCGACCACCACTCCGCCGACCACCCCGCCCAGCGGCAGCTGCACCGCGACCCTGCAGGACGGCACCCGGTGGGGCGACCGGTTCAACAGTTCGGTCACCGTCAGTGGAGCGAGCAACTGGACCGTCGTGGTCGCCGTCACCCCACCCCAGAAGGTGTCCAGCACCTGGAGCGGCAGCCCGAGCTGGGACACCAGCGGAAACGTCATGACCATGCGGTCGAACGGCAGCGGCAACGTCTTCGGCTTCACCACCATGGCCAACGGCAACTGGAACCGCCCGGTGGTGCAATCCTGCACCGCCTCCTGATCAAGTCCGCATCCTGATGGGGCGGCGACGGAATCCCGTCGCCGCCCCATCAGCGTGTCTGGCCGGCTTCCGACGGCTGGCCAAGCAGCCGCCCAGCGGGGGCTTTATGCCGGCCTTGCTCGAACGCTGACAGAGTTGACGAATCCTGAGCTACCAATCAATTGCGTAATTGAATAGGGACCTCCCCGTCTATTCGGGATAGCGTGACACCCCCCGAACCCAGGACGACCATCAGTGCCGCAGGTGACAGCGCCGACGCCGTTTCTGGCGTGCATCATGCATCCCCTCCAGTCCTCCTCCGTGCCGCCGGTCGCGCTGGGTTGTCGAACGTCGCCGCACGCGTGGCTGCTTCCCGACACTCGCCGATCGGCGATCACGGAACTAGATATAGTCCCTAATGGATTGTTTGCCAATCATGTCGCCAGGCTGACAAACAACTCCGTGACGGGGGACAACGTGGGAAGACCTGAGCGGCCGCTCGACCCGCAGGCAGGCGAGCTGGAGCGATTCGCGCTCGACCTACGCCAACTCCGGACAAAGGCGGGCGCGCCGACGTACCGCCAACTCGCCAGGCGCGCGCACTTCTCGGTGACCACCCTGGCGAAGGCGGCCAGCGGCGAGACCGTGCCAAGCCTTCAGGTGACACTGGCGTACGTGGCCGCCTGTGACGGCGATCTGGAGGAGTGGACCGAACGGTGGCACAGATTGATCGCCACCGTGACGTCCGTCGAGACAGGGCTCGGCCGCGGGCCCTACTGGGGAATGACGGCGTTTCAGCCGGAGGACTCAGAATGGTTCTTCGGACGCGAACGCATGGTGGCCCAGCTGTGTGAAATGCTCACCCGCCTACGGTTCGTCGCGGTCTTCGCCCCCTCTGGTGCGGGCAAGTCATCCCTGCTCCGGGCCGGCCTGCTGGCGACCGTGGCCGAGCAGCCCGTCAAGGGACAGCCGGCCTGGGCCACTGTGCTGATGACCCCCGGCGAACATCCCGTCGAGGAGCTCGCGTTTCAGCTCGTGAATGAGCAGGACCTGGCTCGTGACACGATGCGGCGCCAACTGACCGATGACCCGCTGAGCATCCGCGCGACAATCGAGCAGATCCTCGACTCCCGTCCATCGGTCGCGAACATGCTCATCGTGGTGGACCAGTTCGAGGAGCTCTTCACACTCTGCCGCGACGAAGAGGAGCGATCGGCGTTCATCGCCGCGCTGCTCGCCGCGACGGAGGTCTCCCGCGCATGTGTGGTGCTGGGAGTGCGGGCCGACTTCTATGGTCGGTGTGCGGCCTACCCGGCCCTGGTGGCCGCTCTCCATGAGCACCAACTGCTGATCGGCCCGATGGACGACGAGGATCTGCGTCGGACGATCACCGGCCCCGCCGAGCGCGCCGGGCTACTGGTGGATCCGGCGCTGGTGGAGATGGCCGTGGCGGATGTCGACGGTCAGACGAGTGCGCTGCCGCTGCTGTCCCACGCGCTGTTGGAGACGTCGCGCCTGCGGCAGGGCAAGCGGATCACACTGGCCCACTATCGCGAGTCGGGTGGTGTGAACGGTGCCATCACCCGTACCGCCGAACGGGTCTACGGGCAGTTCGATGAGGGACAGCGAGGGCTGGCACGGCACATCTTCCTGCGTCTGACCGCCCTCGGTGACGGCACCGAGGACACCCGGCGTCGGGCACCACTGGCCGAGTTGGTGGGTGGCGCCGACCCACTGGCCGCCGCTGAGGTGCTGGGTCGATTGACGGCCGCGCGGCTGGTCACCGCGGACGAGAAGGGCGTCATGGTGGCCCATGAGGCCCTGATCCAGGAGTGGCCCCGGCTGCGCCGCTGGCTGACCGAAGATCGTGAGCTGTTGCGCTCTCACCGCCGGCTGACCGAGGCCGCCGCCGAGTGGAATCGGCACCACCGCGTCGACGGGTTCCTGTATCGGGGCGTCCAGTTGGCGCTCTGGGAGGCCCATCAGGTGATGGACCTCAGCGACCTGGAACGGGACTTTCTGGAGACCAGCCGGGCACTGGAGGCCCGGCACCGGGCGGCTCGACGGCGGCGCACCCGGGTGGCAGTGACCGGCCTCGCGGCGACCGTTGTGGTGGTGAGCGTCCTCGCGGCAGTGGCACTGGTGCAGGCGAACCGGGCGGCTGCCGAACGGGACCTCGCTGTTGCCCGGCAGTTGACGGTCGAGGCCGGAAACCAACTGCAGATCGATCCGCGACAGGCGCAGCGCCTCGCCAGACGCGCGCTGACCGTCCGCCCGACTCTCGATGCGGAGATGGTGCTTCGCCAGGCCGTCGTCGATGACCGGTTGCAGGCGATCGTGCCGATGGGCAGCAAGAAGGCCCTCGGTGTGGCATTCAGCCCGGACGGGCGGCGGGTGGCGGCCACCGGGGCCGACGGCGAGGTGCGGGTGTGGACCTGGGCCGGGCACGGCGTCTCCGGACCGAGTCTGGCTCTCACCGGCGGGCCCGAGGGGCAGGTCTGGAGTCCGATGTTCAGCCCGGACGGGAAACGGCTGGTCACCGCCGGCTCGGACGGCACCGTCCGGATCTGGCAGATCGATGGAACCAGTGGGCCCATCATCCTGCGCGGGCACGAGGGCCCGGTGTGGGGCGTGGCCTTCAGCCCCGACGGACGACTGGTCGCCAGTGCTGGCGAGGACACCACCGTTCGGGTCTGGGATGCCCGCGGCGGCGATCGACCGGTGGTGGTGCTGCGCGGGCACAGCAAGGTCGCGGTCGGGGTGGCCTTCAGCCCTGACGGGCGCCAGTTGGCCAGCAGCAGCCACGACGCGACGGTACGGCTCTGGGATCTGGCCGGGCGCTCCACCAGAACGATTCTCACCGGGCCGCGCGAGGCCACCAGGACACTGGTCTTCAGCCGGGACGGCAAACGTCTGGCCTGCTCCAGCGCGGATGGTACGGCGTGGGTGTGGCCGCTGACCGGGTCGGCGGCCCCGGTGGTGTTGCGTGGGCATGAGGGCACTGTGGAAGGGCTCGCGCTGAGCCCGGACGAACAGTGGATCGCGACCACCAGTGACGACCTGACCGTACGGATCTGGAACGCCAACGGCGCTGGTGACCCGGTGGTCCTGCGCGGCCACACCAACCGGGTCTGGGCGTTGGCGTTCAGCCCGGATGGATCCCGGTTGGTGAGCGCTGCCGACGATGGCACGCTACGGATCTGGGACCCGGGCAGCGAACGGCTGATTCTGCGGGGTCACCAGAAGGCCACCTGGTCCGCCGCGTTCACCCCGGACGGGCAGCGGGTGGTCAGCGGCGGCGAGGACGGCACGGTACGGGTCTGGAACCTGGCCACGCCGGCCGAGTCGCGGGTGCTGGGCCGCCATGACGGTGACGTCTACGGGCTCACGGTCAGCGCGGACGGGACGAGTGTGGCTACCGGCGGCCGAGACGGCAGTGTGCGAGTGTGGGACCTCGCCGGTAGGAAAGAGCCCGTGGTGCTTCGCGGGCACGAGAAGCAGGCGTGGACCGCTGACTTCAGCCCTGACGGCCGTCGCCTGGCCAGCGTCAGCAACGACGGGAGTCTGCGAATCTGGGACCTCACCGGCCACAGCGGCCCGGTGGTCCATCGAGTCGCCGAAGAGATCCGGTACGCCGCCTTCAGCCCGGACGGTAAGCGGGTCGCCACCGCTGGCGCGGAGGGCACGCTACGGATCTGGGACGCCCTCGGCACTGCCGAACCGCTGCTCCTGCCCGGTCACGAGGGATTGGTCTGGGCTGTGGCCTTCAGCCCGGACGGACAACGGGTCGCCAGTGCCGGGTTCGACGGCACAGTGCAGATTCACTCCCTCACCAGCGGCGTCGCCCCGATGGTGTTGCGAGGACACGAGGGCCCCGTCTGGCACGTGTCGTTCAGCCCGGATGGGCAGTGGGTGCTCAGCTCTGGAAAGGACGGAACCGCTCGTCTGTGGCGTGCCTCGACGGCCGCGCAGTCGGTGACCTTCGAGGGATTCGGGGCTTCCGTGGAGACCGTCGACTTCAGCCCCGATGGCGAGCGGCTCGTCTCGACCCACGACGACGGCACCGTACGCGTCTGGCCCTGCCGTGCGTGTGCTCCGGTCCAGAGCCTGCTGGAGCCGTAACTCGGAGGTGAGCCGCTCAGGCTCGGGCTGGCTGGAGCACTGAGCCCAGCCAGCGCAGCTGACGCCGGACGTGGACGGCCTCGCCGCCCTCATGACCGTTGAACGGGTAGACGTGCATCTCCCGTTCGGGTGGGACCGGCCTGCCGTTCGCGGCACCGTAGTGGTTGTAGGCGGCGAAGGCGGTTCGCGGTGGGCAGACCGGGTCGCGTCGGCCGACCCCGAACTGCGCCGGTGCCGTCGCCCGGCGGGCGAAGCTCACCGCGTCGACGTAGGACAACGTGCGCCACACCGCTTCCTCGGCCTCCCGGTGCACGGCCAGGTACCGGGCGATCTCGCCGTACGGCGCGAGGTCGGTGAGCGCGACGGACCGGCGCATGTCGCAGAGGAACGGGGCGGTGGTCAGCACCGCGCTGAGATCGTCGACGAGGCCGGCCACCGCCAGGGCGAGGCCGCCACCCTGGCTGTTGCCGACCACGCTGACCCGGTCGCCCTCGACCCCCGGCAGCGCGCGGATCGCCTCGACCGCGCGGACCGCGTCGGTGATCAGGCGGCGGTAGTGGTAGGTCCGCGGGTCGAGGACCCCCCAGGTGACCGGCGAGGGCCCGCCGGGTGCGCCGTGCGGGTCGGGGGTGTCCCCGGCGCCGTGCTGCCCCGCCTGGCCCCGGTTGTCCATCAGCAGGTGCGCGTACCCGGCCACCGGCCAGGTCAGCCGTTCGTGGGGCAGGCCGCGACCGCGACCGTAGCCGACGTACTCGACCACGGCCGGCAGCGACTCTCGCACACCAGCCGGGCGGGTGTACCAGGCGCGTACGGGGTCACCGCCGAAGCCGGCGAACGTGACGTCCCAGGAGTCCAGCAGCCGCAGGTCGGTGGGTTCGGGACGGACGTCGACGAGCAACGGCGCGGCGGCTGCCACGGCGAGCGTGTCCCGCCAGAACTCGTCGAAGTCGTCGGGCTCGGCGACCTCGGGTGCGTACCGCTGAAGTTCGTCGACGGTGAGGGTGGAGTGGGGCACGGTTCCTCGCAGGGGCCGGGGTCAGTGCGGGTTGGCGGGGGGCGCGGTGCTCTCCCGGACGACCAGCTCGGTCACCAGGTCGATCCGGCTGGTCGCCGGCTCGTTCCCCCGGGTCAGGTCGAGCAGCATCTGGGTGGCGATGCCGGCCATGTCGCGCAACGGCTGGTTGATCGTGGTGAGGGCCGGGTCGGTCCAGGCGGAGACCGGCAGGTTGTCGTACCCGATCACCGAAAGGTCCTCGGGCACCCGGAGGCCGCACTGACGGGCGGCCCGGAGCACCCCCATGGCCTGGATGTCCGACCCGGCGAAGATCGCCGTGGGTCGGTCCGGTCGCTGGAGCAGTTGCAACCCGTGCGCGTGCCCGGCACCGGCGGAGAAACTGCCGTAGCGGATCAGCTCCCGGTCGACCACCATCCCGGCTTCGTCGTGGGCCGACTGGAAGCCGGCGGCGCGGGCGCGGCTGCACAGCACATCGGGTGGACCGGAGATGATGGCGATCCGTTGGTGCCCCAACTCCAGCAGATGCCGGGCGGCGAGCAGGCCGCCATTCCAGTTGTTCGACCCGACGGTGGGCACGGAGGCCGAGGTCGCGCTGTCGGTGTCGACGACGACGAACGGTATGCCCTGCCGCCGCAGGTGCTGCTGTTGAGCCTCCGCCAGGTGGGCGAGGACGAACACCACACCCAGCGGGCGGTCGGCGAGTAACGCCTCCAGCCATCGTGCTGGCGGCCGGTGCGCGCCGTCGAGGTGGGCGACCGACAACCCGATGCCGGCCGCGGAGGTCACCGCCTCGACGCCGCGCAGGATCTCCATCGCCCAACCCGTGTCGAACTGGTGGAACACGAGGTCCACCCGACCGCCGCTGGTCACGTGCCGTCGGGCGCGGCGCTGATATTGGTGGCGGTCGAGGCTCGCCTCTACCCGGGCTCTGGTGCCGGGGGCGACGTCGCCGCGGCCGTTGAGGACCTTGGACACGGTCGCGACCGAGACGCCGACGTCGTTGGCGATGGTCGCGATGGTGGTGGAGGCGGGTGGGCCGAGCGGGCGGTGCTCTGTCATCGCAGCCTCATACAACATCCGAAAGTTTCGGCCGACCTTAACATGATGAGACATTCACGCCAGTCGGTGTCGAAGTCAGCTTGTCCATTCGTGGGCCGCCGCGCGGCTCGTCGGCGACCGAGTGCCGATCGGAGAGTCACCGTGTGCAGGAAACACTCCCTGGTGGTCCGATTGAGACTCTTGACAGGCATCGATGCGGCACTTAGGTTGCCGAAAAGGTTACGCAGGTTTCCGGAAAGTTTCGGATCGTGAGAAAACGTCCGCCACGGAGCTGGTTCCACAGGGTACGGGGATGTGGCCGGAGCTAAGGGGTAACGGCATGAGAAGCCAGACGCTCGGGGTCAGCGGCGCCGCGCCGTGGCGTGACCAGCGGCTGTCGCCGACCGAGCGGGCCGACGCGCTCCTGCCGTTGATGTCCCTCGAAGAGAAGGTCGCCCAGCTCGTCGGGGTCTGGGTCGGCGCCGAGGCCAGCGGCGAGGGCGTCGCACCGCACCAATCGGACATGATCAGCGAGTTGCCGCAGTGGAGCACAGTCATCCAGTACGGGTTGGGCCAGCTCACCCGCCCATTCGGCACCGCACCGGTCGACCCGGTGCTCGGCGCCCGGTCGCTGGCGGCCTCGCAGGCGCAGATCGTGGCGGCCAGTCGGTTCGGCATTCCCGCCCAGGTGCACGAGGAGTGCCTCACCGGGTTCGCGGCGTGGCGGGCCACCGTCTACCCGACTCCGCTCAGCTGGGGCGCGTCCTTCAACCCCGAGCTGGTCGAGGCGATGGCCGACCGGATCGGGCGGTCGATGCGCGCCGCCGGTGTGCACCAGGGCCTCGCCCCGGTCCTGGACGTCACCCGCGACTACCGCTGGGGCCGCACCGAGGAGACGATCGGCGAGGACCCCTACCTGGTCGGGACGACCGGAGCCGCATACGTGCGGGGCCTGGAGCGGGCCGGCGTGGTGGCCACGCTGAAGCACTTCGCCGGCTACTCCGCCTCCCGGGGCGGACGAAACCAGGCGCCGGTGCCGATGGGCCGCCGCGAGCTGGCCGATGTCATCCTGCCGCCGTTCGAGATGGCGCTGCGCCTCGGTGGCGCCCGCTCGGTGATGAACTCCTACGCCGAGATCGACGGCCTGCCCGTCGCGGCGGACCAGGGGCTGCTGACCGGGCTGTTGCGCGACGAGTGGGGCTTCGCCGGCACCGTGGTGGCCGACTACTTCGCCGTACGGTTCCTGCAGACCCTGCACGGCGTCGCCGGGGACGCCGCCGACGCGGCCCGGCTCGCCCTGCGGGCGGGGATCGACGTCGAGCTGCCCACGGGCGACGCCTTCGGCGAACCGCTGGTGGAGGCGGTCCGCCGCGGCGACGTCGACGAGGCGCTGATCGACCGCGCGCTGCGTCGGGTGCTGATCCAGAAGGTCGAGGTCGGCCTGCTCGACGAGGGCTGGCAGGCGCTGCCCGACGACGTGGCGTCCCTGCGCCTCGACGACGAGGCCAGCCAGGAGATCGCCGTACGCCTGGCCCGGGAGTCCGTCGTCCTGCTGCGCAACACCGGTCTCCTCCCGCTGCCCCTGGGCAGCCGGGTCGCCCTGGTCGGCCCGGCCGCCGACGACCCGATGTCCATGCTCGGCTGCTACTCGTTCCCCAACCACGTGGGCGTCAACCACAGCGAGTTCGGGCTCGGCCTGGAGATCCCCACGCTGCGCGACGAGTTGGCCCGGCGCGTCCCGATGCTCACCCACGAGCCGGGATGCGCCATCACCGGCGAGGACACCTCGGCTATCCCGGCCGCGGTCGCCGCGGCTGCCGCCGCCGACGTGTGCGTGCTGGCCGTCGGCGACCGGGCGGGAATGTTCGGCCGGGGCACCTCCGGTGAGGGCTGCGACGCCGCCGACCTGCGACTCCCCGGCGTGCAGGCCGACCTCGTCCGCGCTGTCCTCGCCACCGGCACCCCGGTCGTCCTGGTGCTGATGACCGGCCGCCCCTACGCGCTCGGCCCGGAGTTCGACGGCGCGGCGGCAGTGGTGCAGGCGTTCTTCCTCGGCCAGCTCGGTGGGCAGGCGCTCGCCGAGGTGCTCACCGGCGCGGTGAACCCCTCCGGACGGTTGCCGGTCAGCGTTCCCCGCGACGCCGGCGGGCTGCCGAACACCTACCTGACGCCACCGCTCGGTCGGCGCAACAAGGTCTCCTCGATCGACCCGACGCCGGCGTACCCGTTCGGCCACGGTCTGAGCTACACCACCTTCGAGTGGTCCGACGCGACGGTGCTCCATCCGGCGAACGAGACCGGCGGCGAACCGGCGACCTGGCCGGTCGACGGCGAGGTGCGGGTACGGATCACCGTCGCCAACACCGGTGCGCGGGCCGGCACCGAGGTCGTGCAGCTCTACCTGCACGACCCGGTCGCGCAGACCACTCGTCCGGTGGTCCGGCTGATCGGCTACACCCGACTGCCGTTGGCGCCCGGCGAGGCGGCACACGTGACGTTCGGCGTACCGGCCGACGTGGCGTCGTTCACCGGGCTGGCCGGCCAGCGGATCGTCGAGCCCGGTGACGTCGAGCTGCGCTTCGGCCGATCGAGCGGCGACGTGGCGGCGACCCTGCGGCTGCGGCTGGTCGGCGCCGAGCGCCAGGTCGGCTACGAGCGGGAACTGCTCACCTCGGTGCGGGTCGAGCCCCTCGTGGCTGTTCCACAGTCGGCATAGGAGGGTCGAGGATGACATCCACCCTGCGGCCACCGCCGCCGGCGCCGCCGCGTTCACCGCAGGAGGCGCTGAGCCCTGCCCCGCGCTCGCCACGACGCGGTCGCAGTTGGCGACAGGCACTGCGCCGGGACTGGCAGCTCTACTCCCTCGCCATTCTGCCGCTGCTGTTCTTCCTGGTCTTCCGGTATCTGCCGATGCTCGGCAACATCATCGCCTTCCGTCGGTTCAAACCGGGCGGCAGCATCTTCGGTGAGTACTGGGTCGGGCTGCGCTACTTCCGGATGTTCCTCACCGACCCGACGTTCTGGGAGGTGTTCACCAACACCCTGGTGCTCGGGACGCTGACCCTGCTGTTCTGCTTCCCGCTGCCCATCGTGTTGGCGCTGCTGCTCAACGAGGTCCGGGCCCGCCGCTTCAAGCGGTTCGTCCAGTCCGTTTCCTACCTGCCGCACTTCCTGTCGATCGTGATCGTGGCGGCGATGGTCATGCAGCTGACCTCGATCGAGGGCACGGCCAACCAACTCGTCCGGCTGTTCGGCGGCGACCCGGTGGCGTTCCTGCAGAGACCGGAGTGGTTCCGCAGCATCTACGTCTCGTCCGAGGTCTGGCAGACCGTCGGCTGGGGCACGATCCTCTACCTCGCCGCCCTCACCACCATCGACGAGGACCTGTACGAGGCCGCCCGCATCGACGGCGCCGGCCGGCTGCGCCAGACCTGGCACGTCACGTTGCCCGGCATCCGTCCGACGATGGTGACGTTGCTGATCCTCAACATCGGCAGCTTCCTGGCGGTCGGGTTCGAGAAGATCCTGCTGCTCTACAACCCGTTGACGTACCCGACCGCCGACGTGGTCTCCACCTATCTGTTCCGGATGGGCTTTCAGTCGAGCAACTTCAGCTACGCGGCCGCCATCGGCCTCTTCGAGGCGGTGATCGGGCTGGTCCTCGTCCTGTCGGCGAACGTCATCTCCCGGCGCACGGTGGGGACGAGCCTGTGGTGATCCTCGGTACGAAAACCGACGCCCCGAAGACCCGCGGGCCGGATGACAGCCGGGGTTACCGGGTCTTCCGAGTCGTCAACACGGTCGTCCTGATCGGCGTCGTGGTGGTGACGCTGTACCCGTTCCTCAACATCGTGGCCCGGTCACTCAGCGAAGAGGCGTACATCATCGCCGGGAAGGTGACCATCGTCCCGCGCGGGTTCGACCTGACCGCGTACAAGCTGCTGATGTCGGACGCGTTGTTCTGGACGAACTACCGCAACACGGTGGTGTACACCGTGGTCGCCACGCTCATCTCGATCGTGCTGACCACCTGTTACGCCTACGTGCTGTCCAAGCCGCAGCTCAAGGGGCGCACCTTTCTCATCGGTGTCGCGCTGTTCACCATGTTCTTCTCGGGCGGCCTGATTCCCAACTACGTGCTGGTTACCAGCCTGGGGATGAAGAACACCATCTGGGCCGTGGTGGTCCCCAACGCCATCAGCGTGTTCAACCTGTTGGTCATGAAGGCGTTCTTCGAGAGTCTGCCGAGCGAGTTGGAGGAGGCCGCGGCCGTCGACGGCCTGAACACCTACGGGACCCTGCTGCGGATCGTGTTGCCGCTGTCGAAGGCGATCATCGCGACGATGGTGCTCTTCTACGCGGTCTCCTTCTGGAACTCGTGGTTCACCGCGTTCCTCTACATCGACCGGCAGGATCTGCTGCCGGTCACCGTGTACCTCCGCAATCTCATCGCGGGCGCCACTGACGCACAGCAGTCCGGCGCCGCCGCCGCCGACGTCGTGCAGGCCGCGGCAACCCTCCAGGCCGTGACGATCGTGCTCACCACCCTGCCGATCCTGGCGGTCTACCCCTTCGTTCAGCGGTACTTCGTCCGCGGCGTGATGCTCGGCGCGGTCAAGGGATGACGGCGAGCGCCGCTCCGCTGCACCTCCGAACCCCACCATTGAAAGGACGAGCCATGCTCCACAAGACGTGGCGCCGGGTGGCGATAGCCACCGCGGGTCTGCTCGCGCTCTCCCTTACCACCGCCTGTTCCGAGGACCCCGGTGAGTCGACGGACCTCTCGGAGAACCGGGTCGGCGCGATGGCCAGCTACGGCATCGGCGACCAGTTCAAGGCCACCGAGGCGCTCTCGTTTTCCACCCTCTACAACAACCACACGTTCTACCCGCTCAAGGAAGACTGGCTGTTCTGGTCGGAACTCACCAAGCGGACCAACGTCAAGATCGAGCCGGTGGCCGTGCCGCTGAGCGACTACGAGCAGAAGCGCAGCCTGCTGATCGGCGCCGGCGACGCCCCGCTGATCATCCCGAAGACGTACCACCCGCAGGAGAACGCCTTCGTCTCCTCCGGGGCGATCCTCCCGGTGAGCGACTACCTGGACCTGATGCCCAACCTCAAGGACAAGATCGCCAAGTGGAACCTCCAGCCGGAGATCGACAACCTGCGGCAGTCCGACGGTAAGTTCTACCTGCTGCCCGGCGTCCACGAGAAGCCCACCCAGGACTACACGGTGCTGGTACGCACCGACATCATGGAGGAGCTGAAGCTCGCCGTCCCGAAGACCTGGGACGAGCTGTACACCGTACTCAAGGCGATGAAGGCGAAGTACCCCAACGTCTACCCGTACTCCGACCTGTTCAGCAAGCCGAACCCGACCGGCGCCCTGCTGAACATCCTCGGCTCCGCCCACGGCACCCAGGCCGGCTGGGACTACCAGCACGCCACCTGGGACCCGACGGCGAAGAAGTTCACCTACACCGGCGCCTCCGAGCAGTACAAGCAGATGGTCACCTACCTGCACAAGCTCGTCGCCGAGGGCCTGCTCGACCCGGAGAGCTTCACCCAGACCGACGACCAGGCCCGCCAGAAGCTCGCCAACGGCAAGTCCTTCGTGGTCACCGGTAACGCGCAGACCCTGGTCAACAACCACCGGCCCGACCTGGCCAAGACCCTGCCGAACGCGAAGATGGCCAAGATCCCGCTGCCGATCGGCCCGGCCGGTGAGATCAACCCGTTCCCCCGGTTGGAGAACGGCATCATGATCTCCTCGAAGGCCCGGGAGAGCAAGAACTTCGTGGCCATGATGCAGTTCATCGACTGGCTCTGGTATTCCGACGCGGGCCTGGAGTTCGCCCGCTGGGGCGTCGAGGGCACCACCTTCACCACGGACGCGTCCGGCAAGCGGACGCTCAACCCCGGCGTCGACTTCCTCGGCCTCAACCCGAAGGCGCCCAAGCACCTGCAGAAGGACTTCGGCTTCCAGAACGGCGTCTTCGCCTACGGCGGCAGCCCCGACCTGGTCCGCGGGTTCTTCTCCCCGGAGGAACTGGAGTTCCAGAAGGTGATGGACGCCCGCAAGCCGCGGGTGGTGCCCCCGCCCGCCCCGTTGACCGACGAGGAGCGGGAGCAGGTGTCGCTCTGGGAGACCCCGCTGAAGGACTTCGTCACCCAGAACACCCTGAAGTTCGCCCTGGGCCAGCGCCCGCTCAGCGAGTGGGACGCGTACGTGGCCGAACTGAAGGCCAAGAACTCCGACCAGTACATCGAGCTGGTCAACAAGGCGTACGAGCGGTTCCAGAAGGACAACGGCTGACAGCGGGGTCCGGTCGGGCGGCCAGTCGCGGCCCGACCGGACCCTGCGGTGACCACCGGCCGAACGACCAGAGGGAACGATGGTGAGTGGCGCGAGCCAGACGTGGCGACAGTTCGGCGACGGACCACTGTCGCGGATCAGCTCGCGCGTCTACATCCTGCTCGTGGTCGAGCTGCTCCTGCTGCTCACCACAGTGCCCGGCCTGCTTCCGCTGCTGGTGCTGGGCCGCGACCCCAGCAACCTGCCGCTGGCCGCGCTCCTCCTGGTGCCGGTCGGCCCGGCGATCTCCGCCGCCCTGTACGCCCTGCGCCACCAGCGAGCCGACCTGACCGACCTGCGCCCGGCCACCCTGTTCTGGCGTGGCTACCGAGCGAACCTGACCGGTGTGCTGCGCATCTGGGTGCCGACGCTGCTGTGGCTGACCGTGCTCGCCGTGAACCTCGCCTACTCCGGTGCGGTTGGCCTTTCGAGCTGGTGGGCGGTGCCGCTGGTGCTGATCGGGGTGGCGGTGACCCTCTGCGCGGCCAACGCTCTGGTGATCACCTCGCTGTTCGACTTCCGCACCCGGGACTCGCTCCGGCTGGCCGTGCACTTCCTCGTGCGTACCCCTGGTGTTCCCGTCGGTAACGCCCTGCTGTTGGCCGCGGCGGCCGGGATCACGGCGGTCTTCTCCGAGGCGGTCCTGATGCTGCTCGCGTCGATCGCGGTCCTGGCGTTCCTGCGCAACAGCGACCCGATGATCCACCTGATCCGGAAGGAGTTCACCAGATGAGCCTGCCCCTCAGCGCCAAGGTGCCCTTCGGGGGCGACTACAACCCGGAACAGTGGCCCGAGGACGTGTGGAAGCAGGACTACCGGCTCTTCGACAACGCGCGGATCGACCTGGTCACCCTCGGCGTGTTCGACTGGGCGCTCACCCAGCCCGCCGAGGACACCTACGACTTCGCGATGCTGGACAGGGTCGTCGAGCGGGCCAGTGCCGAAGGGCGCGGGATCTGTCTGGCCACCGGCACCGGCGCCCACCCGCCGTGGCTGGCGAAGGCGTACCCCGAGGTGACCCGAACCGACTTCGAGGGCCGCAAGCACCGGTTCGGTCAGCGGCACAACTCCTGCCCGAGCTCACCGGTGTTCCGCCGGCTCTCGACCGAGCTGGCCCGCCGGGTCGCCCGTCGCTACGCCGACACCCCGGCGGTGCTCGCCTGGCACGTCGGCAACGAGTACGGCGGCGCCTGCTACTGCGCGCTGTGCGCGGCCGGTTTCCGCGACTGGCTGCGCCACCGCTACGGCACTCTCGACGAGGTGAACGAGGCCTGGTACACCACCTTCTGGTCGCACACCTTCACAGCTTGGGACGAGATCGAACCACCGTCGGCGCTGACCGAGCACTGGCGCGGCCCCGACCACACCGCGTTCCCGGGCATCACCCTGGACTACCTGCGGTTCACCTCCGACGCGATGCTGACCAACTTCCGCGACGAGAAGGCCGCCATTCGGGAGTCCAGCCCGACGCTGCCGGTGACCACGAACTTCATGGGCATGTACCGGCCGATCGACTACCACCGCTGGGCCGCACACCTGGACTTCGTCTCCTGGGACAACTACCCGCCCGACGACGAGTCAGCCGCCCGGATGGCGCTGACCCACGACCTGATGCGCGGGCTCAAGGACGGCCAGCCGTTCTGGCTGATGGAACAGACCCCGAGCTGCACCGCCTGTCGCGACGTCAATCCGTTGAAGCGCCCCGGTCTCATGCGGCTGTGGAGCTGGCAGGCCGTGGCGCACGGCGCCGACGCGGTGCTCTTCTTCCAGCTGCGCGCCTCCCGCGGGGCCAGCGAGAAATACCACGGCGCGGTCATCGGCCACGCCGGTCGCTCCGACACCCGGGTGTTCCGGGAGGTCGCCGAGCTGGGCACCGAACTGGAACGGCTTGGCCCGGCGTCCCTGGGCACACGGACCCCGGCCCGGGTGGCGTTGCTGTTCGACTGGGACAGTTGGTGGGCGTTGGAGCTGTCCGACGGCCCGTCCCGGCTGGTCCGCTATCAACAGGTCGTGCTCGCGTACCACCGGGCACTCTGGGACGCCGGCGTGGACCTGGACGTCGTTGCGGTGACCGCCGACCTGTCCCGCTACGACGTGGTCGTCGCCCCGGCCCTGCATCTGATCAAGGGTGACCTGCCCCAGCATCTGGAGGCGGTGGCGGCGCGCGGCGGGTCGGTGCTGACCACCTACCTGTCCGGCCGGGTGGATGAGAACGACCAGGCTTTCCTGATGGACGTGCCGGGCCCGCTCGGGCAGCTCATGGGTGTCCGGGTCGACGAGTGGGACGCGCGTGGCCCGGAGGTGGTCAACCCGGTCCGCCTCGGTGACGGCGCGGACCAGGTCGACGTCGCCGCGCGGTTGCTGTTCGAGCTGGTAATTCCGCAGGGTGCGCAGATCATCGGCACCTACCAAGCCGATTTCTACGCGGGCACCCCGGCGGTGACCCGCAACTCCTTCGGCGCGGGCGACGGCTGGTACGTGGCCGCCGGCCTGGACCAGGCCGGGGTGTCCTGGGTGGTGCGGCGGGTGCTCGACCGGCACGACCTGCTCGGGCCCTACCCGGACGTACCGGACCTGGAATCCGCCGTCCGGGTCGCGGCGGACGGGTCGCGGCTGCTGTTTCTGCTCAACCACCGCGCCGAGCCGGTCGAGGTGACCGCCCGGACCGGCGGCGTCGACCTGCTCACCGGTGACCGCACGGCAGCCGGCGCCATCCTGCGGCTGCCGGCGTACGGGGTTGTCGTGCTGAAGGAGGACCGGTGAACGCCGAAGAGTCGGTGGACTTGGAGCAGTTGATGTTCGTCGAGGAGCCGATGGAAGGTGAGGGGCCGCGCGTCCACCCGGCCTGGCTGCCCCCGGAGGCGTTCCGGTCGCTCGGCGCGCGCCGCATCCTCCTGCACGGCGAGGGGTTGCTCATCGACACCGTCCTCGACGAGGTCTCACGCGCCTGCGCGCGTTACGGCGGGCTGGTGTGGCATTCCCCGTCGTGGAACGTCGACGTCGACCTGGTGCTCGCCCTGCGGGGCGCCGATGAGCTGCCCAACCCGGCGGTGGAGGCGGCGCGTGCAGCCGGCGAGGCGGCGCTGGCCGAGCTGGGCGACGACGGCACGCTCGGCGACGAGGGTTTCGTGTTGGCGCGGGCCGGTGACGTGACAGTGGTGCTGTCCGACGCGCCGGCCGGCCTGCTGTACGGGCTCTTCCACGTGGTCCGGCTCTGCGCGGCGGCCTTCGACCCGACCCGCCCTGCGGAGCGGCACCGGCCGGCGCTGCGCCGGCGAATGCTGAACCACTGGGACAACGTGGCGGCGCACCCGGTGATGGGCCAGGTCGAACGGGGGTACGCGGGCGGCTCGATCTTCTGGCAGGACGGCCGTTCACGCGGCGACCTGGCCCGGGTACGGGAGTACGGGCGGCTGCTGGCCTCCTGTGGGGTCAACGCGATCTCGGTGAACAACGTCAACGTGGCCCACACGGAGGCGCTGCTGCTCACCGAACGGCTCGGCGACGTGGCCGAGATCGCTGACGCGCTGCGCCCGTACGGCATCCGGGTGCACCTGTCGGTCAGCTTCGCCGCGCCGGTGATCCTCGGTGGTCTGCCGACCGCCGACCCGCTGGACGAGAAGGTGCGGCTCTGGTGGGCCGCGACCACCCGGCGGGTGTACGACCGCATCCCGGACTTCGGTGGTTACCTGGTGAAGGCCGACTCGGAGGGGCAACCCGGCCCGTTCACGTACGGCCGTGACCATGCCGACGGCGCGAACCTGCTGGCGGAGGCGCTCGCCCCACACGGGGGAGTGGTGCACTGGCGGGCGTTCGTCTACAACCACCACCAGGACTGGCGGGACCGGTCCACCGACCGGGCGCGGGCCGCCTACGATCATTTCGCCCCGCTCGACGGGCGCTTCCGCACCAACGTGGTCGTCCAGGTGAAGTTCGGTCCGGTGGACTTCCAGACGCGTGAGCCGGTCTCACCGGTGCTCGCCGCGATGCCGGCGACCCGGCTGGCGGTGGAGTTGCAGGTCACCCAGGAGTACACCGGCCAGCAGCGGCACGTCTGCCACCTCGGCCCATGGTGGAGTGAGGTGCTGCGCTTCGCGCCCTGGGGGCCGGGTGGGCGGACGATCGCCGACGTGATCACGGGCGAGGCGGCGGCGGGCGGCGGGCTGGTCGCGGTCGCCAACGTCGGCGACGACCTCTTCTGGACCGGGCATCCGTTGGCACAGGCCAACCTGTACACGTTCGGTCGGCTGGCCTGGGACCCTCGGCGGGACCCGACGGAGATCCTCGACGAGTGGATCACGCTGACCTTCCCGCCGTCGGCGACCGCCGACGCGGAGCTGGTGCGGCGGACCCTGCACGAGATCATGGACGACTCGTGGCGCACCTATGAGCGCTACACCGCCCCGCTGGGCGTCGGCTTCATGGTCAACCCTGGCGACCACTACGGTCCCGGCGTCGACGGGTACGAGTACACGCGGTGGGGCACCTACCACTTCGCCGACCGCGACGGTGTCGGTGTGGACCGCAGCCGCGCGTCGGGCACCGGCTTCACCGGCCAGTACCCGCCGTACTGGGCGCAGGTGTACGAGTCACCCGAGAGCTGCCCCGACGAGCTGCTGCTCTTCTTCCACCACGTGCCGTACGGGCATGTGCTGCACAGCGGCTCGACCGTCATCCAGCACATCTACGACACCCACTTCGCGGGGGTGGAGGAGGTGACGGCGATGCGACGGAGGTGGCAGAGGCTGAACGGCATGATCGACCCGAGCGTGTACCAGCGGGTCGCCGAACGCCTCGATGAGCAGGTGCGGTGCGCCACCGAGTGGCGCGACCAGATCAACACGTACTTCTTCCGCAAGTCCGGGGTGCCGGACGAGCGAGGGCGGGACATCTACTGAGCGGCGGAGACGGGCGGCCCGGCCATCCGGTCGGGCTGCCCCTCGTGCCGTGCTCAGTGGCGGCCTGGCATGTTCCGAAAACGTCCCGGTAATTTCTCGGCACCTATCACCCCTGATTATGCCCGTCAATGCCGATGCAAGTGCAGGTGGCCGGCAAAACCGTTGCAGCGAAAGGTTTCCGGAAGTCTTGACAATCGAGTGCTCTCGATTGAAGCTGACATGGTCACGCGAGCCGCGGTCAAGGTCGGGCGAAGGGCAGTCCTCGACTTAAGTCCCCTTCCACGCGCCTTTTTCGCAAGGGATCGCGACGATGACACTGAAGACGAGAACGCTTGGCGTCGTCATGGCGGCCGTGACGCTGGCCGCCACCGCGCTGACGTTCGCCACCCCCGCGTCGGCGGCGACGCTCACGCAGGTGACCAACTTCGGCACCAACCCCACCAACCTGCAGATGCACCTGTACGTCCCGGACCGGGTGGCGACCCGACCGGCGATTCTCCTGGCGATGCACTACTGCACCGGGACGGGCCCCGCGTTCCACTCGGGCACCCAGTACGCATCCCTCGCGGACCGGTACGGGTTCATCGTGATCTACCCGTCGGCGACCCGCAGCAGTAAGTGCTGGGACGTGTACTCGCCGCAGGCGTTACGCCGTGGCGGCGGCAGTGACCCGGTCGGGCTCATGTCCATGGTCGACTACGTGCGGCAGCGCTACGCCGCCGACCCGGCGCGGATCTTCGCCACCGGCACCTCCTCCGGCGCGATGATGACCAACGTCATGCTGGGCGTCTACCCGGACGTGTTCGCGGCGGGCGCCTCGTTCGCCGGGGTGCCGTTCGCCTGTTTCGCCACCGGCGGCACCTCCGAGTGGAACAGCCAGTGCGCGAACGGGCAGCTCATCCGGACCGCGCAACAGTGGGGTGACCTGGTTCGGGAGGCGTACCCCGGCTACACCGGGCAGCGGCCCCGAATGCAGATCTGGCACGGCACCAACGACGAGACGCTGCGCTATCCGAATTTCGGTGAGCAGGTCAAGCAGTGGACCAACGTGCACGGGCTGAGCCAGACCCCGACGTACACCGACTCCCCGCAGTCGGGCTACACCCGGACCCGGTACGGCAGCAGCGGCACGATGGCGCCGGTCGAGGCGATCAGCATGCAGGGTGTCACGCACAACCTGCCGGTCGACGCCGCGCAGGTGATCCGCTTCTTCGGCCTGGACGGCACCGCACCGCCGACGACCCCGCCGCCGACCGAGGGGGCCTGCCGGGTCGGCTACACGGTCAACGCCTGGAAC